>CALMYC010000295.1 GCA_937873385.1 uncultured Flavobacteriales bacterium | reverse complement strand
CCGCACTCCTGTTCAAAGGCATTGATCTGGGGGTGAACAACGCGCCCGGCATGCACGACCCGGTCAACCAGCGCATGATGGCGAACCTTTCATCCGGGATCGACGGGGAGGAGTAGTTGGTGGCGTGAAGGGGACAAGGCCGCCTGCCATCCGGAGGCGGCCTTGTCATTCAATGTTGATGGCGTCCCTTGTAGAACATCCCGCGCAACCTGCGCCCGTCCTCGGCGCTCGGCAACAGGTCCTTGAACGAGGATCCCGTGATGCGCATGAACGCCACGGTCTGGTACAGTGCATTGGTGCCGTACGCCAAGGTGGCGGCGATGGCCGCACCGGGCAAGCCGTACGCCGGGATCAGGGTGAGGCCCGCCGCCACCGTGGCCACCAACCCCAGCCCCGAACCGATCACGTTGTGGATGTTGCGCGCCGTGCCGCTGAAGAAATGACTGAATGCCTGCGAGGCCGCCATGGCCAAGATGCCCGGTGCCAGCAGCGCGAGGAGCGGCGTGATGCCCGTTACTTCCGGCCCGAACGCCCATTGGAACAACCGGCCGGGGAGGAGGAGCAAAACCGCCGTCACCAGGCCCGCAAAGCACATCGAGGCTTTGAGGAAGGCAAGCGTCAATGCGCGTTGCTCCTGTGCTTGGTGCAGGTTGCTCACTTTACTGTACAAGACCAAGGCGAGGCTCTTCGGCACCAACCAGGCACTCTCCGCCAGTTGGTTGGCCACGGTGTAGATGCCCAATTGCGCAGTACCCCGGAACCGCTCGATGAGCCAGTAGGCAAGCCGGTAGTTGAGCAGCTGCATGCCATTGGCCATTTGAACGTAGGCCCCTTGGCGCAACAGCAGGCGTAACACGTGCACCTGTTGCGGGTGTGGAACGGTCCATTCCCGGCCAATGGCCCACGTGCTCAATGCCAGTGCCGCCGTTGCTGAAATATATGCGGCATGGACGAAGGTGAAATTGTCCGGTTCGGGATCACGCGTGAAAAGGCCGAATGCAGCGGTCAGTACCACGGCTTGGACCACCGTGACCAGGTTGTTGGCACGGATGCGCTGCTGGCCCACCAGTACGTTCAGGTGGATGGCATTCATGCTTTGGATCAATGCCAAGCAGGCCACGTGCACTGCAAATCCGTCCGGTACCAGTTCCAGCAGATCGATCAACAAAAACCCGATGAGCCCCGCGAACACCGCCCACAGGTAGCATGGGAGGAGCAGCTTGGACAAGGCCACGCGCGGGACCAGGTACACCAACGCGGTGCCACCCACCATCTCCATGAGCATCCGTACCAGGGTGATGCCCAGCACGATCAGCCCGATGGTGCCCAGCCCGGAGGTCCCCAGCGCATGCCCCGCGATCACGGACACCAGCAAGCCCATCACCGTGGTCAGGATGCGGGCTAGGATGGTGCCCGAGATCGCCTTGATCATTTGCGCAGCCTGCCGTTGGGCAGTAGGTGGCCGATAGGCCCGTGGCGTTTGGGGCGTGGCGCGTGACGCAGGCCGTCCACCAATGTGATCGCGCCCACCTGGCTCAAGGTTCGCATGCCGCCGCACCACGCACCGGCCATCGCCTTCAGCACCGGTCTTTCCTCCTCCGCGAACAACTCCGGTGTCAGTGCAACGATCCTGTTGATGCGCACCCGCGGATGCTCCCCGCCGAGGTCCTGCACCGGGCGCCAGAGGTGGTTCCGCACCATGAACGGGGTACCGCCCGGCCGCGCTGAATGCACATCCGTTTTCAACGGGTTCATGGCATGGGGCATGAACGGGCCTTCAAGTGTGGATGCGTGAAATGCCAGTAGCTCCGAGTCCGCCCGGCCTGCGGATGTGCCCATTAGCCACCAGGTTCCCTGGTATCTGAACAAGGTGGGCGATGCCAGTGGAAGGTCCAAAAGGGTCCGAAGCAGGACAAGTTCGGACGTTGCCTCATCGAACCGGTACAGGTCCACCCGGCCCAGGGCACACTGTTCCGGCACCATCAGGATTTCATCGGCATGTTCCACCACGCAAGGGTAGGAGTACGGCTCTTCGCCTTCCAACAACATGCGTGAGCGCTTCAAGGTGCCTTCCGGCTTGGGGCGTATGCGGGCGATCGCCGAAGGGCTCCCGCTTCCTTCCGTCCGCCGGTAGACCACGTGAAGCTGGCCCTGGTGGTGCCAACCGAAAGGCATGGACCGGGAACCGCCCTTTGCCGGGGCGGGCAACCAGCGCACATCGCGGTTGGGGTCTTCATCCAGCAGGCTTTCGATCGGCCGGTTCAGCACCCCGATGTTCCACTCTTCAACAAGCCGATGCCGGACTTCCTTTCCTTGCCGGCCGAGGCCCAGCTTCCGTGCCAGCAGGCCGAACAGGCCGGGCCCTGTGCGCACTGGCACGCGCGAACCGCCCTTGGGTGCCGCAAGGGACAGCGTACTCTCCCCGGCCGGAGGAGTTGCTCTTTCGGGAAGGTCCAGTGGTTCACCCATGGGCAACTATGCGCTGGTACGCGGCATCAAAGGCATGGGCCACCACTGGATTGCTGAACCGCTCCACTGCGTAAGCCCGGATCTGGCCCGGGTCAAACTCGAGTTTGCCGCTTGCCAAGGCGACCAGTGCGTCCCGCAAGGCAGGGACATCGGCTTTGGGCAACAGGATGCCGCGGTCCGGGGTGAGGTGTTCGGGAATTCCACCCACCGCGGTGGCCACCACCGGGAGGCCGGAAGCAAAGGCCTCCAACATCACGCAGGGCAGGTTCTCCACATGGCTGGGCAGCACGAATGCAGCGTATTCCCGCATTTGCTTGGCAATGGTATCGGGACGTGCGGGCCCACCGAAGCTCAGGGCGTCCGAGGTAAGGCCAAGTTGCTCCGCAGTAGCCCGGTGCGGCGTGGCATCCCCGTCGCCCATGATGTGAAGATGGATCGCAGGAACTTGCTGCCTGGCGGCGGCGAATGCTTGCAACAGTCCGGTCACGTTCTTGTGGGCATCCACCAGGGTGGAGATGTGCAGGAATCGGGTCCGTGCCTGCGGTACGGCTCCACTGCCCGGATGAAACAGGTCGGTATCCACTACATTGGGCACCACCTGTGTGGGAGCCCGGAAACCATGGTTCCACAAGGCGATGGCCAATTGATCGCTTACCGGGCACAAAAGGGCGGCACGCCGTGCCGCAACATGCATCGAAAAACGTTGCAACCGGGGCAGATGCCTTACTGCATCCAGGTGATACCCCGTCCAGTTTTCACTCACCAGGTAAGGGATCCGCCAGCGGCGGTGGGTCATCCAGAGCTGGGGTGCGGTGGCGTGCAGAATGTTGCCATGCACTACACGGAAGGCGCCTTGGGATCGTTGAAGCTCCGCCGTGCGCCGTTGCACGGCCCGCATCCGGGCCAATGGTCCTGCAGCGGCATACAGGATGTGTTCGGATAAGGAACCCCGGGTCCGGACCTCCCATTCCATGCCGCGGGCGGAAGGATCCCCCACCTGGTGGACCACGGTCACCTCGTGGAGCGAGGCAGCGGCCTCGGCATGGCGCTGCACAAAGTTGCCAAGTGTGGCATGGGTGCGGTTCGGGTACCAGCCCGGCAGAAAAAGCACCTTCATTCAAGCGCAAAGTAAGCGTTGCAGGTGCACCGATTATATTTGCGCCCCGTTTGGCAGCCGCTACGCGGAAAATGGTGGATGTAGCTCAGTTGGTTAGAGCGTCGGATTGTGATTCCGAAGGTCGCCGGTTCGAGCCCGGTCTTCCACCCGAACAGAAGCCCCGTGAGGGGCTTTTTGTTTGGGTGGAAGGCTCGTCGCGGAGCGACGCG
>CALMYC010000294.1 GCA_937873385.1 uncultured Flavobacteriales bacterium | reverse complement strand
CTTTAACGAAGCACGGGTCCCGAGGTTGCCTGCAACCCGGCCCCAACGTTGCCCAGCACGGCCCAGGCGGCCACGATGCCCGCGCAAACGGAGACGTTCAACGAGTGCTTCATGCCACCCTGGGGCACCACCACCGCACCCGTGCAAGCGGAAACCACGGCCTCGGCCACGCCGTTCAGTTCATTGCCAAGCACCAGGGCGGTCCCCTGCCCCAAGTTGGGCTTCCAACCTGTGAGGGGGACCGCCTGAAGGGTCTGTTCCACAGCCCATACCTCCCAGCCTTCCGCCACTAATCGGCCCACGGCTTCCAAGGCGGAGGCATGGTGCTTCCACGGGACGGATAACGTGGCTCCCAGCGCGGTTTTCTCGATCTCCCTGTGCGGAGGGAGCGGGGTGAACCCGCACAGGTCGATGCCCTCCAGCGCAAAGGCATCCGCCGTGCGGAAGAGGGAGCCCACATTGTGCCGGCTGCGCACATCGTCCAGCACAAAGCGCAGGCGGTGCTTCACCATGGCCTTGTAATCCGCGGCATCCACGCGGCCAAGTTCCTCCATGGTCAGTTTGCGGTCGGTGTTGGCCATTGTTGATAAGGATGGATATCGGGGATGCAAATGACGGGAATTGAAAGGTACCTTTCGGGCTGCCCTGCACCGAAAACTTTAAGGCGATCTTCGCGCCGATGACCAAGGCCTCCCCCGCCGAAACTCCCTTGATGAAGCAGTACATGCAGATCAAGGCCGAGCACCCTGATGCATTGCTGCTCTTTCGTGTCGGGGATTTCTATGAGACCTTCCTGGGGGATGCCGTCACCACGGCGGCCGTGCTGGGCATCACCCTCACCAAGCGCAACAACGGCACGGGCGAGATCGAGCTGGCGGGCTTCCCTTTCCACGCCCTGGACAATTACCTGCCCAAGCTCGTGCGTGCCGGGCACCGCGTGGCCATCTGCGACCAGTTGGAAGACCCCAAGCTCGCCAAGACCATCGTCAAGCGGGGCGTTACCGAAGTGGCCACCCCCGGGGTTTCGTTCTCCGAAGGGGTGGTGGACGGCCGCAGCAACAACTGGCTGGCGGCGGTCTGCGGGGAAGGAGAGCGCTACGGCCTCGCCTTCTTGGACATCACCACCGGTGAATTCCTGGCCGGTGAAGGCGACCGTGCCGCCATGGACAAGGCGCTGGAAACCCACGGCCCCAGTGAGTTGCTTTTTCCCCGCGGTGCCAAACAGGAATTCATTGCCGAAGCCGCATTGCGCTGGAACAGCTTTGCCGTGGAACCCTGGGCCTTCACGGATGATTTTGCCCGCGAACGCCTGCTCCGGCAGTTCAACACGGCGGGGCTCAAGGGCTTCGGCATCGAGGAGCTCCCCTTGGCCCAACGCGCCGCCGGGGCCGTCCTGCACTACCTCGGCGAAACGCAGCACGACCGCCTGGGCCACATCAGCCGCATCAGGAAGCTGGCCCATGAAGGGCATGTTTGGCTGGACCGGTTCACGGTGCGCAACTTGGAGCTGGTGGCCCCGGTGAACGAGGGCGGGCGCACCCTGCTGGCCGCCATGGACCGCTGCGCAACACCCATGGGCGCGCGCCTGCTGAAGCGCTGGCTGCTGGCACCCCTGGTGGATGAAGCCGCCATTGGCGCCCGTCTGGACCAAGTGCAGGCTTTTGTGGAGGCAAGTGCGCTGCGGGAGGCCGTCGGTGATGACCTGTCCGCCGTGGGCGACCTTGAACGGCTTGCCGCCAAAGCCGCCGTGGGACGCATCAACCCGCGGGAGATGCTGCAACTGGCCCGTGCCTTGCGTGCCGCCGAACAAGTGCGTTCCGCATTGGCGATGACCGGCGGCGTGCTGGCCACAACCGCTCAAGCGTGGAAGGTGCCGCTGGACCTCGCCGCGCACATCGAGGCCAGCATCGAACCGGAAACGCCCGTGAACGTGCAGAAGGGCGGTGTACTGCGGAAAGGCGTGGATGCGGACCTGGATGAATTGCGCCACGTCACCACCCATGCCAAGGACCTGCTGATGGACGTGCAGCGCCGCGAGGCGGAACGAACCGGCATTGCATCGCTGAAGGTGGGGTACAACAACGTCTTCGGCTACTACCTCGAAGTGCGCCACACGCACCGTGAAAAAGTGCCCGCCGAATGGGTGCGCAAGCAAACCCTCACCGGCGCGGAACGCTACATCACGGATGAACTGAAGGCACTGGAGGAACGCATCCTCAGTGCGGAGGAACGCATTCTGGCCTTGGAGGTGCAGTTGTATGATCGCGTGGTGCAGGAAGTGTGCAAGGTCATTTCCATGCTGCAAGCATTGGCGGCCGCGGTGGCCAGGCTGGACGTGCTGCGGGGCTTCGCCATCAACGCCGCCCAATGGAACTACGCCAGGCCCGGCATCAATGCGGGAAGCGTGCTGCGCATTCGTGACGGACGCCATCCGGTGATCGAACAACAGCTTCCACCGGGTGAACCGTACGTGGCCAACGACCTGACCCTCGACCCCGAACAAGCGCAATTGCTGGTGATCACCGGCCCCAACATGAGCGGTAAGTCCGCGCTGTTGAGGCAAACTGCGCTCATCGTGCTGATGGCCCAGTGCGGCAGCTTCGTCCCCGCCCGCGAAGCCGACATGGGCCTGGTGGACCGCGTGTTCACCCGCGTGGGTGCCAGCGACAATCTCACCACCGGCGAAAGCACCTTCATGGTGGAAATGAACGAAACGGCCAGCATCCTCAACAACCTCAGCGCGCGGAGCCTGTTGCTGATGGATGAGATCGGCCGTGGCACCAGCACCTACGACGGCATCTCCATCGCGTGGTCCATTGCCGAGTTCCTGCATGAGCATCCCCTGCGCCCCAAAACGCTCTTCGCCACGCACTACCATGAACTGAACGACATGGCCGGGACCTTCCCGCGCATCCGCAACGCCAACGTGGCCGTGCGCGAGGCCGATGGAAAGGTGCTCTTCCTGCGGAAGTTGGTGCCCGGCGGCAGCGACCGCAGCTTCGGCATCCACGTGGCCCGCATGGCCGGCATGCCCCGCCCCGTGGTGGATCGCGCCGAGCGCGTGCTGAAGCATTTGGAACAGGCCCATGCCGGCAACCTCGGCGAAGAGGCGCCTGGTGAAGCCGGCCCCAAGGCGCCCAAAGCCCCTGTGGCCGGGCTGGGCCGCGAACCGCAACTGAGCTTCTTCCAATTGGATGATCCCGCACTGGAGGCCATCCGCGATGAGCTGCAGGAAGTGGACATCAACAACCTTACGCCGGTGGAGGCGTTGTTGAAGCTCAGTGAGATCAAGCGCATGGCCGGGGCGGGCAAGGCCAAGCTGAAAAAGGCATGAGTGCCGCGGATCGGCGGTTGCTTGGCACCGGGGACCGCTGGGCCAGGCGCTGGGGCTGGGCAGTGATCGCGTTGGCGGTTTTGTTGGTGTATTGGCCATTGAGCAGCTTCACTTACGGGCTCGTGCAAGGCGATACGCTGGATTGTTGGATGCCATGGCGCTGGTTCATCGCGCAGGCCTTCCAGGACGGGCACTTTCGGCTGAGGGACCCCTCCGCACAGTCAGGTTATCCGATCTACGCCGACCTCCAAGGCCCGGCCTGGTACCCGCCCTCCATGGCCTTGGCGGGCACCGTGGGCCATACGTTGTACACGCTGCAATTGCTTTTCCTGGGCTACGTAATCGTTGGCGGAATTGGCCTCATGCGGCTGGTGCGGCACTTGCATGGTGATGCGCGGGTCGCGCTCGTCGTGGGGTTGGCGTATGCGCTCAGCGGCTTTTTCACGGCGCACCAGATGCATTTCTATGCGGTGATCAGCGCAGCTTGGCTGCCTTGGTTGATCGCTGCCCAACTGCAGTTGCTGGAGAAGCCTTCCTGGAGGCCGGCGGTGGAAGCGGCGGTTTTCCAAGCCCTGCTGCTCACCGGCGGAAACCACACCTTCACGCTCATCGGCACGTGGCTTCTGCTGGCGCTCATCGGTCTCCATGCCGTGCGGGCCTGGAAGGGAAATGACCGGTCATACATCTTCCAACTGCTGCGCCATGAAGCCCTCTTTACGGCGCTGGCCTTGGTGATGGCCTGCGGCACGCTCTATGCCTGGTGGGAGGTGTCCCCCTACCTGTCCCGGGCCAGTGGCATGGATTATCCGGATGCGGCGAAGAATCCGTTCACCCCGCACGCGGCCTGGTCCTATCTCTTTCCGTTTGCGGAGGGGACCGATGCGGCATGGCTGGGCACCGACCCCACCATGGCCAATGGTTTTGTCGGCGTGGTCATGCTGGTGCTGGCCGGGCTCGCCCTCTTCCGCAGGCGGAGTGCGGTGGAGAACACGTTTGCGGGTTTCGGCCTGATCTGTTTCCTGGCTTCTTTCGGCGATGCGCTCCCGGTGCACCGGTGGCTATGGGCTGCCGTTCCCGGCATGGCCCTGTTCCGCTTCCCCAGCTATTTCCAATGGTTTGCGGCTTTGGCCATGTTGGTGCTCGCCGCAGGCACGCTGGCCCAATGGCCGCGGTTGATGGCGCACCATGCGCGCCGGGTGAAGTTGTTGATCGGTTTCGCCGGGGTCCTTGTGTTCGCCATCCTCGTCCGGGCATGGGTGTTGCACTTCCATGAACCTCCGTTCGGGCAAGGCGGCACCCTGTTCGAAAAACTGACCGGCCTGTGGCGCTGGCACCGTGTGCTGGTGGTGGCGCCAATCACCTTCCTGGCATTGGCCGGGCTCTGGTGGTGGGCTGTTTCACCTCGCCGCCGCTGGTGGGCGCTGCTGCTGTTGGTCGGGGCGGAAATGGGCTGGGCCACCACCTGGTCCCAATGGAACACGGCGCTCGGCGATTATGCCCCCGCCATGCTGCAAGGCCGCATCGATGAAATGCCGCAAGGCCCCGTGTGGCCGGAGCTGCGGCCCATGGGGGAAAATGCCGACGGCTCCGCCACGCTGAAGTACATCTGGCGGAACGTGCAGAACTTCGAGGGAAGACCTTCGCACGATGGCTTCAATTCGTTCTGGTTAAAGGATGCCAACCGGCTGGCGGACGGGAATCCCGGATTGTTTGATGCCATGAAGCGGCAGCCGCTGGCCTATCTCTCGGACAGCCTTGTGCCCATGGACCGGTATGGGCCCGCCACCGTGGATCCCGCTCGGGACAGTGCGCTGGTGGTGCTGCCGGAGGGCATTGTCGTGGATGGCGCGCTTCGGCGTGCGCCCACGGATTCCCTCACCGTGGCCGGTTTTGACCATGAAGGCATTACGCTGGCCACGCACACCTCGCATGCCACCTTCGCCGTGCTCCAACAGGCCTGGTACCCGGGCTGGACCGCCAGATTGGACGGGCAGCCTGCGGAGATCATCCGCGCCAACATCGCCTGCTTCGGAACGGTCCTTCCGGCGGGTGAACATCAGCTCGAGTTCCGCTTTGAAAAGCCGATCGTGCCGTGGTTGCTCGGCATCTCCCTGCTTACCTTCCTCGGTTCCTGTTTCCTGTTGGTGTTCGCACCGGGAGCCGCGCATGCCCGGATCGAATTGAAGGTTGGCCTGTCCGTTTTCACCGTGGCCGTCGCCTGGTCACTCGTTGCGCACTCGCCCAAGGAGAAACGGTTGCCCATGGAGGTGCGATCATTGGTGAAACAAATGGCTTCGGTGCAGCGGGAGCCACTGCCCACCGTGGTGAACACCGGTCGCTTCCCGGCCTTGAAACAGTTGTTCCCGGAGCATGCATCCATTTCAGTCCGTGCGGAGAACCGGGACCGGCTTGGGTCCGTGTTGCGGGCCATTGCTCCGTTCCGCAATGAACCATTCTGGTGGGTTGACGCCGGATTGCCCACCACCCCCGCCGTGCGCGCAGCACTGATGGAGAACCACCGGGTGGACACCGTGCTCAGGGCAGGAGATGCCGTTGCAGCAAGGCTTGTTCCCGGACGGGTGGCCCTGCGGGACACGCTGCTCCATGCCGAGGCCAGGGTAGGCGGCCAATGGTTGGGCACCCACACACCATGGACGTCCGCCTACCGCGTTCCGGTGTCGATCCTGTTGAAACTGGCCCCCGGTTCGCTCGTGGTACGCACCTCCTATCGGGCCATCGGCGAGGCAAAGGCCAAGGTGGTCATTGAGCGCCGCCGCGGAGACCGCATCACGGACTATGAAGTATTTCCATTGGAACCAGGGGACAGTCCACAAACGACCTGGGTAGTGCGAAACCTGCGTGAATTGCGGCATGTTGGCGAAGAGGTGGGCGTTTATGTGTGGAACGAAGGTCCCGACAGCGTGCGTGTCGACGATCTGGAGGTGGAGCTTGTCCGGAAGGACCTTGCCATGTGGTGACAAGAGGAGTTGTTTGCACGTGTTGCACCGATCGAACGAACCGCTATATTTGCAGCCCGTTTCGCCGCCATGGCCCAAGGTGAAATGGACGCAAGCGAGAGTAGCTCAGTTGGTAGAGCACGACCTTGCCAAGGTCGGGGTCGCGGGTTCGAGTCCCGTTTCTCGCTCAAATGCCTCCGAAAGGAGGCATTCTTGTTTAGGCCATTGGTCCCATCAAGGTCTTGCGCTTGAGTCCCATCAAGGTCTCGCGCAGCGGACCTTGACGCATAGTGCTTTCCCTCCTCCAAGGTCCCCTTCGGGAGACCTTGAGGGAGCTGTCAATGAGTCCCATCAAGGTCTCGCGCAGCGGACCTTGACGCAGAAGGATTCCCTCCTCCATGATACCCTCCGGGAGACCTTGAGGGAGCTGTCCCATCAAGGTCTTGCGCTTGAGTCCCATCAAGGTCTCGCGTAGCGGACCTTGACGCATAGTGCTTTCCCTCTTTCCCTCCTGCAAGGTCCCCTTCGGG
>CALMYC010000293.1 GCA_937873385.1 uncultured Flavobacteriales bacterium | reverse complement strand
CCACCCGCGTTGGGCGTGCCGCCCAGTGCAGCAAAGAGGCTCGTGGCGGCGCCATTTGCACAGCTGTTCAAGGTCCCGTCAACACCGGCATCCGCGGCGGCCTGCTCGGTCACGGTCACTGTCGCCGTTGCATTGCCGCAGGGCGCTACGCCGTTTACCGTGTACACGTATGCCCCGGGGTTCATCGTCGCCGGATCGTACATCCCGCCAACGACCGGGCTCGGGCCGTTCCAACTTCCGCCCGCGTTGGGCGTGCCGCCCAGTGCAGCAAAGAGGCTCGTGGCTGCGCCGTTTGCACAGCTGTTCAAGGTCCCGTCGACACCGGCGTCCGCAGCGGCCTGCTCGGTCACGGTCACCGTCGCCGTCGCGTTCCCGCAGGGCGCTACGCCCGTCACCGTATACACGTATGCGCCCGGGTTCATTGTCGCCGGGTTGTACATCCCGCCAACGACCGGACTCGGGCCGTTCCACGCGCCACCCGCGTTGGGCGTGCCGCCCAGCGCAGCAAAGAGGCTCGTGGCCGGGCCATTTGCACAGCTGTTCAAGGTCCCGTCGACACCGGCGTCCGCAGCAGCTTGCTCGGTCACGTTCACCGTCGCCGTTGCATTGGCGCAGGGGGCTACGCCGTTCACCGTGTACACGTAGGCGCCGGGGTTCATCGTCGACGGATCGTACATCCCGCCAACAACCGGGCTCGGGCCGTTCCACGCGCCGCCCGCGTTGGGCGTGCCGCCCAGCGCAGCAAAGAGGCTCGTGGCTGCGCCGTTGGAGCATACATTCAAAATGCCGTTCGTGCCCGCATTGGCAACCGGCTGTTCCGTTACTGTCACTGTGGCTGTGGCGTTAGCACAAGGTGCCGTTCCCGTCACCGTGTAGACGTATGCCCCGGGGTTCATGGTCATGGGGTTGTACATCCCGCCGGCTACAGGGCTAGGGCCGCTCCAGATGCCACCTGCGGCAGGGGTTCCGCCTAAGGCGCTGAAAAGACCGGTTGCAGCGCCGTTGGCGCACACGGACAACGCACTGCTGGATCCTGCATTGGCCGGGGCAACTTCCGTAACAGTCACCGTTGCTTGTGCTGAAGGACAGCCTGCACTACCGGGCACCGTATAGACAAAAACTCCAGGTCCTTGCGTGGCGGGATTATAATTGGCACCTACCGTTGTGCCTGAAATCTGTTCGGTCCAAGTACCCGTGGCATCCGGTGTACCTCCCAAGCCGGAGATAAGCGGAACCGGCGCGGCACTGCCACAAACATTCAATGTGCCATTGGTTCCGGCATCCGGTGCATTGGGCGCCAAGCTGATGGCCAAGGTTGAACTCGCGTTCATGCAGGCATTCCCCACCATGTACGTATAAGTCCCAAGCACATCCGTGGCAGGATTGAACTGCGGCCCATGGACGATGTTGCCGGGGCCGTACCATGTTCCGTCCACGTCAGGTGTTCCACCCAATTGATCGATCAAATTGAAGGTTGTTGCCGTAGGGCAAACTTGTACCGTGGCATTTGTTCCCGGATCTGGAGTGGTCGCAGGCGGGGCAACGGACGTGATATTGACCGCTGTAGTGGGGGTGTTCACGATCGGGCAGGCGCCATCGTTCACCTGCAACAGCAAATTCACCGGGCTATTGGCGATGTTCCCGGTCCAACAGATGGTGACCGTCATGGGGTTGGAACCAGCTATGGTCGTTGTGGCCCCCGGCAACAGTGCGGCAGCCGTGGAAGTGAGGTTCAGGGCATCGGCAACGTCCGCATCCGAAAAGGTCATGCTGAAACAAAAAGGTGACCCGTTACAGACCTGCAGCGCATTGTTGCCGGTCATGAGGGCTCCCGGGCCCGGGGGATCACCCGGGCCTCCAGGACCGGTAAGTACTGCCGGGGCCGCTTGCGGGGAAGCACCGTTGCACGGCATCGCGATTATCATGATGTCACGCATCACCGAACCGATCAGCACACCATTGGCATCGAACTGCTGGACTTCGATCACGAACACATACTTCCCAATGGTGGGCGGCGTGAATTGCAACTGGCCGGTAACGGGGTCCAGGGTGGTGCCTACGGCGGGCTGGGTAGCCGTGTAGCCCGGTTTATAGGCAATTGGTTGGGAACTGTTGGCGAATCCCCTGGCCCCGATCAAGGAGTAGCTGATGGAATCCCCGTTGGGTTCAGTGACCCCGAAGTTGTAGTTCACCGGACTGCCCACGCACACGTAGGGTGCTGAGTTTTCGGTGAAGATCGGCGAATCGTCGCAAGGTGCCAGGTCATTGCGTAGCTCAGCTTCTATGTACGTGCCGGGTGCGCCAACCAGGTCGATCGTGGTGGCGCGGCAACACGTGACCCAGGATATGTTCCAGCCTCCGGGGCAGGGAGGAAGGGTGACCGGTGTCTGGAAGCTGTACCAGTTCACCCCTTGCAGCCCACCGCCGTTACAGGTGCTATTGACCAACTGTGCCGGGCAGATCTGGCTTACTTCCTGCGGCGGCGGTGGTTGCACCACCACATCGAACGTGCTACAGGCACTTTCAAAATGCAATGTTTGCGCCAAAGCACCAACCGTGTTGGAGCAATCATAGAACAGGTCGAGGGTAATGATGTAATTGTTCCCACTTTGGCAATCATAAGTAATGGACCCGCCCAGGATGTGCGCAGCCCTTGCCTGCATGCCCAACAAAATCAAAACGGCAAACCCCACGCACCGGAATGCATGCCCTAGGGCAACTTCGCCCCTATGTTTCGTCCGGCCCAACGTTTGTCCTTTGTTTGCAACCTTCAAAAGTAGGAATCCGGACCAAGCCTGCATCCAACTTATCAACAGACGTAAAGTCCTCCCCTTCCGGTGCTTGCGGCCCAATTTATCCGCAACATCCGGCAGGTTGCCATTTATTTCCGGACCTGGCCCCTGGTTTCCATCCGCAATTGCAGCACGTTGCTACTTTTGGCACCCTTTTGCCCGCCCTACCGATATGCGGACAACGAACCAACGGCCGATGAGCACGTCTTCCCCAACCTGTAAAAAGCTCACCCGAAACGTCCGGCCCTTCACCTTACCGCTCCTTGTTGCCGTCGGGGTGATCAGCGTCGTTCCAACCCAAGCCCAGACGGACACCACGCACTCGATCCACACGGACAGCAGCATCCCAGGCTCGCGACCTGACACCTCCATTGTGGAACAGGACATCCGCGCGGGCTCCTTCTCCGTATCGGCGAGCGACCTCGACGCGGACATTGCGGGCCAAAATGTCTCCGGCATCCTCAGGTCCTCACGCGATGTGTTCAATGCAACGGCCGGATACAACTTCGGTGCGGCGCGCTTCCGGGTCCGTGGCTTGGGGGGTGAATTCAGCCCGGTGAGCATGAACGGCATCCTGATGAACGACCTGGAGAACGGCTATGCCTCTTGGTCGCTCTGGGGCGGGCTGAACGATGTGACGCGCTGGGCCGAAAGCCGCGCTGGAGTGAGCGCATCGCCTTACAGTTTCGGCGGCATCAGCGGCTGGACCAACATCGACCTTCGTGCCTCGCAACTGCGTAAAGGGACGCGTGTTTCCTACGCCGTTTCCAACCGCACCTACCGCAACCGGGCCATGGCCACCTACAACACGGGCATGATGGCCAACGGATGGGCGTACAGCCTGAGTGGTTCCCTGCGTTGGGCCAATGAAGGCTATGTCCCTGGCACTTTCTACAGCGCCGGCGCCTACTTTCTTTCCGTGGAAAAGAAATTGAACGCCAAGCACAGCCTTGGTTTCGTGGGTTTGGGCGCCCCCACCGTTTCCGGCAGGCAAGGTTTGGCCGTGGCCGGGGCACAAACCCTCACCGACGACCACTACTACAACCCGAACTGGGGCTGGCAGGACGGCAAAAAGCGGAATGCCAACGTGAGCAACGACCACAAACCGCTCTTCATCCTCACCCACTATTTCAAACCGGACGAGCGCACGGAATGGAACACCAGCGCATTGTACACATTCGGCAGGGACGGCTACACCGCGTTGAACTGGTATGATGCCCCGGACCCGCGCCCGGACTATTACCGCTACTTGCCCAGCTACAACGAGGACCAATATCCGGCCATCGCCGCTGAAATGGCGAACGCCTGGCGCAATGACCCGAACACCAGCCAGATCAATTGGGACCAGCTCTATTTCGCCAACGGCAAAAACTTGTACACCGTACAGCAGGCAGAGGGTATCCAAGGCAACAACATCACGGGGATGCGCAGCAAATACCTTGTGGAGGACCGGCGCGCCGACCCCACCCGCATTGCTGTGAACAGTGTGTGGAGCCGGGACATGGGCGACCAGTTGAAGCTTACCGCAGGTGCCAGTTACAACAACCAGAAGACGCATTACTTCAAGGTGGTGGAAGATCTGCTGGGCGGGGACTACTGGTTGGACCTCGACCAGTTCGCAGCCCGCGACAGCAACGACCCGAATGCCGCGCAGAACGACTTGAACACGCCGAACCATGTGGTTCGCGTTGGTGATGATTTCGGCTACAACTACGACATCAAGACCAACCAGACGAATATTTTCGGCCAGGTGGAAAAGCAGTGGCGCAAGGTGGAAGGCTACGCAGGGCTCAGCGGGACCACCACCACCTTTTGGCGCGACGGCCACTTCAAGAAAGCCCTCTTCCCGGAAACTTCCTTTGGGGACAGCCCCAAGCAAACCTTCCTGAGTGGCGGTGCGAAGGCGGGCGTGGTGTACAAGCTCACTGGCCGGCACTACTTCACGGCCAATGCCGCCTATATGTCCAATGCACCCACCGCCCGAGCGGCCTTCCTCAGTCCCCGTACACGCGATGCCGTGGTGGACGGGCTCACTACGGAAAAGGCCTTTAGCGGGGATGTGAGCTACGAAGCCCGGATGCCCCGCCTGAAAGGCCGCGCCACCCTCTACTTCGCCAACATCACCGACGGCATCTGGTCCCGCAGCTTCTACCATGATGTGTACCGCACCTTCGTGAACTATTCCATGACCGGCGTTGCGCAGCAGCACATGGGCCTTGAGCTCGCCGCACAGGCCAAGCTTTCCCCCACGTGGGAACTCACCGCCGTGTACGCCGAGGGGCAATATGTGTACAGTTCAAGGCCCTCCGCCACGGTGACGCGCGACAACAGCGACACCGCGTTGGCCGTGGACCGCACCGTATACTGGAAAAATTACCGCGTGGGCGGAATGCCGCAGCGCGCCGCCTCCCTCGGGCTCCGCTACAACGCCCCAAAGTACTGGTCCATCGGCGCCAACGTGAACTACTTCGGCAACATCTACCTGGACCCCAACCCGGACCGCCGCACCGCGGAGGCCGTCTTCGACTTGATGCTGTCGCTCAACGACCGGCTGTCGACCAGCTTCGTCATCGTCACCCATGACGAAAGCCTGGCCGCGCGTGCGCAGCGCATCCTGCGGCTGAACGACGGCCGGCTCGAC
>CALMYC010000292.1 GCA_937873385.1 uncultured Flavobacteriales bacterium | reverse complement strand
GATGCGCTGCCAGGCCAGGTCGGTGAAGTTGCGCTCGAAGCCGCCAATGCGGCCCATGTTGGTGGTGAGGCGTGCGCCGCAGATCTCCTCGTATACCTCGTAAATGCGCTCGCGGAACTGGTAGTAGTACAGGAAAGGCGTAGTGGCGCCCGCATCCTGGCCGATGATCGTGTTGCAGATGATGTGGTCGGTGATGCGCCACACCTCCATGATGCTCACGCGCATGTACTCCACCCGCTTGGGCAGTTCCACGCCGAGGAGTTTTTCCGCCGCCATGTGCCAGCCCATGTTGTTGATGGGGGCGCTGCAGTAGTTCATCCGGTCGGTCAGCGTGGTGATCTGGTAGAACGGCCGGCGTTCGCAGATCTTCTCAAAGGCCCGGTGGATGTACCCGATGGTCTGCTCGGTGTCCACGATGATCTCCCCGTCCAGGGTGAGCACGTTCTGGAAGATGCCGTGCGTGGCCGGGTGGGTGGGGCCGAGGTTGAGCGTGGTGAGCTCCTTGAGCCCGCCGCCATCCGCCAGGTCCGCTTTCCAAAGGTCCGCTTGTGGGTGGGTCATGCTCATCGTCCAAAATAGGTGTCGTCCTTGTCCTCCCGCGTGGGGTCCTCCAACGGATAGTCCTTGCGCATGGGGAAGGCGGGAAAGTCCTCCATGTTCAGGATCCGCTTCAGGTTTGGGTGTCCGGTGAAATGGATGCCGTAAAAGTCCCAGGTTTCGCGCTCCATCCAGTTGGCCGCGGGCCACAGGTCGGTGGCGGTGGGCAACGTGGCTTCCTTCAGGGAAACGTGGGTCTTCACCCGGATGCGGTGGCCGTTGCGCATGCTGTGCAGGAAGTACACGGCACCGAGTTCCAGTTCCAACCCCGGGAAATGCATGCCGCAAAGGGAAGTGAGGAAGTTGAAGTCGAGCTGATCACGCAGGAGGGCCAGCACGTCGTGGACCTTCTCCTTGGGCACCACGTAGCACATGGTGTCGAACAGGCGCTCGTGGGTGAACCCGTCGGCACCGAGGTGTTCGGTGAGGCGGTCGGTGACCAGCTGGTCACGTTCGGCTTTGATGGTGAAGGCTGGCACGGCTCAGTCGATCTTGTATTTGGTGAGCAGGTCCTCGTACTCCTTGCTGTAGCGGCGCCGCAGGCTTTCGTTCTGCGCAAGTTGTTGGATCTGCATGATGCCGTCAATGACCTGCTCGGGGCGCGGCGGGCATCCGGGCACGTACACGTCCACGGGTATCACGCGGTCAATGCCCTGGAGCACGCTGTAGGTGTCGAAAATGCCGCCGCTGCTTGCACACGCGCCCATGCTGAGCACCCATTTGGGCTCGGCCATCTGGGTGTACACCTCGCGCAGCACGGGGGCCATCTTCTTGGCGATGGTGCCCATCACCATCAGCAGGTCGCTCTGGCGCGGGCTGAAGCTGAGGCGCTCCATGCCGAAGCGGGCCAGGTCGTAATGGGAGCTCATCAGGCTCATGAACTCGATGCCGCAGCAGCTGGTGGCGAAGGGCAGTGGCCACAGGCTGTTCTTGCGTGCCATGCCGATCACCTTGTCCGCGCTGGTGGCAAAGAAGCCCGTGCCCGTATAGCCGGGTGGGCCTTGGGGCAAAATGGTCGGCTTTTCCCGGTTGGGCGCTGCGGCCGTTGGTAGCTTATTCTCGCTCATTGCACTTATTCCCACTTCAGGGCACCTTTCTTGATCACATAGAAGAAGCCCGCAAGCACGAAGCCCAGGAACACGAGCATCTCCATGAAGCCGAACCAGCCGAGGGACTTGAAATTCACGGCCCACGGATAGAGGAAGATCACCTCAACGTCAAACAGCACGAAGAGGATGGCGATCAGGAAGTACTTCACGCTGAACGGTGCGCGGGCATTGCCGTGCTGCTCAATGCCGCACTCGAAACTTTCGTCCTTGTGGCGCCCGCCACGCTTGGGGCCCAGCCATGCCGCGGCCCCCAGTGCCACCCCCACGAATCCGGCGGCGATGAGGATCTGGAGGGTGATGGGCAGGAAGTCGTGCGGGGTGCTCATGCTTTGCGAATTCCGTGCGAACGTACGGGTGCGCTCCGGACCTTGCAAAGGTAAGGGCCGCTATTTGGCTTGGAATGACTTCCCGCCATGATCACGGTTTGCGCTCCCACACCTGCACCACCAGGTTGTCCACGCGCCAAGAGCCGCCATGCTCATTCCAGACGTACACCTTCAGGTTGTCCTGCGGCGAGCGCACTTCCGGCGTCAGGTAATCCATGGAAAGCTGTACCCAGGCATTCCTGGTGCCGGGCGGAATGGCCCATCCGCGTGTCCTGTACTGGTAGGGTTGCCCGTTGTGGTGGAAGGTCATCACCATCACCGGTGTTGGCTCCGCGGGAAGGCTGTCGCCCACCCAAAGCAGCGCTGATGCGCGCAACCAGGCGTGGTCCTTTTTTGTGAGGTCCGCAAAGGCGATGTCCGGTCCCGGGGTCCATGGTACTTCGGAAGTGAAGTGGAAACTGCCGTCGGGCCGGTCATCGAAGTTGTACCGGCACAGTTCCCGCACCGCATAGTGCGCCTCGTTCTTGAAGCGTTCTTCGGTGGCGGGCGACCGTTCCACCATCAACAGGTTTTCCGCGCCTGCAGGCATGCCGGTGCGCCCGAAGATGGCCCAGTAATAGGCTTGGGTGATGCGGTCCTTGGGGAGTATGCGTGCCTGCCACTGCCAGGTTTGGAAGAGGTTGAGCAGCACGAAGAAGGCCGTAAGCGTCCCGATCGGCCAGCGCCAGAACGCATTGCGCCAGGCAGCGCGCAGGAAAAATCCGAGCGGGATCGCGAGCACCGTATACGCCGGGACCAATGAGCGTGAGCTGAAGGATCCACCGGCGTACCACCACGTGCTCCATGCGGAGACCACCCAGAGGTCGGCAAGCAGGAACAGCGTGATGGCCCAAAAGCATTCACGGCGTTCCCGCCACAGCACCGGAATGCCGGCCAGTGCAAACAGCATTAGCGGCGTGTACAGCAGCCAGCCCTTGCGGTAGCTGTAGAGAAAATCGATGGTGTGGGGCGGGAGGAAGTCGAAGCCTTCCCCCGGGTTCACATAGGAATAGAAGATCCACTGCCCGGTGACCGCATGCCAATAGAACAATTGGGGAGATGCTGCGAGGATGAAGGCCGCTGCCGCCGCGGCAATTTGAGTGAGGTGCGTTCGCAGCAGGACCCATTTCCGCTTCCACCCGTGTTCACCCTTTGGCAGCCAGAACAAGGGGATCAACAGGCATAGACCTTCCGAAGGGCGGACCAGCGTGATCATTCCGGCCGTGGCACCCAGCAACAGAGCGGTCCGAAGTCGTGGCTGCTCGTGCCAAAGGATGGTGGTCCGGAGCAGAACCGCATAAAGCAGGAAGAGGGGCGTGTGGGTCAGGAGCGTACCATCCCAAGCGGTGAGCTGCAGGAAGTTGGTGCCTAAGACGACCAGCAAGAGCAACAGCGCGGTCCAGCTGTCACTGAAGTAGTTCAAGAGCACCTTGCGGAGGACGAACAAGCCGAGGATGGCATACAGCAGGCATCCGAAGGCGAGGATGTACTGGTAAGGCGGGGAGAAGCCGTCTGCCGGGAAGCCGAACAAGTGGGCCGCTCCTTGGGCAACGAGAAAGAACGGAGCATACAGCACGGCCATTCCTGCGCTGTACTTGATCACCCGGTTGCCGTCGGGCCCGTCCACCAATTGGTACAACGTGGCCGAGGGATCGTACTGCTTCATTACATCATCCAGCCAGGCATGGTCCTGCAGGCCGATGTCGTGATGGATGAAGGTGGCCGGGAGGTAGAGGTAGTATCCGAACACGTCCCAGTTGAGCACGTTGCGGGGAAGTGTTGACGAACGCAGCAAAAGGAGCGCCGCGCATCCGCACAGAACAGCGGTGAGCGAGCGGCGGTCCATGCGTTGAGGGGTCTTGCAACGCAGCGCTTCAACCGCTGCTCAGGGCTTCTTCAATTCAAAATTCTCCAGGAACTTCGTGGTGAAGTCACCGCTGCGGAATTTCGTGTCCTGCATCAGTTGCAGGTGAAAGGGAATGGTGGTGTGGATGCCCTCGATCACGTATTCGCTCAGCGCGCGCTCCATTTTGGCCAGGGCTTCCTCGCGGGTCTGTGCACTCACGATCAACTTGCCGATCATGCTGTCGTAGTTGGGCGGGATGGTGTAGCCTGCGTAGGCATGCGTGTCGATGCGCACGCCGTGGCCACCGGGACTGTGGTAACTGGTGATCCTGCCGGGATTGGGCCGGAAGTCGGTGAAGGGGTCCTCGGCGTTGATGCGGCACTGGATGCTGTGGCGGGTGGGCTCGTAATTGAGGCCGCTGATGGGGATGCCCGCCGCGATCTTGATCTGCTCGCGCACCAGGTCGAAGTCGATCACCTCCTCGGTGATGGTGTGCTCGACCTGGATCCGCGTGTTCATCTCCATGAAATAGAAGTTGCGGTCCTTGTCCACCAGGAACTCCACGGTACCCACCCCTTCGTAGTTCACGCTGGCCGCCGCCTTGATGGCCGCCTCGCCCATTTTTTTGCGCAGGGCCTTGGTCATGAAGGGGCTGGGCGTTTCCTCAACGAGTTTCTGGTGGCGGCGCTGGATACTGCAGTCGCGTTCGCTCATGTGGCAGAAGGTGCCGTACTGGTCGCCCGCAACCTGGATCTCGATGTGGCGCGGTTCCAGCACGTACTTCTCCATGTACATGCCCGGATTGCCGAATGCGGCACCGGCCTCCTGGCTGGCCAGTTCAAAGGCCTCCTGGAAATCCTCTTCCTTCCACACCAGGCGCATGCCTTTGCCTCCGCCACCTGCAGTGGCTTTCAAGATCACCGGATAGCCAATGCGCTTGGCTTCCTTCTTGGCCAGGGCAAGGTCGGTGATGAGGCCCTCGCTGCCGGGCACCACGGGCACGCCGGCCTTGATCATGGTGGCCTTGGCGGTGGCCTTGTCGCCCATGGCCTCGATCTGCTCGGGCAGGGCACCGATGAACTTGATGCCGTGCTCCTGGCAGATGCGGCTGAACTTGGCGTTTTCACTGAGGAAGCCGTAGCCCGGGTGGATGGCGTCCGCGTTGGTGATCTCCGCCGCCGCGATGATGCGGCTCATGTTCAGGTAGCTGTCCTTGCTGGGCGGCGGCCCGATGCAGACGGCTTCATCGGCAAAGCGCACAGGCAGGCTATCGCGGTCGGCGGTGCTGTACACGGCCACCGTTTTGATGCCCATCTCCCGGGCGGTGCGGATCACGCGGAGGGCGATCTCGCCGCGGTTGGCTATGAGGATCTTCTTGAACATGGGAGGCTTCCGTTCTGGTTCACCACAGAGGCACAGAGGACACAGGGAAGAAGTACACTACCACCAAGGCATTCGGGCCGAGGAGATGGCTTGCGTGCCTGTCAAGCATTCCTCTGTGTCCTCTGTGCCACTG
>CALMYC010000291.1 GCA_937873385.1 uncultured Flavobacteriales bacterium | reverse complement strand
TTCGCTTTGAGGCTGATGAGCGCGTTGGACAATGCCTCGGGGTAATGCCAGACAGGACATTGGTGGCCGCTTGGCGTAACCCTTCATCCGAATCGTTCAGGAGCTTGACCAGCGCTGGCACCGCGGAGTCGGCTTGGTCGCCAAATTCTCCCAGTGCAACCATTCCTGCGAGCCTAACTTCTGATCGGCGATCCTCCACGGTACTGATCAAAGCCGGGACGATGAACTGTCGCTCTTGCTGAAATTTGCCAAGCGACCTCGCTGCGCAATAAGCCAGCTCATTCGTCTCCTGTAGATATCCAATGAGGATGGGCACGGCCGGAAGGGCGTTGGTGCCGAGCATCGAAAGACTCAGCGCCGCCATACCGCACATCGGGGATTGTGGATTCGTCAGCACCGTCATGAGCGGCGGCAGTGCCTCAGGGCCGAGGTGGCCCAAGGCAAACGTAGCGAGTTTAGCTCGCTCGTAGTCGCCAGGAGAGTTCATTAATTGGGTCAGCTCCGGAATCGTTGAGACAGCTTTGGTTCCCAAGATTCCCAGTGCCATGAGGGCACCATCTCGGCGAGCTTCACGTCGTCGCCATGGTTCGCCCCAGTCGTTGCCCAGCCACGCGCCCAACGCCTCCAAGGCCTCACCTGATTTTGACCGCCAGCGCGGGGGTGTGTAGCGACCATATCGCACCAGGAATGGGATGGCGTTGGTTCCGATCTGACGAATCGCCTCCTCCGCCCGCTCCGGCTCGCCCTCTGGGCTGTGGTCCGTGAGGTCCTCCAGCCAATCGCTCAAGGACCAGCCGTCGTGGTACGGTTCACGGTCTCGACTCACATGCATGAGCGCCACGCCCGCGACCAGCGCCACCGCGGTGCCCAGCATCACCAGATGGGCAGACGAGGAGAGATCGCCGCCCGCCAGGGCCACGCCGGCATTCGCCAGCGCAAAAACCGGCATGACGACGTAAGCCACCCAGGGATGCAGCGCCATTTGCACTCGCGACACCGGCGGCAAGATCTCGCGATGAGCGACGCGAAGTTCGCGCAGCGGCTCCTGCAGCCTGTGCGAATCCTGCGCCGCCACCCCATCGCTGCTCCGCAATTGGTTGAGCGCGCGTGATGCCACTTGCAGCGGATGTTCCCGCATGGGCGTCGACCGCGCCAAGGTCGAGCTGGTCGCCTGGCTGGTCGAGCACCAGGCGGCGGCCCGGGCCCGCGTGCCGATCCGGGCGCGGGGTCAGGTCGTAGATGTCCACGGCGGGCTCTTCGTAGGGATGGAAACGGTCCAGGACCTCCATCGCGATGGCCAGGGCCGCGCGGGAGCACACCATCTCAAGGCGGATTTCACGGGCGCGCTCCAGGCGACCGGATTGGCCCACCGTCGGCAGCGTGCTCTCGTCGCCCAGAAAGGTCCCCTCGCCGGGCGTGCTGAACGAGCAGACACGGTAGTTGCCGATGATCCCCGCGCCCGCGGAGGCCAGCGCGTTGCGGACCTGCTCCAGGTCCTTCTCCGGGACGAACGTGACGATCTTGCATTGCTGCGATTCGTCGCGGCGCAGCCGCGGCGTGAGGGCGCGGCTGTCGCCGGCGATCTTCCCGTCGCTCCCACCCGACAGACCCTCGGCCAGCCAGTCGGTGATGCCCCCGGGCGTGGCGTCCAGGGCGGTATGCGGGGAGTAGACCGCGATCTCGTGCTCGATCGCGCCGAGCAGGATCCGCCCGCGGGGCGTGTCGGCGGTGACCCGCTTGATCGGGTCCCACAAGGGCGGGTGGTACGAACCCCCGGCCGATGCTTGGGCGGCGACCGCCTCGGCGAGCACCCGCTCGGTCAGGTCGATGGTGAGCAGCACGGGCCCGGTCAACTCGCGCGACTCCTGGCCCAGCAGCAGACCGACGTTGTCCCAGGATTCGGCCAGGGACAGAGGGGCGATGGACTGCATGGCACGGCAGAGATCGGAGACGAGCATGGCATCATGGTATCGGCGGATGCGAGCGTGCGGCCGGAATCCGCCCCGGAGGCACTGTCGGTTCGTACGATTCCCTATGCGGACCACGAGGAGGGCCTTCGCGAAGTTGAACCTGGCGCTCTCGGTCGGGCCGGCCCTGCCGCCGGGGGACCCACATGCGGGGATGCACCCGATCGCGTCGTGGATGCACGCTATCGACCTCTGCGACACGGTCGACATCGAGCCGCTCGGGGGCGGGACGAGCGCGTATCAGGTAGTTTGCGAAGCTCCGGCCGGGGCCGTGGACTGGCCCCCGGACAAAGACCTCGGCGTGCGGGCTCACCGTCTGGTGCAGAAGCACATCGGACGCGAGTGGCCGGTGAGGCTGGGCATCGCCAAGCGGATCCCCGCCGGAGGGGGGATGGGGGGCGGCTCTTCGGACGCCGCGGCGGTGATGCTCGGGCTGAACGAAGCGTTTGAGGTCGGGGCGCCGATTCCGCGGCTGGCAGAATGGTCGCGCGAGTTGGGGAGCGATATCGCGTTCTTCCTGGACGAGCCCGCCCCGCCGCGGCCGGCGATCGTGACCGGGCTGGGCGATCGTGTCGACCGCATCGCCCCATCTCCCGGATGGGCGGTGCTGGTCCTGCCGCCGTTCGGTTGTCCAACGGGGTCCGTCTATGGACGATTCGATGCGGGTTCACGCCCGAGGTTGAACGAGGCCGCGGTCCGGTCCATGGCCGCAACGGCAATCGAGGATGGATCGCTCTTCAATGACCTCACCTCCGCAGCGATCGCGGTCGAACCCCGCTTGGGGGCGTTGATCGAGTTGGTGGGAAGGTCGGCGGGGTGTCGGGTGCACATGAGCGGGAGCGGGAGCACGCTCTTTGTGCTGGCCGCGGAAGAAGGCGCATCCTCGGTTATTGGAGCGAAGATCCGGGCGGGCGTGCCCGATGTAACGGTGGCGGTCGTGC
This sequence comes from uncultured Flavobacteriales bacterium, assembly GCA_937873385.1. Classification (GTDB taxonomy): domain Bacteria; phylum Bacteroidota; class Bacteroidia; order Flavobacteriales_F; family PHOS-HE28; genus PHOS-HE28. Next base: position 12,396 of record CALMYC010000291.1, on the reverse strand, counting down.
GGTTGGTCTGAGGCGAGCGGCCGCGCGCACCGGCCCTGACCCCTGCGACCACCGCACTGCTCTGCTACCGTGAACGCACAAGGACGAACCAATGCCAGACTCCAAACCAGTGGTCGGAATCGATCTGGGCGGCACCAACGTGCAGATCGGCGTGGTCGGCGACGGGAAGAAGGTTCTGGGCCGGGCCAAGCGCAAGAGCAAGCCGGAAGAAGGCCGCGATGCCGTGATCGGGCGGATCGTGGAGGGCGTCGAGGAGGCGTGCAAGGAGGCGAAGATCAAGGTCTCGGAGATCGCGGGCGTGGGCATCGGCGCGCCCGGGGCGATCGACCCGGACACCGGCACGGTCATCGAGGCGGTGAACCTGCGGTGGGATAATGTGCCGCTCGCGGACCTCCTGGGCAAGAAACTGAACAAGCCCGTGTTCGTGGACAACGACGTCAACGTGGCCGTCTATGGCGAGAACAAGCTCGGCGCCGGCGAGAACGCCCGCGACCTGCTGGGCGGAAAGTACGGGGATGAATGCCCAAGTGGCTGCAATGAGCAACGCATGAAAAGTTCGGGCAGGGATGAATTTTGTGTTCATGCGAAAAGGTGGGGTGGGAAAGTTCAGGGATGGACCGGTGGGACTAAGGCAATGACATGTCCCAGTGGGTTCACGTGGCCTTGGGCCGGTACGAGAGGTCAAAGTAGAAGATCTCCTTGACTTCGCATGCTTTCAACGAAGCCCACAATGCCAAGGTCGCGACCACCCTTGAACTGCAAGATGCCCCAGGGTGGCCATTTAGTGCCATCCGATGATGTGGAAGGAAAACTCCATGCAGTAGGTTAAGAGGATGGAAGGTTCTGGAAATAGCTATAGGGCTATGTTGATCAACGTCAAATTGCTATTCGCACACTACCCGCACGAACCCCAATGAACGGTTACCGGACATCAATTCAACAATGTATATCCCTGAAGGAAGCCCGTTACGGTCAAGCACAACAGACTTCCCGTGCATTTCAACTTGCGCATGCATTACCACTTGGCCAAGTGCATTGTGCCACCTTATCTGAGATGGCCGGGCATAGCCCGGCAGGGAAACCAGCGACTGCCCAACCACGGGATTTGGGCAAATGAAGAATGGAGCTTGAGGCTCATCATATCCAAGACCCGTGGTGATCGGCTTGCTGTCAACGTATCGCTTTGAGATATTTGGCAAGCCCCAAAAATATGCGCCACTTGGCGGGTAGATCCATTCTGAAACATCCATGAATATATTACCATCCGGTCCGGATAGGTCCCCCATTTGTAAGGGCAATGCGTAAAAGCTAGTGATTGGACGGTTATCTCCAGGCCATGAATTGGCCCTTTGATATATCCTGCCATCCAGTCCAGTAAGCACAAAAGCCCCAGTGGCTCCTGGTTCTGCAAACACATAGGACCATGTTGCACCAGCAAAAAAGGCGGAATATTGGATGGCAGAAGGGTCGGGATCATCGAGGTCCAACTGTGCCAGTCTGAGTTCACCATCCATGCTCAACGTATCTCCGTATGTATAGTACAGATGATTTCCATCGATCGAAAACTCACAGTCCATGGTAAAATGATTTATTAAATCAACGCCTGAAATCAATGCGCCTGCAGAATCCAACATGTATAGCCGGTTATCGATGTGGGCCCAAAAGCTCACTTCACCACTGGTCCGGTTAAAGTGAAATAGTTCGATGGCATTGGAGTCCAACGCCGTGTGGAAAGTTATCGCCGCGAGCTTGTCGCCCTGGAAGGAGAATTTCATGGGACGCAGCAGGTCAGCGTTGATCTGGTTCGGTGTGTTTGTGAGGTATGTGCGTCCTCCATGGCTCACTACTGGCACGGGGTCCAGGCCCCCGCTTGTCAAATGGTAGCTATGAAAGGCATCACTGCTGTCCTCGTGCTGTACGATCCAATAGCCTGTTTCCATGGTGTCCGTGGTGGCAGTGAGCTTTGAAGTGGTGTGCTGCATGTACCAGTTTGTTCCAGCGGAAACAACAGCCCCAGCGCCGCCATTTGCTGTCAAGTCCACCTCCACCAATCCCGCCCGTGCATTAGGTGGCATTTCGTTCACCAGGATGCAATAGTGTCCCGAAGCTTCGGGCTTGGGCAGTATCAGGTAGCTGGATCCGGGATGGGTCCAACCGAGTTCCGCTGAGGAAGCCCCGGCCAGCAAGTTGAATTGTGCATCACGCACGCCAGTGTTGTCCACCAATAGCAGAAACTGGCCGGAGGTATCGCTGATGCAGGAACTGCGGCCCTCGACCGTGTATAGTGCGGGCTGTATGCTCATGCTGCTGTCCGTAAAAGACATCCAAACCCCGTTGGCGATCACCCAATTGGCATTGCGCGCCTGGGCCATGGCGCTTGTAACAAACGCAAAGTACAGTGGCAGGAGGGCAGTACGCATCATTCAAGGATGCAGGTAATCTTGATCTGATACGTGTTTGATGCCGGGTCGAAGCCGTACTGCAGATTGTGGCGGTACGCCATAGAATCATATACACACTGTTCCGGTGAATCTTCTTCTATCAAAGCCCCTGGGGGAAGGAGGGGGTACATGTCATTCGGGTAAAGTGTCAAATCGTCTGGGAACAGTAATCCAAGGCCAACCTTCTTAATGGCAATCCCTTCCACCGGGGTACCATTGGGAATGTTAAATACTATCGGATGGTTGTTTGTGAAAAATCCAGTGAGGGACGTTCCCATCACATAGGCAACATAATCACACTCACAGTCGGTATCTACTAATATCCGATACTGGCAAAATCCTTCCGCCATGGCGCACATACTGATTGCAAGGAAAAAGCATCGTGCAGGTATCTTGAACACGTGGAACTTAGGCCCATGGATCCTATGTTTCAGGAAGGAAGGAAGGAAGGAAGGAAGGAAGGAAGGAAGGAAGGAAGGAAGGAAGGAAGGTTTCATGGTTTGTTGGGTTTGATAGAGTGAAGGTAATGATCCATCCACCAAAACCAAATACCAAGTAGAAATAGCGACTGGGCAAGCCTCCAAAGGGAATCCCACAGGGTACTACCGCGCCTCCTTGGGCGGCGTGTTGTAAGGCTTGCTCTCCGTCCCGCGCAGGTCAATGTCGCGGGTGTACTGCCAGTGGTTCTTGTCCCAGGTCCAGCTGTCGAAGCTCAGGTCCGGCGCCATGAAGGCGGGCTGGCCGGCGAATTCAGGCCGCGTGGGGGAAAGGTGGTCAGCCACGATCGCCTTGCGGCCGGGCATCCACTTGAGCTGCATGCTGCCCTGCGCGGTGTATCCGTAGATCATGCGCAGGGAGCGCTTGCGGCCATCGTTGAACAGGGCCGCGCCAAACTTGGGCGTGCGGCCGTCCACGTTGAGCACCTCGATCACCTTGCGGGTCTCCACGGTGCTTGCGCCCTTCCAGCCCAGTAGCGTGTACCAGGTCTTTCCGCCTTGTTTCACGGGCACCACTTCATAGTAGAGGGCACCGTACCAATTTTCCGGGCTGAGCTGCGCCGTGGCGGGCTTGTCAATGTGGTCGGTCATGTCCCGCAGTTCATACAGCGTATGCTTACGGTGGTCCTTCACCAGCAAAAAGCCTTCGTAACGGAAGGAGCCGTCATCGTTGCGCACATTCCAGGTAAACAGGCGGAACGTGCCGTCCGGTGCCTCCACACGGGTGATGGGCACGCCGGTGAACTTGGCGCTGAAGGCGCTGTCCGAGCTGAGCACGGCACCGAGTTCCCGCTTTACAACGGCGCTCGCGCTGTCACGCTCCACATCGTTGGCGGCATTGCCGATGGCTTTGAGGTGGGCCGTAAGCACGCCATCCGGAGCTTGTGCGGAAAGCGCCAGGGGCGCAAGGCCAATGAAAAGTACAATTTGACGGAGCACGTGCGTTGAACGTTGGATGGAACGCGAAAGTACCCGGGCGGCAATGGCGAACGCCGTGCCATCTTCCGCGCTATACCGCCTGTTCTGTTGACAAGTGGCACGAAGCTTGGCGGGAACGCCTTTTGCACGCCGGTAGTTTTGACGGCAACCCATGAAGCGGACCTTCTTTCTCTCCTCCATTGCCTTGGTAGCCTTCATTTCCTTGGGCGGAGGCATACCCTCCAGCCAGCGGAAAACGCTGCCTCCCTTCCTTGAACATCCTTCCCTTTGGGCGGATTCCGTCCTGGCTTCCCTCACCATGGAACAGCGCATCGCGCAGCTGATGATGGTGGCGGCCTACAGCAACAAGGATGCGAAACATGTCAATGAAGTGGAATCCCTGGTGACGAAATATGGCATCGGCGGGCTGATCTTTTTCCAAGGCGGGCCCGTGCGCCAGGCCCGGTTGGTGAACCGGTACCAAGCTTTGGCGAGAACGCCGATCATCATCGGCATGGACCTGGAATGGGGGCTTTCCATGCGGTTGGACAGCACCATCCGCTTTCCTCGGCAGATGACCCTTGGCGCCACCGAAGATGTGGAAGGCATTGAGCTGCTGGGCGAGGAGATCGCCCGGCAGATGAAGCGATTGGGCGTGCAGGTGAGCTTCAGTCCGGACGTTGATGTGAACGTGAACCCGGCCAATCCAGTGATCAACGACCGCAGTTTCGGTGAAAACCCGGCAATGGTGGCACGCTTGGGCACGGCATACATGGACGGACTGCAACGCGGCGGCGTTCTGGCCGTGGCCAAGCATTTTCCCGGGCATGGCGACACCGACCAGGACAGCCACAAGACGTTGCCCAAGGTCTCCGCTTCCGCCGCCCGGCTGGATTCCGTGGAGCTTGCACCGTTCCGGAAGCTTGTCGGGGACGGCGTTGGCGGAGTGATGGTGGCCCACTTGGAAGTGCCTGCGTTGGACAGCACGCCCGGCCTGCCCAGCACCATGAGCAAGCCAATCGTCACTGGCCTGCTGCAGGACGAAATGGGCTTCAAGGGCCTCGTGTTCACTGATGCGCTGAACATGAAAGGCATCGCAAATGCGGACAAACCCGGCGAAATCGAGCTGCGGGCCTTGCTCGCCGGCAACGACATCCTGCTTTTTCCGCAAGATCCGGTGAAAGCCATCAAGCGCATCAAGCAGGCCGTGGACAGCGGCCAGGTCTCCGCGGAACTGATCAATGCCAAATGCCTGAAGGTGCTGCGTGCCAAGGATTGGGCGGGCCTGGACCGGTTCACCCCCATCAAGACCGCCCACTTGTCCGAGGACCTGAACACGGCCAACGCATTGGCGCTGCGCCGCAGGCTTTACGCCGAAGCCCTCACCGTGGTGCGCAACGATGGCGTGCTGCCCATTGAAGGACTGGACACCCTGCGCATTGCATCGCTGGTCATCGGCGACAGTGTGCGAAGCACTTTCCCGAAACACCTGGCCCGTTACGCCAACATCACCGAGGTGCACTGTCCCAAGATCCTCAACCCGGCCCAATCGCAGGCCATGCTGGACAGCCTGAAGAAGTTCAACCTCGTGATCGCCTCGGTGCACAACACGAGTTTCCGATTGAACAAGGAGTTCGGCGTTCCGCAGCTCACCCTGGATTTCCTGCGGCGTGTGGGGAACCAGCAGCGCATGGTCTTCGTGCTTTTCGCCAATCCCTACCGGTTAGGCATGGCCTACGGCGCCCAGCGGTGGAATGGACTGGTGGTGGCCTATGAGGAAACCGATGACACGCAAGACCTCGCGGCCCAGCTGATCTTCGGGGCCATGCCGGCAGCAGGAAGGTTGCCGGTCACCGCTTCCTCCTACTTTCCCGCGGGCATGGGCGTTGAGCGCAGCCAAGTGGTACGCTTGCGCTATGATCTGCCCGAGCAGGACACACTGGAGACCGGGCAACTGATGCAGATCGACACCATTGTCAACGAAGGCCTGGCGGAACACGCGTATCCCGGTTGCCAGGTACTGGTGGCACGCCACGGGGCGGTGATCTGGAACAAAGCCTATGGAAGCCCCACCTATGCCGGGATGCGTGCCGTAACCACGGATGACATCTTCGACCTGGCCAGCATCAGCAAAGTGGCGGGAACCACGTTGGCCCTGATGAAGCTCGTTGACGAAGGCAAAGTGGACGTGGAGAAAACCCTGGGCAACTACATCCCCAAGCTGGTGGAGGGGCACCCTTACCATGCCTCGTTGAAACTGAGCGAGATCCTGGCACACCAGGCCGGCCTGAAACCCTTCGTGCCTTTCTACCTGCGCCTGCTCAGTAAGGGCCAACTAAAGCCCGAACTCGTGACCGGCACGGCCGATGCCTCGCACGACATGCGCATGGCCGACAGTTTGTACATCAGTAGCACGTACCGTGATTCCCTGGTCCAATGGGTCTTGGAGACGCCAACCACCCCACGTGGAAAGTACGTGTACAGCGACATGGGCATGTACCTGCTGATGCGCGTGGTGGAAGAGGTCTCAGGCATGCCCTTCGACCGGTACCTGCAAACCAACTACTACGCGCCGCTGGGCTTGTCCACCATGGGCTACCAGCCTTGGAAGCGGTTTCCGTTGGACCGCATCATGCCCACGGAGAACGACCAAACCTTCCGGCACCGGCAGGTGCGCGGCGACGTACACGATCCCGGCGCGGCCATGATGGGGGGCGTGGCCGGCCATGCGGGCCTGTTCTCCAATGCCAACGACCTGGCGGTGATCATGCAGATGCTGCTCAACGGCGGTACATACGGTGGAAAGCGCTACTTGCAGGAGAAGACCATCAGCACGTTCACCTCCTGCCGGTTTTGCACGGGGCACGCCCACACGGACAATCGCCGCGGACTGGGCTGGGACCGCCCGCAGGCGCGTGGCACTCCGGGGCCTGCCAGTGTCAACGCGAGCCAGCTCAGCTACGGGCACACGGGTTTCACGGGCACCATGGTGTGGGCGGACCCCGCCACAGGCACCGTGTTCGTTTTCCTCAGCAACAGGGTCTATCCGGAGGTGGGCGGCAACAAGCTCGCGAAACTGAACATCCGCACCCGGATCCAACAAGTGGTGGAAGCGCTGGCCCCGGTACCCGGGGAAGGCATGGTGCCCGCTTCATTGATCGAGAGCCTGGGGAGTGCCGCCCCGGAAGCGCTGGGCACCGCTCTCCCGGGGCCCGTGCATTGACCGCCTTGCGAACAGTTTGCCGGCCTGTCCGTTACGTACGCAGTAGTTTTGGGACTCACCCCGAACGTTCTGCATCATGCCGACCACACACCACAAGGAATCCCGCAGCCAACTTGCCATCAACCTGGAGGAGCGCTACGGTGCCCATAATTACCACCCGCTTCCGGTGGTATTGGACCGTGGCGAGGGCGTGTTCCTCCGCGACGTGGAAGGCAAACGGTACTATGATTTCCTGAGTGCGTACAGTGCCGTCAACCAGGGGCATTGCCACCCGAAGATCATCGGGGCGCTTACCGAGCAGGCGGGAAAACTGACCCTGACCAGTCGTGCATTCTACAATGATGTGCTGGGTGCATTCGAAGAGTACACCGCCAAGTTCTTCGGCTACGACAAAGTGTTGCCCATGAACACGGGCGCTGAAGCCGTGGAAACGGCACTGAAGCTGGCGCGCAAGTGGGGCTACGTGAAAAAGGGCATTCCCCGCGACCAGGCGCGCATCATTGTCTGTGCCGGGAACTTTCACGGGCGCACCATCACCATCATCAGTGCCAGCACCGATCCTGACAGCCGTGGCGGCTATGGTCCATACACACCCGGCATTGATGTGATCCCCTATGACAACCTGCCGGCACTGCAGCGCGCGTTGGAGCATCCGCATGTCGCGGCATTCCTGGTGGAACCCATCCAAGGCGAGGCCGGGGTCATGGTGCCGCACACGGGCTATCTCAAGGAAGCGTACGAAGCCTGCAAGGCCCGCAATGTGCTCTTCATGGCGGATGAAGTCCAGACCGGCATTGCACGAACGGGCAAATTATTGGCTTGCGACCATGAGGGTGTGCGGCCGGATGTGTTGATCCTGGGCAAAGCCCTCAGCGGCGGTGTGCTTCCCGTGAGCGCCGTGCTCGCTGATGACGAGGTCATGCTCACCATCAAGCCGGGCGAACACGGCAGCACATTCGGGGGCAATCCCTTGGCTTGCCGGGTGGGAATTGCCGCCCTGCAGGTCGTGAAGGATGAAAAGTTGGCCGACAACGCCGAGCGCCTGGGCAAGCTCTTCCGCGCCTCCATGCAAAAGCTCGTGGACGAGTTTGATTTCGTGAAGCTCGTGCGTGGAAAAGGTTTGCTCAATGCCGTGGTGATCGAACCACGCAACGATGGGCGCACGGCATGGGACCTGTGCCTGCTCCTGGCGGAGAACGGACTGCTCGCCAAACCCACCCACGGCGACATCATCCGATTTGCTCCCCCGCTAGTGATCAATGAGGAGGAATTGATGGCCTGCTGCGCGATCATCCACACGTGTGTGAAGGCCTTCGCATGATCGACCGGCGGACCGTGCAGCCTTGCGCTGGGGCCTGTTGCCCGGCACCGGCGCCGTGGATCCCTTGAAGCTGCACATCGCCACGGCCATGCCCGTCATGGCATTGCTGCCCTCTCGGCGTGCCCGGCCCAGCGCCAGCCCTCAGGGAACCTTCGATTTGTCCACGGTGCGGATCAGCTTGCCTTTCTCAAAGTACTTCTCCAGGTACACCTGGCCGTCAGGTGCGTACTCGAGCTGCACGCCTTCCTCCAAGCCCTTGTCCCAGTGCTCAGTGTACTTGCGGGTGCCGTCCTCGTAGTAGTAATTCCACTCGCCCTGTTCCTTGCCGTCCTGAAAACGGCCCACATAATCCAATTTTCCGTTGGGGTGGTACACCTTCTCCATCACCTTTTCCGCCTCCTCACCCTTTCCTTTCAGGTAGAGCACCACTTCCGGCTTCCCATTGGGGAACTTGCTGGCCACATATTTGTGCGTGGAGCATCCGCTTCCAACTAGGAACAACGCCGCCAGCGGAAGGAGGAGGGGTCTCATGCGGGCCGAATTTAACTCAATTCACTTGTTCCATTGGCCCCCGGAGTTTGGTCGGCTGGCTGGCGGTGATCGGTCCAATACATCAGGAGATGCTTGCTGATGTTGAGCATTTCCGCTCTTTTTATTGTGGACGTGCTGCTTAATTGGAAGGGAGGGGGACGGGGCGTTGTTGCCGCACCTGTGCAGCTGTCGGGTCACCCTCCGGGCATCGTCAAAACCGCGCCAGCAACTTCAAATTGATCCGCCTCGGGGTAAGGAATTCCGGAATGCCGTAATAGCGGCCCTGCACATCCTGCACCCACGTATAGTCCACGGTATTGTTCAGGTTGATCAAGTTGAAGACCTCCAAGGAGATCCACAGGTCCTTGATATGGCGCAGTACGCCGGTCTTCTCCTGGCCGGGTGCGCCGAGCAATTGCTTGCTGAAGCCGATGTCCACGCGCCGGTACAGGCTGGTTCGCAGCGTGTCGCCATAGCGCGTTTCGTTGGGCGGTCCGTACGGCAGGCTGGTGCCGAAGAGGAGGTTCAGGTGCACCTTGAAGGTGGGCCAGCGCGGCATTTCGGCCTGGAAGAAAAGGGCAAAATTCACCCGCTGGTCGGTGGGGCGGGGAATGTAGCCGGCCTCCACGCGCACACTGTCCACGGGTGTGCGGTCCTTGGTATCCGCGCCGTCCGTGCGCTCACCTGCGGCATTGTACGTGAGGTAGTAATAGTCGCCGTCAAGGTCTTCCATGGTCTTCATCACCGAGAGCGAGGCCCAGGACTCCACACCCTTGATGAATTCGCCGTTGAGCTTCATGTCAATGCCCGCAGCATAGCCCTTCGCACTGTTGTTGGCGTAATAGCGGATGCGCACATTGTCGAGTTCGTACGGGTTCAGGTCGCTGAGGGCCTTGTAGTAGGCCTCGGTGGTGAACTTGAACGGCCGGTCCCAGATCTTGAACTGGCGGTCCATGCCGAGGATGAAATGAATGCTCCTTTGGGCTTTCACCTCCGGGTGCAGCACGCCGTCAAAATCGCGCAGCTCTCGGTAGAAGGGCGGCTGGTAGTACATGCCGGTGGCGAACCAGAAGCTGAAGTCCCGTGCCAAGGTGTCGCCCGGGGCCACGGCTTTTCGCCAGCCCGGATGCCAGGCCAGGCGCATCCGCGGGCTGATCACGGTTTGGCTGTTGTAGCTCCAGTTCTGCCCACGCACCCCGGCTATCAACGCCCAAGAGCTGTGGGGGCCCGTCTTCCATTCCCATGCGTTCTGCACATACGCTGAGATGCGCACGCTTTCCAGGTCGATCCGTGATTTGACGCTGTTGTTCAGCGCCAGCACATCGCTGTTGCCCTGCGGAATGCTGTACCCGGCGCTGTCCAACATGTACCACTCGCTGAGGCGGTCATGGATGCGTTCCGTGCGTGCCTCCAAGCCCCATTGCAACTCGCCATTGCGGCCATGGCGCAGCGAGCCGGCATGCGTGGCCGAAATGACCGTGGCATCCAAACTGTTCCGGGCATGGTCCAGGTACGCACCGATGCCGAGGTCACGGACCACCTCGCCGAATTGCGCGCTGCCCAGGTCGCGGTCCAGTTCGCCGAGCAGGTACTCGCCGAGGATGTCCATGCGTTCGGTCTCGTAGGTGTTGAAGGCGCTGCCCGTGAATTTCAGCAACAGGTCCCTGGAGGGACGCACGTTGAGGCTCAACGCCCCGGACCAGGTTTCATACGCGGTGCGTTCCTGCCCGTCAAAGTACACGGTGTATCGCAGGGCCTGGTTGAAGTTGCCCAGCTCGGTCTCACGGTCCTTGGGCACCACATCGTAGCGGTTGCGGGAGTACAGGCCAAGGAAGCCCAGTTCCACCTTGTCGCTGAGGTCGTACGTCCAGTAGCTCTGCAGGTCGGTGTAGGTGGGCACGTAGTCGCCTTGTGTGTCCAAGCCCTTGAGCACCGTGCTGAGCGTACGGTAGCGGATACCGGTGATCTGCCGCAGGCGTTGGTGGGCCATTGCGCTGCCCACGGCCAGGGAGCCGCCAAGCAGGCTGGCGCTGGCAACCGCACTGAATTCGCGCGGACGCTTGTACTGGATGTCGAGCACACTGCTGAGCTTGTCACCGAAGCGGGGTTCCCAGCCGCCCGCACTGAAATGGATGCGCTCGATCATGTCCGGGTTCGGAAAGCTGAGGCCTTCCTGCTGGCCGCTGCGCACCAGGAAAGGGCGGTACACTTCGATGCCGTTCACATACACCAGGTTCTCGTCGAAGTTGCCGCCCCGCACGTTGTAGCCGCTGCTCAGTTCATTGCGCGTGGCCACGCCAAGGCTCCCCTGCAAGAGACTGTTCACGTCGCCCAAGGAGGGCTGGAAATGGGAAGTGCGGGCGTTGAGCTTATCGATGCCCGCATCGCGCAACCGTTCATTGGTCACCACCACGCTGGTGATGGTCCGGGCGCGGATCAACGCATCCAAATGCCGGGTTTCGCCGGGTTCAAGGGTGAGCGTGGTGTCCACGTTCGCTGCACCGGGATAGGCAAAGCGAAGCACGATGGACTTGCCCGCAGGCGCGGTGATGGAATAGCTGCCGTTGGCCTTGGAGGAGGTTCCCCCGGTCTCGCCCAGCACCACAACGCTCACGTCCGGGAGGGGGCGGATCTCATCATCGCGCACCACGCCCGCAACGGTGGCCGTTTGGGCCAGCACCCAGATCGGCAGGAACAGGCAGGAGAGGAGGAGGAGGGATTGCCGCATGCGGTGGCCATGGCCGTGCAGGCCGGGGAATCGGCCAAAGTAACGGGGAAGTTGCCGTTGAAGTGTGCGTGAAGTACGGGAATTGCCGGGCACATGAACTGCATGTTCGGGTACACCGGTTCCTGTGCAGGAGGCCAAACAGCGGGGCATGTTCACAGGCGGCTTCTTGATCACCTTACCACGCGCACCGTCCAGGCATGGCGGCCGTCCGTGATGGAGACCAAGTAAACCCCTGGGCTGTCGCCGGAAAGGTCGATCACCGGGCGGGTGCCGGGCTTCAGGGCAATGTTTCGCACCATGCGCCCCAGTGCGTCCATCACCTCCGCCCTGATGTAAGGACTGCCCTCATTGGGAACCAGCGCATAGCGGCCCTCCTGGTCAAGCGGTACCACGCGTGGCACGTGCGTGCTGCCGGCATCCGCAACGCCCACCGGACTGGTGAAGAGGTCGCTCTCCCACAACCCGCGTCCGAACGTGGCTGCACGCACCTTGCCGGCGGCCAGGTTGATCTCCAGCTCGTTCACCACCACATTCGGCAGCCCTTGGCCATAGGGCAGCCAGTTGGTGAAGTAGTCATTGGTGTAGAACACGCCCATGTCCGTGCCGAGGTACAAGCCGTTGTTGGTGCCCGGCTCGTACACCACGGTATTGGCGGGGGGGGTGGGGAGGTTCTTTCCGCGGGTGGGCCCCCCTTTTGCGCCCCCCCCGCCGGGCAAAAGACTGTTGCCCGCCCGCTG
>CALMYC010000290.1 GCA_937873385.1 uncultured Flavobacteriales bacterium | reverse complement strand
ACGGGAAGGCGTACGCCACGGGATCACTGGGCGTGAGCGGATATGCCGACAACCTGGATGTGAACGTGGACGCGGCGACGTCCTCGGGTACGGACATCCACTTTCCCCTTGGGGCCAGCACCGTTGTGGGCAGCATTCCTTTCGTGCGCTTTTCCGGCAATGGCATTGCCGCGGACACCACCGGGCAGGAGGTGGACCTCAGCGGCATTCGGCTGGACATGAACGTGGCCGTGACCCCGGATGCCAAGTTCGAGCTGATCTTCGACCCCACCGTAGGCGACATCATGCGCGGGCGTGGCAACGGCAACCTGGCCATGACCGTTACCCCCTCGGGTGATTTCAGCATGAAGGGCGACGTGGAGCTGGTGGACGGCGATTATCTCTTCACGCTGCGGAACCTGGTCAACAAGCGGTTCAATGTGGAGCCCGGAGGCCACATCACCTGGTACGGCGACCCCTTCGACGCCATCGTCAATGTGGACGCCATCTACAGGTTGCGGGCAAGCCTTTACGACGTGATCCCCGCCGCCCTGCGCACGGAGGCATACAAGAAGCGCTTTCCCGTGGAAGTGGTGATGCACTTGGCGCAAAAGCTGATGAACCCGGAGATCGGGTTTGATGTGAAGCTGCCCACCGTTGACGAGGCCGTGCGGACCCAGGTGAGCAGCGCATTGGCCACCACGGACGACATGAACAAGCAGGTGTTCTCCCTGATCGTGCTGAACCGCTTCATGCCATCGGATGCCACGGCGAACCAGTCGGACAATGGCGGTCTTGGAGGCGTAACCGCCCCCACCCGCACCGAACTGCTCAGCAACCAGGTCAGCAACTGGCTCAGTTCCGTCAGCCGGAACTTTGACCTCGGGGTGAACTGGCGCACCGGTGACGTGATCTCCCAGGATGAAGTGGAAGTGGCGGTAAGCACGCAAATGTTCAACGACCGGCTCCAGTTAAGCACGAACGTGGGCGTGGCATACGGGGCAGGGGGCACGCAACAGGGCAACAACAGCATCATCGGCGACTTTTCCGCGGAATACAGCCTGACGCAGGACGGCAAGCTTCGGTTCAAGGCATTCAGCCAAAGCAACGACCGGAATTTGGGGCAGGTGGACCAAGCACAGACCACGCAAGGGGCGGGCTTGGCCTACCGCGAGGAGTTCAACACACTGAGTGAGTTTTTCCGGAATTTCTGGACGGGCATCACGGGCAAGCGCAAGCGGGCCGCTGCACACTGAACACGGGCTACAGGTCCAAGTGGTGGCCCATCTTGAGCTTTTTGGTGAGGAGGTAGTCCCGGTTGTGCTTGTTCGGCGGAACCTGGATGGGGACGTTTTCAACGATCTCCAAGCCGTAGCCAATGAGGCCCGTGCGCTTCTTCGGGTTGTTTGTCAGCAGGCGCATGCGGCGGATGCCCAGGTCATGCAGGATCTGCGCGCCCACGCCGTAGTCGCGGGCGTCCATGTCAAAGCCAAGCATCAGGTTGGCCTCCACGGTATCCGCGCCCTGTTCCTGGAGCTTGTATGCCTTCAGCTTGTTCATCAGGCCGATGCCCCGCCCTTCCTGCTGCATGTACAGCACAACGCCCTTGCCTTCGCGCTCCACCAGTTCCATCGCGGCGTGCAATTGGGGCCCGCAGTCGCAGCGGCAACTTCCGAAGATGTCGCCCGTTAGGCAGCTGCTGTGCACGCGCACCAGCACCGGCTCGTCCTTTCCCCACGTGCCTTTCACCAGCGCCAGGTGTTCCTCACCGGTATCCTTTTGCTTGTACGCGATCAGTCGGAAGTCGCCGTGCTCAGTGGGCATGTTCACCTCCACCACGCGTTCCACGCTGCGCTCCGTGCGCATGCGGTAGGCCACCAGGTCCTCGATGCTGATCAGTTTCAAGCCGAACTTTTTTGCCACCTCACGCAATTCCGGCAGGCGGGCCATGGTGCCGTCGGCGTTCATGATCTCCACCAGCACACCGGCAGGTTCCAGGCCGGCAAGCCGTGCCAGGTCCACTGTTGCCTCGGTGTGGCCCGTGCGGCGGAGCACGCCTCCATTGCGGGCCTTCAGCGGGAAGATGTGGCCCGGCCGCCCCAGGTCGGTGGGCCGTGTGGCCGGGTCGATCAAGGCCATGATGGTCTTGCTGCGGTCGCTGGCGCTGATGCCCGTGGTGGTGCCGTGCCCACGCAAGTCGATGCTGACGGTGAACGGCGTTTCGTGCAGGGCCGTATTGTCCTGCACCATCAGGTTCAGGCCCAGTTGCCCGCAACGGTCCTCGGTAAGCGGGGTGCAGATGAGGCCCCTGCCGTGCGTGGCCATGAAGTTGACCACCTCGGGCGTGGCATTGCGTGCGGCGGTGATGAAATCGCCTTCATTCTCCCGGTCCTCGTCATCCACCACGATCACGAGCTTGCCGGCACGGATATCGGCGATGGCGCCCTCAATACTGTCGAACGTGGTTTCCTCGGCCATGGGGCAAAATTACGGCGTGGGCACCGGTGCAGGTGTTCCGGCCATCAGGCTGTCCAGGCGCTCTGCGGAGCGGTCCCAATCGAATGCGCTGCGCACGAACCGGTTGCCATTGGCAGCCAGGAGGTCCCGTTCCCCGGGCTCAGCCAGCAGGCGCAGGATGTGGTCCGCATACTCCTGGGGCTGGTGCCCCACCAGGATGGATTCGCCCGGGACCGCGCCTACGGCATTGTTGGCCAGGTCGGATGTGACGCACGGCATGCGCATGGCCATGGCCTCAAGCAGTTTGTTCTGCAGGCCGGTGCCGATCTGCATGGGGGCCACGAAGATGCGCGCCGAGGCATAAGAGGTCCGGATGTCCTTTACCCATCCGCTCACCGTTACCGCCGCGTTGTGCTCGGCCAGGTCGCGCACGCGCTGGTCCGGGTCCACCCCCGCAATGAGCAGGCTGGTGCCGGGCCGCAGGGCATGCACCAAGGGCAACACGCGGTGCACCAGGAACAACACGCTGTCAATGTTGGGGGGATAGTTCATGTTTCCCGTGAAGAGCAGGTCGAACTGCTTCTCTTGCGCATGTCCGCCAATTTGCCCGAAATCCGGGTTGAAGAATTCGGTGTCCACGCCATTGGGGATCACCGTTACATCCTCGCGCTGCGGGTGGTAGAGCAGGTCACGGTCCTGTGCGCTGATGATGGCTTGGTGGTCGAACAGGTCCAGCATCAGGTTTTCATAGAGGATCAACCGGCGCGTTTCCGCCCTGAAGAAGGGGCGCAAATGGAGCGGGGCGGTTTCCGCGCGGCGCTCCATGCCCTTGCTCAGCGTGTCCATGTAGTCCAGCGTTTTGGGCAGGGAATACCGGTGGCGCACATATTCCGTGGTACGCACCAGTTGGCACATCACATGGTCCGGGCGGAACGTGTCGATCACCGCGTCAATGGCCCGCTGGGCATGCCGGTGGTGGAAGTAGCCCACTTGGAAGGGCAACCGCGAGAAGATCGCGGAGACCATGCGCAGCAGGATGCGCCACCGCGGCAGGTGGACCACTTGCAGGTGTTTGCAGAAGCTGCGCAAGTGCGCTTCATCACCAGGCTGAATACGCTGGTCGCTCAGGCAGAACAAATACACTTCATGGTGCCTGGCCAGCCGTTTCACCAAGTGGTAGGCCCGCAGTTTGTCCCCTTTCTCCAGCGGGTACGGCATGCGCGAGAGAACCACCAACAGCTTCATTTTTTCAGCAAGCTGGCATAGAACGCGGTGAGTTCCTGGATGATCCGGGTGTTGTTGTGCCTGGAGCGGACCAGGTTGGCGGCATTGGCGCCGATCTCAGCGATGAGCTGCGGGTTGGCAAGGACTTTTTCCATTTGTCCGGTGAACTCCGCGGCCGTATCGGCAATGAGAATGTTACTGCCGGGTTCGTGGTCAATGCCTTCCGCGCCGATGCGCGTGCTGATGATGCACTTGCCCATCGCCATGCCCTCAATGATCTTCACCCGCATGCCCCCGGCGCTGAACAACGGCACCAGCATCACATGGCGCTGGGCAATGTACCGGTTGGCATCCGGCACGCGCCCCACCACCGTGGTGCCCGGCAGCCGGGCGCGGATCATGTCCTTGGGCATGCGGTTTCCCGCCAGGTGCAATTTGGCTTGCGGATGGGCCTTGAGCAGGCGCGGCCATACCGTGCGCAAGAGCCAACGGATCCCTTCCTCATTGGGAAGCCAATCCATGCTGCCGAGGTGGAAAAAGACGGGTGGGCCCGGCGGATTGGAAACAGCGTATTCATCGGGGTCCAACCCGAAAGGGATGGTGGTGATCGGCGTACTGCCGCCATGGCTGGCCATTGCATGTGCATCCGCAGCGGTAATGGCGGCCACGCCGTCCACCTGGGCCAGGACTTCGCGCTCGTAGTTGCGGAGCTGCTTGGCCAGGAATTTTCTGTAAGGTTTCTTCAGGATATTGCGTTCCCCTTGTGCGATGCGCTCCTGGATCACGTGTTCCAAATTGTGGGCCCGCAGCACGATCCTTGCCTTGGAGTACCGGCGCAGCGTGGGGATGTACGGCGTGACGAACAGGCTTTCCAGGTGGATGATGTCGAACTGTTCCTGGGACAGCAATTGGATCAACCGGATGTCCATGTCCGGTGAGAAGAAGCGGCTGATGTTGTAGTTGTCCGCGGTCACCAGGTCCGTGAAGGCATCGACCACGTTCAATGAGGTGTCCACGAAGACGCCTTCAATGCGGGTCTGTTCCCGGAATCCAGCTGGCACGGCGGAAACCTTCAACGGGTGCTTCTGGGTGCTGATGCAGAGCACCTTCACTTCATGCCCCGCGCCCAAAAGGCCACGGGTAATGTTGTACATGGCCTTGGCCCCGCCGTCGATGGGGGGATAGGGCGGCTTATTGCACAGTTGCAGAATGCGCATGGGGGAAATGAAGAAAGGAACGGAGCCGTTCCCAATTGCGGGCGTAGGCGTCGCGGTCGAACAAAGGGCTGTCCGTGGCCGCTTTCCACGTGATGAACACGCCGATCGGAAGCAGCACCATCGTGCTGATCCACATGCCGGGCCAGGCTTGCAGGTTGCCGGCCTTCACCATTTGCTCGGTGGAGTAACTGATGATGTGGAAAATAAGGAAGAAGACGATCGCGATCACGGCAGGCAAGCCCATGCCACCCTTGCGGACAATGGCCCCCAGCGGGGCGCCGATGAAGAAGAAGACCACGCAGGCGAACGCGAGCATGAGCTTGCGGTGCCATTCCACCTCGAATTTGGCGATCTGTTCAGTACGGCCCTTTTTCTCCTGCGCCATCTGGTCCAGTTCATTGATGGCGCCACGCGCCATTTCCACCGCCAATGGATAGAGCCCGGGGCCATTGTTCAACGGGTCTGCGTGCAGGGTGGGGACCGGTGCACGGCCCACGGCCCCACTGCTGTCACGCAGCACGCTCACACTATTGCGCATCCGCTGCCCCTGCTCTGCCATGCGCTCGTCAAGGCGCTTGCGCAAACTGTCCTCGGCGTATTGGAGTTGGCCGAGCGTAAGCATCTTGTAGTGGTCCTTGAAGAGTTCCTCGTCGGTGCGCTTCATGCCCATCCCGGAGAGGTCCAGGCGGATCTCCTCACGCTGGAATTTGCCCCGGAGCAGGGGCAGGTCGCGTTGATGGCTGGACGGGCCCTCCGATTTTTCATCATAGACGCGGCCGTTCTCCAGCACCAGCACCAGATAGTGTCCGTCGGTGCTGCGCCCCATGGTCCCCTTTTCCGCGCGCACCACGGTTTTGTTGCCTTGGAATGGTTTCCTGTGGTCATAGATCAACACATCGCGCAGTGCCCCCGTGGCATCGTCCTTGTCGCCCACCCGGATGGAGAAACCTTCGAGCCCGCCGTAGAACACGCCTGGCCGGAGGTTCAGCGCAGGCTTGGCCCGGGTAACGTCCCACAGCAGGCTCTGGAATTTCAAATTGGCGATGGGCAGCACGTTGTTGCTGAAGTAAAAGGAGAATGCCGCAAGACCGAGCACGAAGACCAGCAGCGGGGCCAGGATACGGAACAGGCCGAGCCCAGCGGACCGCATGGGGGTCAGTTCAGAACGTTCGCCGAGGCCGCCCATGGTCATGATGGAGCTCAACAGTACGGCCAAGGGCAACACGGCAGGTACGAACGCGGAAGTGGCAAATGCGATCAATTTGGTGAGCACGTCCCATGGCAAGCCCTTGCCCATCAGGTCATCGACCCACTTCCACAGCCATTGCATGCTGAACAGGAAGAGCACGATGATGAAGGTGATCAGCAGGGGCCCGATGTAGGCCCCGAGGATCATGCGGTGCAATCGCTTCATGCGCGGAGCGCAAAGTTGGCCAAAACCCTTGGCCCGGTGGATGCCCGGCACCAATTGAACAGGTTGGGCCGCGATGGTTCAGGCACCCAGTACGCGGGTAAGCTTCTGGATCTGTGCGGTCCAGAGCGCTTTTTCCTCCACCAGGTCCCGCGGCCACGCATGGTCGGTGACCACCAGGCAGATCTCATTGGTCATGCTGTCCACACGGATGAAGAACTCAAAATAGGCCCCGGGATCCTCCTGGGCATCCTCTTCCCAGCGGAACCGGATGGACTCCCCCGGGCGTTGGACAAGGCATTCCGCCATTTCCGTCTCATCCCCCCATTTGAAGATGTACTTGCCCTCCACCACGTTCACGTCATCACAAAACCATTCACTGAAGCCGCTGGGTGAGCTGATGAGGTCGAAGAGCGAGGCGGGGGTGGCGTTCAGATAGAACTCCATCTGGTAGCGCTGCTTTAGTGCTGCCTTGGCCGGCCTTCCCTGGGCCGGCGCTGGGGACGGCATCAATCGCATGGGCTGGGGCGGTGGTATAGCGGTTTTGGCATTCTTGGCCGGCTCAGCCGAAGGCGCGGAAATAAGCTTGGCCGGTCGGGGTTGTTTCAACGGTGGGGATTTTTTGGCAGGTGCCGCAGCGGCCTTTGTTTTCCGGTGGCCAGGCTTCACCATCGGCTGCCTCGTCCTTGAACTCGTTGCCGAAGCCTTTGCGACCTTCTTCTTGGGGACCGCCGGAGCCTTGTGTTTCCGGCCCGCGGATTTTGCCGTTGCCACCGGGCGTTTGGGGGTTTTCTTCGGGGCGGCTTTTTTGGCCGGCCTGCGTTTGGCCACTTGCCCGGCTACCGGTTTCTTGCCGGCCACAGCCTTCACCGCAGGTTTCCTTGGCGGGGATTGTTTTGCACCTGCTTTTTTCTTTGCGGCACCTGTTCCCGCCTTGGCTTCCTTGCGCGTGTCGGCCGGTTTTTTCTTGGCCTTGCTGCCTCTGCCGGCATGGCTGGCCTTCTTTACCGGGCGTTTACCGGGACGGGTTTTCAATTTCGCCATGGGTGGAATACTGGGGATATGGGTGCGGGGAAAGATAAGCAGATCCATTTGCCGTGCAAGAATCAGTCGATTTTCAGGGCAATTGAAGGATACTATATTCGCGCCCCGAAACGGCGCGGTAGCTCAGCTGGTTAGAGCGCGTGATTCATAATCACGAGGTCGAGTGTTCAAGTCACTCTCGCGCTACTCCTGCATCTGCAAGCCCCTGGCCTTGGTCCGGGGGCTTTGCTTTTTCGGCCACCACCGCGGGAATTTTAGTTTTGCCGGGCTGTCAGGCGATCACGACATGGGCTTACGGGTACTTCAGGCGATCGGGGCTGTGTGCATGGTTGCCGCGTGCGGCGCTCCACCAGCGGATATTCCCGCGGATGCTGCCGTTCAGGCTGTCATGGCCGGCCAAGTCCAAGCCTGGAACAGGGGCGACATCCCGGGCTTCATGAAGGCCTACACGGACTCCGTGTGCTTCATTGGCGCCAAGGAACGCACCTGCGGCAGGGCTCCCGTCACGGCACGTTATCTGAAAAGATATCCGGACAGGTCAGCGATGGGGCATCTTGATTTCGGCCAGTTGGAGGTCTTGGCAATCGGCACGGACCATGCGTGGTGCACCGGGACCTGGCGGCTCATTCGTTCCGCGGACACACTGGCGGGCGGCTTCAGTCTGCTCTGGGTCCGCACGCCATCCGGCTGGGAGATCCTCCGCGACCACAGTTACTGAAATCCCGCGGCTATCTTGCACCCATGTCCATCACGTTGGTCATCATCGGGGTCACTGTGGCCGTATCACTTGCGGCGTTGAACAACCGTACGTTGTTCGAGAAGCTGTTGTTCGAACCCTTTGTGATCCATGAGCGGCGGGACTGGTACCGGTTCCTGTCGCACGGTTTCGTTCATGGCAGCATCATGCACCTGGTGGTGAACATGTACGTGCTGTGGATGTTCGGCTCCATGGTGGAAGGGGCCATCGCTGAGCTTACGGGCCATGACCCGTTGATCCCCTACTTGGTCCTGTACCTGGGTGGTATTGTAACGAGTTCCAGCCCGGGCTTTTTCAAGCCCGGGTCAGCCCCCGCCTATCGGGCTGTGGGTGCGTCCGGAGCCACTTCCGCAGTGGTTTTTTCATACATTCTGCTCCATCCCGGGGCCAAGTTGATGTTGATCTTCCTTCCGATCCCGATGGCCGCATGGATCTTCGGCGGGTTGTACCTGGCCTATGAATGGTACATGAGCAAGCGCGGCCGGGACGGCATCGCCCATGATGCCCATTATTTCGGCGCCTTGTACGGCATTGCGTTCACCGCACTGCTCAGCCCCGATGTAGTGCCCAATTTCTTCAACAGCATAGGTTTTTAGGATGGCGGGAAAGCACCCTGCCTTGTTCCTGGACCGCGATGGCGTGATCAACCGGGAACGCGGCATGCACACGTGGAGGCTGGAGGAGTTTGAGATCCTCCCGGGTGTTGCCGAAGCGGTCCGCATGGCACATGCAGCCGGGCTGCTGGTCATCGTCATCACCAACCAGAGCGGCATCGGCCTCGGCTTGTACGGCCATGGCGACGTGGACCGGGTACATGCCTACCTTCACCGGCAACTTGCCCTGCAAGGGGCGCAACTGGACGCCGTGTATTACTGCCCCCACCACCCGGAACAAGGCCGGTGCCTTTGCCGCAAACCCGGCAGCCTGCTTTTCGAACGGGCCATCGCGCGGTTCGGGATCGATGCCGGGCGCTCGCTGATGGTGGGCGACAGACAACGGGACATGGATGCCGCACAGGCCGCCGGGGTGCGCGGCGTGCTGGTGGAACCGGACAGTCCCCTGTTGCCGTTGCTGAAAGAGGAGTGCATGGTGTGATGGGCGCATTTGTCAACCTCAACGGCTCATTGTGCCCGGCGGACATGCCGGTGATCACCTTGGACAACCGTGCGTTCCATTATGGCGACGGGGTGTTCGAGACCATGCGCGTGGTGCGCGGCCGCACGTGTTTCCTGGATGCCCATTGGATCCGGCTCAATGAGGGTTTGAAGGTGTTGCGCATTGACATGCCGACGGGACTTGGCCGGGAAAGGCTGTAACAGGCGATCAATGAACTGGTGGAGCGCAACGACATGCCCAATGCGCGGTGCAGGCTCACGGTGTTCCGTGATTCGCCGGGCTACTTCAAGCCCGAGAACAACAAGGGTGCGTTCACCATTGAGTTCTCACCTGTGGAACGCGACACGTACATCCTGAACGAGCGGGGATACACGGTGGACCTGTATCCCGAGATGCGCAAGCCGGTGAACATGCTCGCCGTGCACAAGACGCTTGGTTCGCAGTTGTATGTGATGGCCGGATTGTGGAGCATCGCGCAGCACTTGGATGATTGCCTCATCCAGAATGACAGGGGCAACATCATCGAAAGCAGTTCCGCGAACATTTTCATCGTGAGCAACGGCGTGCTGTACACACCATCACTGGCCGACGGATGCCTGGGCGGCATCATGCGCATGCAGGTGATCAACCTCGCGCTGGAGAACGGCATCAAAGTGTACGAGAGTGCCCTCAATCCGCAAAACCTGTTGGTGGCCGATGAGTTGTTCTTCACCAACGCCGCGCAAGGGGTGCAGTGGGTCGGTGCTTACCGCACCAAGCGGTATGGCCACCGCATGGCTTTGCGGCTGCAGGACCTCCTGGTGAAGAAGGTGCTCAGTTGAGGGAAGGGTCCTCCGGAAAATTGGCCCAAGGCGCATACTGCGGTCCCATGCTGCGCAACGTGCCTGCCCACAAGTCTTTTTGGGAAGTGCCCATCACCGAACGTTTGGTTGCGGGGTGAACAAGCCAGGACCGGTTCCCGATCTCGGTGTCCAATTGGTCCGCGCCCCAACCACTGTAGCCTACGAAGAACCGGACGTGCCGGGCCAGCTTGGGCGCAGTGGTCAGCACGGCGCACAGTTGGTCATAATCCCCGCCCATGTGAATGCCGTCAATGATGTTCAGGCTGCCCATGATGCGCGGACCAAGGGTATGCAGGAAGAATAAATTGCCGCTCTGCACCGGTCCACCGATTCCCACGGGTGACGGCAAGTTGGGGAGTTCGGTCATCAGTTCGGAGATGTTTACCTCCAGCGGGCGGTTGAGCACCAGGCCGAAGGAGCCATTGGCATCGTGCATGCAAAGCAGCACCACGGTGCGCCGGAAATAGGGGTCGGACAAATAGGGCCCGCTCACCAACAAGGTTCCCGAAGCCGGTGGCAGCGGGTTGAGAGGTGAAAGTTCGAGCGGGTCGGGTGACATGGTATCGAAGCATGAAAGGTAGTGCATGGCGGGCTGAAGTGCGGGCCGGTAACTTTACAGCCGGAAAAAGAAACAACCATGGGCGAGGAAAGGATCGTACAGGCAAGGACCGACTACCACCGGATGAGCCTGACCGAGGAGGCAGCTGGCATGGACCCGTTGCATTTGTTCGGGCAGTGGCTCGATGATGCACAACGGGCCGAAGTTCCGGAGCACAACGCCATGTTGCTGTCCACGGCGGGAAGCGCGAGCATCAGTTGCCGCGTGGTGCTGCTGCGGCAAGTGGATGCACGGGGGTTCATCTTCTTCACGAATTACAACAGCCGGAAGGCCATGGACCTGGAGCGTGATCCGCATGCGGCGTTGACCTTTTTCTGGCCCACCATGGAACGCCAGGTGCGGATCGAAGGAAAGGGGGAACATCTGCCCACCGGCGAGAGCGATGCCTATTTTGCCTCAAGGCCCAGGGAAAGTTGCATCGGTGCATGGAGCAGTGACCAAAGCCGGACGGTGGAAGACCGCGATGCGGTGGAGGAACGCTTCAACCGCTGGGAGGAACGATTTCAAGGGCAGGAAGTGCCCCGGCCGGACCATTGGGGCGGCATCGTGGTGAAGCCCGTCCGCATCGAGTTTTGGCAAGGCCGTTCAAACCGCTTGCATGACCGGATCGTCTTTGAGCGGTTCAGTGATGGCAGCTGGCAGCGGATGCGGTTGCAACCTTGAGGAAGAGAGGAAGAGAGGAAGAGAGGAAGAGAGGAAGAGAGGAAGAGAGGAAGAGAGGAAGAGAGGAAGAGAGGA
>CALMYC010000289.1 GCA_937873385.1 uncultured Flavobacteriales bacterium | reverse complement strand
AGACCGCAAAAAGCACGCGCTGGAATGCCCGGTCAGCGCGCCGGGCCCATGGGAGCAGATGAAGCAGGATCAACGGCGCATTCCAGGCCACCACGGTGGCGAGGTCGAAGCGGATGCCCTGAAGCGCCACTTGTGCAGCCTGCGCCGCCGGGATCGGCGGCAGATCAGCCCTGTACAGTACAAGGAACAAACAGCGGAGCGCACTGAGCAGGAGCAGCGGCAGGCCAAGCCGGAGCACCAGCAACCGCCAATGGACCCAAGCCCCCCGCATCAGCTAGGGTTGCCCGGCTTCAGTCCACTTTGAACACGGCGGCATCGATCCCCTTGTTCACGTCGATGGAAGTGGCGTTGAGCGTCATGTCCATGCCGCCCTTTTGGTGCAGCACATGCGGGAACAACACGCCGGCCACCGGCTTGTAATCGCTGTAATCGGTGATCACCTGCACCCATCCCCCGCCTTCCTGTTCCTGGTTCTCCTTGCGGCGCAGTTTCAGGCCGGTCTTCACGTCGTAGTACTCGTCGAAGCGGCCGCCGGGCAGCGTCTGCACTTGCACGCGGTAGGTCTTGGTGCCGTCGATGTCCACCACCCCCAGCAACCTGGCGGCAAATTCCAGTTCGGCATAATGGAGCTCAGGGAACGCATAGGCGCTCTCCCGCAGGGGGTCCAGTTCGGTATCCAGCAGTTCCTTCTCGCCCATCATGCTGCTGAGCTTGCCGCGTGTGCCGTCAAAAGCCAACTTCTGCAGCAGCATGTCGCCCATCTTCATTTCCATGGCGTACAGGTTCGGCGCCTGGTTGTATTCGGTCATGGTGGCGGCCATGCCCTGCACCGTGGTGGTGTAGTTCTTGCGCACATCCTTCACCTTGTCCAAGGCGGGCTTTCCGCCGATGGCCTTCACATAGGCGTCCAGCACGTTCTGGGCCGTCATCCCCGCAGGAGCCGGGGTGGCACCTTCCGTGGGATCGAGGCGTACCAAATCGCCGTTCACGTCAAAGTCCAGCACGTGCCCGTCACCGGCCAGCGGTTCCAAGGTCTTGGCCACTTGCGCCTTGTCACCCACCACCAGCAGCGTGCAACTGTCGGGGTGCAGGAAGCGGATCGCGGCTTGTTGCACCTCTTCCGCCGTTACGGCATCCAAGCGTTTGAGGTAGGTTTCGTAGTGGTCCGGCTTCAGTTGGTTGAGGTAGGTGTTCAACGCAAACCGGGCCACCGTGCGTGGATCTTCCAGGGAACGGGCGAAACTGCCCGCCATGTAGCTCTTGGCCAAGGCCAGTTCATCCGCCTTTACCGGGGAATTGCGCATGCCGGCGATCTCCGCCAGCACCTGTGTGGCGGCACTGTCGGTAACGGCATTGCGCACGCTGCAGCCCCCACTGAACGAACCGAACCAACGGTCCGCGTCAAGGCTGGAATAGGCGCCGTAGGTATAGCCCTTGTCCTCGCGCAGGTTCTGCATCAGGCGCGCGTTGAACACGCCTCCTCCCAGGATGGTATTGAGCACTTGTGCGTCAAGCGCCAGGGGATCATTGGGCTTCAGGTCCACCGGAAACACCACTTTGATCACGCTTTGAGCGCTTCCCGGGCGGTCCACGAAGGCTACGCGCACATTGGCCGGCCTGCGCGGCTGCTTGGTGGCGGTGATGATGGGGCCCAGGCCCTTCACCACATCATGCCCCTGGGCATCCTTCTCCACGGGCAGCTCCGCCCCTTTCCACGTGCCGAAATAGTTCCGGGCCATGGCCTCACCGTCTTTGGCGGTAATGTCGCCCACCAGCACCAGGTAACCTTGTTTGGGCTGGAAGAAATAGCGGTAGTAGTTGTACACATCATCGCGGGTGGCCTTGCCCATGGAGGCTTCGGTGGGCACTTCGCCGTAGGGGTTGTCCTTCCCGAAGGTGAGTGCGTGGCCCACCATCGCGGCGATCTGGTCGGGGTCGTCGCCACGGGCGGTGATCTGCGAAATGGCGCGGGTCTTGGCCTTGTCAAATTCCTCACGTGGGAAGTTGGAGCTGGACACCACTTCGTAGAAGAGGTCCATCAACTTGGGGAAGTTCTTGGTGAGGGCACTGGCATAGAGCCCGTCGCTTGCCCCGCTGAACTGCGCGCCAAGCCCGTCCACGAGCTCGTCGATCTGCGCCTTGGTGTGCCGGGCGGTCCCGGTGGTGAGCAGTTCTCCCGTCAACTCCTGGTAGCCGGCCTTGTCGCCTTGCAGCACGGGTGGAATGTCAAACCGGAGCTGTGCACTGATGATCGGGATCTTGTGGTTCTCCACAATGATCACGCGCATGCCGTTGTCCAGGGTAAAGCTCTTGTGCTCGCCGAGGTGTACTTCCGGTGCAGGTCCTGCAGCCGGGGCTTTGGTGCGGTCCACTTGTGCGGTCATCATGGCCGGGATAAGAAGGGTTGCGGCCAACGCAAGGGTCTGAAGCGGTGTGCTTTTCATGGTCTTGGTCCGGCGGATTATTTTTTCTGGTTCTGGGGCAGGTAGTAGAGCACCACGCGGTTCTCCGGCACGAAATACTTCCTGGCCACGCGCTGCAGGTCCGCGGTGGACACGGCGAGGTATTGGTCCACCTCGGTGTTCACCTTGTCCGTGCCGCCGAGGAAGGTATAGGCATTGGCCAGGTTGTTGGCGATGCCTGCCATCTTGTTGTTGTCCATGGCATGCTCGGTCTCGATCTGCACCTTGAGCTTGGTGAGCTCGTCCTCGGGCACGGCCTCATCGCGCACCAAGGCGAACTGGCGGTCCATGCTGGCTTCCAGGCTGTCCGGTGCAACGCCCATGTTGGCCACGGCAAAGGCGATCGCCAGGCCCGGGTCCTCAAACGGCAGGCTGAACGAACCCACGAACACGGCCTTTTGCTCAGCATCCTTCACGTTCTTCACCAGGCGGCTGCTGTTGCCGCTGCTCAGCAGGCGGTTCAGCATGTCCACGGCATAGAAATCGGGCGTGCCCAAGGCGGGGATGCGGTAGGCCTGCACCACGGCGGGCAATTGGATCTTGTCGTACACCGTGTCCCGCACCTCGCCCTTCATCGGCGGCTCCACGGCCTTGTTCCGTGTGATCTCCGCCCCCTTGGGAATGTCCGCGAAGTATTTCTTGAGGTCGGTGGTGGCCTTGTCGGCGCTGAAGTCACCGGCCAATACCAGCACGGCGTTGTTGGGCACGTAGAAGGTCTTGTAGAATTTCTTGTAGTCCTTCTCGATCGCGGCGTTCAGGTCCTCCATATAGCCGATGGTGGGCCACTGGTACGGGTGAACGGTGTAGGCGCGCTTGAGCACCTCGGGCAGGATGCTGCCATAGGGCTGGTTCTCATAGCGCTGGCGGCGCTCTTCCTTCACCACTTCGCGCTGCGTTTCAATGCCTTTGGTCTCCACCTTGGCATGCATCATGCGCTCGCTCTCCAGCCAGAGGCCCAGGTCCAGCTGGTTGCTGGGCAGCACCTCGTAGTAGTAGGTGCGGTCGCCGGTGGTGTTGGCGTTCAGCACGCCGCCGGCCTTTTCAACGTACTTGGAAAATTCACCCCGCCCAATATTGTCCGACCCCTCGAACAACAGATGCTCGAAAAAGTGTGCAAATCCGCGACGGTCGCGGGCTTCATCCTTGCTGCCCACATGGTACATCCCCCCGACGGCCACAATGGGCGTGGAGTGGTCCTCATGGAGAATGACGTGCAACCCGTTGGGCAGGTCGAACTCGGTGAACTTGATCGCGCGTGTCTGGGCTGCGGCGGCCATGGTTGCCATCATGCAGGCGGTTATTGGGATGATCGCTTTCATGCAATTGCTCCTTTTTCGGCTGAAAGGGCGGCTAAAGTAAGAACCAGCCCACCCGCCGCATCCCGCTGCCTGAAGAACGGCGCAGGCAACGTGCAAACGGCGGTCACAACGGTACGGCAGCAGTGATTCGGGCCGTGCACGCGAACTTTGTGGTCCCGAAATTTGAACCTCCGTGGCGACGAATGCGTATTAACGTGCGCCAAACCCATGCTGCGCACCCTCGAAACACCAATGACGGACCGCTTGCTCAAGCCCGCCGTGCCGGCGCTGATCGCGGAGATGGTCCAGCTTTTCGGGACCCGCCGGCAGGATGTGCTTGCCATCAACCGGTCGCGCCGCATGGAATTGCGGACCGGTCCCGTGGCCTCCATGCGGGAAACGGAGACCGTGCGCAGGGGGGACTGGCTGGTGGCCCCCGTTCCCGCCGAGCTGTTGGAGCGGCGGGTGGAACTGCTCGGCGGTGCAAATCGCGCCGAATTGATCGATGGCATGAACGCCGGGGCCAAGAGCTATGTGGCCGACCTGTGGAACCTCACGCTCAATGAGCCGGGCACCATTCTGAAAGCCCACAAGAACCTTGAACGCGCCGCCGACAACCGGCTGGCCTACGTGAACAGCGTTGGTGACCGGGTGCGGATAAATCCCGCCAGCATCACGCGCCTGATGATCGTGCCAAGGCCGCTGCACGTGGACGACCGCACGACCGGCAACCCGGTGCCAGCCTCCTTCTTTGACCTGGCCATGCACGCATTGCACAATGCGGCAAAGTTGCGCTTGCGCCAAGGCGGCGTGTACCTGTACTTGCGCGGTGTGGGCAGCCACGCGGAAGCAGCACTTTGGAACGACGTGTTTGCATTCCTGGAGGATCGGATGGAAATGCCCGAAGGCACCATCCGCGCCACGGTGATCATGGACAGCCTGGCCGCCGTGCTCGAAGCGGATGAGGTCCTGCATGCATTGCGCCACCACAGTGCCGGGCTTTGCGTGGACCCGCAAGCATTCGCAGCGGACCACCTGATGCTCTTTGGCGGCACTGAAAAGCCCGTCTTTCCCGACCGCCAGCACATCAGCCTCAACGCCCGCTTTCTCCGCAGCGTTAGCCTGCGCACCATCAGCATCTGCCACCGCAGGCAAGCCCATGCCATGGGCGCTCCATCCTTCAATCTGCCCCCGGACACGCACGGCCACCTGAAGGCGGACTACCTGGAAATGATCGCCGACAAGGAGCGTGAGGCGGTGGACGGCCATGACGGCACGCTTGTAGGCCATCCGGGATTGGTGAACGCGGCGATGGCCGAGTTCAACAAAAGCATGCCGCGCGGCCACCAGATGTACTTCCAACGACCCGACCCCACCACCCCTGAGGACCTGGTCTCGGCGCCCGAGGGTGCATTGACCACCGAAGGGTTGCTGCGTTGCGTGCGCACCCTGCTGCGGGCACTGGTCTGCCGCGCGGAAGGCAAAGGACCCATTGTGCAGGGAGGCCGCATTCATGATCGCTCATCCGTGCGGCTGGCCTCCATGCTGCTCTGGCACTGGACACGCAGCCCCGTCTGCTTCATTACGGACACCGGCCTGGAGGTGCATGAGGACGTGGTGAAATACCTGATCCGCAAGGAAGGTGGAAAGCTGTTCCCGCCTGCACAGCCCGAACTGCACGCAAAAGGCCTGGAAGCCGCCAACCTGCTCACGGCCGTGGCCTTGTCGCCTGACGCTCCGCCCGACCTTATGGGCGAGTGACCTACATTGGCCGCCTGCCATGACCATGGATTGGATCCCTTGTTCCGAACGTCTTCCGGCGGACGGCGAGCGCGTGTTGTGTTGGCTGCCACAAAACACCGTGCATGCCGCCGGGCTGGCCGAAACCGAGGAACGCAACGTCGTGGTCCTCCGCTTCGCGGAAGACTGGTTCCTGAAAAACCCCAGCAAGACCGGCAGGAAGACGCACCGCCATTTCTGGCTCGGCGAAGGTACCAGCAACTGTTTCTTTGAACGCGTGACCCATTGGGCTCCCTTGCCGGAGGGTCCATTCACTGCCTGAATAAAAAAGAGGCAAGGGGGGCGGAGAAAACCTCGGCCCCCCTTGCCTCTTCACCTTCTTCCCTTTATTGCTTCTTCAGGATCTTCAGGAGTTCCACTTCAAAGACCACCACACTGTTGGCCGGGATCTTTTCACCAGCCCCGCTTGCCCCCCAGGCCAGATCACTTGGAATGTAGAATTTGAAGCGGGAACCCACGGGCATCAACTGAACGCCTTCAGACCAACCTTGGATCAAGTGGGGCAACGCAAACTCCGCTGGTCCTCCATGGTCGGATGAACTATCCACGGGCTTTCCATTGAAGAGTGTGCCGACGTAATTCACTTGAACACTGTCCGTGGCGATTGGCTTGGGGCCCTTGCCCATTTGAAGAACTTGGTACTGCAGTCCGCTGGCCGTGGTGGTCACGCCGGGTTTCTTGCCGTTCTCGGCGAGGAACTTCCTGCCCGCCTCCAAATTCAGGGAATCAGCGGCCAGCTGTTTGGCCATCATCTTCTTCTGGGCCCCGATCATGTAGGCCTGCACAATGGCCTTCACCTTGTCCGAATGGATCCGTTCGGTGCTGTCCATGGCGTCGCGCATGCCCGCGAAGAGGGCATCCACGTTCAGGGAGTCAAGCCCGGCCTGCTTGATGTTCATCTGCAGGTTGTGGCCCACGTCCGTGCCGATGCCGTAGCTCACGGAATCCAACGTGCTCCCCAAGGCCACGTTACGCTCCTTTTGGCCGGTAACCTTGTTCGTGCATGCACTGACCAGCACGGCCAGCACGGTGAAAAGG
Source organism: uncultured Flavobacteriales bacterium (assembly GCA_937873385.1). Taxonomy (GTDB): domain Bacteria; phylum Bacteroidota; class Bacteroidia; order Flavobacteriales_F; family PHOS-HE28; genus PHOS-HE28. Next base: position 3,556 of record CALMYC010000289.1, on the reverse strand, counting down.
GAAAGTTTGAGGTTCATGTATTTTGTTCTGGGCCGCGAAGGTAAAGGGATCACGGCCATGGGATCACGGTTTGGGATCCTTAACGACAGGGGCCGTGCCTTGCGCCAAAATGGCCTTCAGCTTTCTTCGGAACCTGGGATACCCGGCCAGATCGCTGTGGTAGCCCTTGGCAAAGGAGATCAGCTCGCGGTGAACTTCCGCAGGAATGGCGGCGTACAGCCGCAGTGCACTTGCATAGGGCACCAGTGGGTCCCGCTTGCCGTGAAAAATGTACACCGGGCATTTCACGCGCTTGATCGCCATGTCGCTTCGGAAGCGGTATCTCAGCAACCACCGGTACGGCAGGATGGCGAGATAGTGGCGGGCCACATCCAGCATATTGGCAAATGGTGATTCCAGCACCAGGACGCGCGGCCTTCGTTCCGCCGCCAACGGTACGGCCATGCCGGTGCCCAGCGAGCGGCCGTACACCACCACATTTTCCTCACCGTGCAGCTCCGCCAACTTGTCGAACCACGCCAAGGCATCGGCATGGAGCGCCGCTTCGGAAAGCTTCCCCGTGCTTTTCCCGTACCCGCGGTAGTCGGGCATCAGAACAGCATGGTTGAGCGCGGTGAAGCGCGGGGCCCGCTTGCCCCAGCGCCTCAATGAACCTGTGTTGCCGTGCAGGTACAGCACGGCACCGGCCGGTTCGAGCACCGGAAAATACAGCGCATGCAGCGAGGCGCCATCGGGCCGGCCCAGCCGCAGTTCCCTGAATGCCTGGGTGAACTTGAACGTGTAAGTGGATGGCAGGGCGAACCGGACAAAAATGAATTTCTCCTGGAAACCCCAGTAGAACAGGCATGTTCCAAGGTACACCAAGGCCAGCAGGCACAACGCGGAAAGTATGAAGAGCGCCACACCGCAAAATTACCGCACGGGGATGCACACCGCCCGCCGGATGAACAGCCATTCGCCCCCAGCACTGCCTTCCGCGCTGTACCGGTAGCCATCCCCGTCATACCGTTTCAGCAACGCGGGATCCAGGATGCGGTTACGGATGATCCACCGCGCCATGGCACCGCGCTGGTGCTTGGCGAAAACCGCCACCATCCGCGGCCCTCCGGTGCTTTCCTCCTTGAACATGGGCGTCACCACGCTCGCCTCCAGCTTCGCTGTCCTTATGCTCCTGAAGTATTCCGTTGAGGCGAGGTTCACCAGCGTGCGGTCCCCGCTCACGGCCAATGCGGCATTCAATGCCTCGGTGATGCGGTCGCCCCAGAATGCATACAGGTCCTTGATGCCACGCCCCATGGCGAGCCGGGTGCCCATCTCCAGCCGGTGCGGGGCAATGAGGTCCAGCGGGCGCAGCACGCCGTACATGCCGCTGAGCACACGCAAATGCCGCTGCGCGAACCGCAGGTCGGCGGTGTCCAGTGCAGCGGCATCAAGTCCACGGTACGCTTCCCCGTCAAAGAGCCGGATGGCGGGCTTCAACGCCGCAGATTCCCAATTGTGGTAGCGCCGGTGGTTCAACGCCGCCAGCTTGGGGCTGATGCCCATGAGCTTGCCGATCCGGGCCGCGCCCATGCCCTGTAATTTCAAGGCAAGTGCTTCACTTTCCCGCAGGAACTCCGGGCGGGTGGCCTGGGGCGGCACCGCCAGAGGCGACTCATCCAAGTTCTTGGCCGGGGAAAGAACGGAGATCATGGCGGGCACGGGAATTTTCCATTGGGGCCGCAAAGCTGATCGATCCGGTCCTTTCGGTGCGCAACTTTACTTTCGGCCCATGGCCGCAGAACGCACCGTGGTGCTGGAGCACGAACGCATCCAGCGGAAGCTGGCCCGAATGGCCTTGCAAGTAGTGGAGCATCATCCGGGTGAAAAGCACTTGGTGATCGTGGGTGTAATGCCGCGCGGTGCCGTGCTTGCCCGCCGGTTGAAAAAGCTGCTCGATGAAATGCCCGGCATCACCACGGGCCTGGTGGAGCTCACCCTGCCCAAGGACGGGCCGCTGGATGCGCCCGTGCAACTGAAACCGGCCGGGCAGATGCTGCAGGGTGCCGCGGTGGTGCTGGTGGATGATGTGCTGATGAGCGGCCGCACATTGATGCACGCCGCATCGCACCTGGTGAAGCACCCGTTGAAGCAACTGACCACCGTGGTGCTCGTGGACCGCATGCACCGGGCCTTCCCCATCCGGGCGGACATCGTGGGGCTCACGCTCAGCACCACCATGCAGGAGCACATCAGCGTGGAGATGGGCAGAAAGGACACGGTTTACCTCTCGTAAACCGCCCAGCCCGCCAGGTCGGCGATCTTCAGCGCCGTGTCACGGGGCGTACCCGTGGCGGCAACGTGCCAGTGCGCCCGGTGGTACACCGGTTTGCGCACCTCCAGCAGTTCATGGATGCGCGTTTCCAGGGCGGCGTCCTTGAGGCCGAAAAGCAAGGGCCTGTCCCCTCCCACCCGCTTTGCACGCTCCACCAGCACGGGCTTCTCCACGTCCAAGTACACCACCTTCCCGGCGTGCAGCATCCGGTCCATGTTGTCCGCACCCATGGGTGTGCCGCCGCCGCAGGCCACCAGCACCTCCTCTTCCTGCAACAAACCGCCCAGCACTTCGGCCTCCATGGCGCGGAAGGCAGCCTCACCATTTTGCTGCACCCATGGCAACAACGGGCCAATGCGGTGTTCAATGGCCCGGTCAATGTCCGTGAACTTGCGCCCCGTCAGCTTGGCCAGCTCGCGCCCCACTGCACTTTTGCCGCTGCACATGAAGCCGATGATGAAGACGCGCATGAGGACAAGGTAGGCAGCAAACCCCTCCAAGTTCCGGGCTGTTGAAAATTCCCGTACTTCCGATCTTCGCACCATGAAGATCGAGGAAGCCGCCACCGGGAAACCGCTGCATGATTGGCAACGCGTGCCATGGAGGATCTACGCCGGCGACAAGAACTGGGTGCCGCACCTGGTGCAGGACGTGGAGAAAGTCTTCGACCCGGCGAGGAACAAATTGCTTCAGGCACGCCCCGAACGCAAGGCAGGTGCCATCAAACGTTGGGTACTGTACGATGATGCGGGAGTGGCGGCCGGCCGGATCGCCGCGTTCGTGGACCCCAAAACAGCCTGGACGGACAACCAGCAGCCCACGGGAGGTTGCGGCTTCTTTGAATGCATCCATGACCGCCCCGCGGCGCGCTTGCTGTTCGACACGGCACGCCACTGGCTGGAACAACAGGGGCTTGAGGCCATGGACGGCCCCGTGAACCTGGGTGAGCGCAACATGTTCTGGGGATTGCTCATTGAAAACTTCACCGACCCGCCCATCTACGGGACCAACTACAACCCGCCCTATTATGTGGACCTGTTCGAGGAATACGGGTTCCACGTCTATTTCAGGCAGCTATTCTTCAAGCGCAACGCATTGGAGCGCCCGCAGCCCATCTTCCAGCGGAAATACAAACAGTTCAAGAACGACCCTGACATCGACGTGCGCAATGCGCAAGGCATGTCCCTGGAAAAACTCGCCAACGATTTCCGCACGGTGCTCAACGCCGCCTGGGTGGATCAT
>CALMYC010000288.1 GCA_937873385.1 uncultured Flavobacteriales bacterium | reverse complement strand
TGCTGCCGGTCAATACTTCGGGAACCTTCTCGGTGAGCGTGGACAACGGTTACTGCAGCAGCTCCGATGAGATCACGGTGATCTTCAACCCAATACCTGCACGATTGGCTACGCACCAGTACTATGTCTGCCTGGATGAAAACCCGCACTATGTGGACTTGGACGCTGGCAACCCGGGCAGTGCCTTCCTGTGGGCGGATGGGCAGACCACCGCTTTGATCCACGCAGGCAGCTATGGATGGCACAGTGTATCCATCACCAACAGCTTCGGCTGCACCCTTGTGGACAGTGCCATGGTGAATGAATTTTGCAGGCCCACATTGTTCATCCCGAACACGTTCACGCCGAACGGCGACGGACGCAATGATGCTTGGCTCGCCGTTGGCAACAACGTTGATTCCTATGAAATGTCCGTCTTCGACCGATGGGGCGGCGTGATCTTCCACACCACGGATATCAATAAAGGCTGGGACGGCACCATGAACGGCAATCCGGTGCCCAATGATGTTTTTGCCTTCCGGGTGGTGTTCCGATTGATCGAGGACAGCAGCGGCAAGCTCGGTTTTGAGCAGACCAAGCTTGGCCACGTGCAGGTGCTCCGGTAACTCCGGCTCAGTCAAGGGTGAAGGAGTCCGCCTCCAAAGCCACTGGAAATCTCTTCCTGAACTCCTCCAATGGCGCAAGGGATAACCGGCCGGTCACCAACCCGGTCCCAGGGACCACATTATCCACCACCCCTTGGGGATCGATGATGGCCGAATCTCCCGCATAGTGGATGCCCTTGCCGTCCATGCCCACCCTGTTCACCCCCACCACGTAGCATTGGTTCTCGATGGCCCTGGCGATGAGCAGTTGGTTCCATGCATGGCGGCGCGCCTCCGGCCAGTTGGCCACATAAAGGATGGCATCATAGTCGCCACGGTTGCGCGCGAATACAGGGAAGCGCAGGTCGAAGCAGATCTGCAGAAGCAGCCGCCATCCGCGCCAGCGTACAACGACGCGATCAGTGCCTGCACTGAAGTGGCTCGTCTCATCCGCAAAGCGGAACAGGTGCCGTTTGTCGTACCTGGTGACGGTGCCGTCGGGTTCCACAAAGAGGCCCCGGTTGAAATGCTTGCCACCTTCTCCGATGATCAAACTGCCGTACAATGCCGCATCCTGCTTCCGCGCTTGTTCCTGCATCCACGCCACGGTGGGGCCGTCCATGCCTTCAGCCAGTTCCCTGCTGCGCATGCTGAAGCCCGTGGTGAACATCTCCGGCAGCACGATCAGGTCGGTGGTGCCTTCACGCCCGGCGAGCAGTTCGGCAAACCGGTTCCGGTTGGTAGCTGCATCCTCCCAGTGGAGCATGCTTTGCAATGGCAATACCCTCAGATCTTGCATAACTTTTCAATTGCCGCATCCAAGGTAGCATCCTGCTTGGCGAAACAGAAGCGGAGCAGGCGTTGCCCCGGGGGCGGGTCGTTGTAGAACGGTGACAGCGGAATGGCGGCAACACCGTGCCTGCGGGCCAGATGTTCCGCAAAAGCCAGGTCATCCTCGTTGCCGATCGCACTGTACTCCGCGACCTGGAAATAGGAGCCCTCGCAGGGGAGCAACGTGAAGCGCGAGTTGCGCAAGCCCTCCGCGAATCGGTCGCGCTTGGCCTGGAACAAGGAGGCCACGCCAGTGTAGTGCAACGGGTCCCCCAGGTAGGCTGCCAGTGCATGCTGCATGGGCGTGTTCACGCTGAACACGTTGAACTGGTGCGTTTTGCGGAATTCCGCCATCAACGGCCCGGGGGCGATGACGTAGCCGATCTTCCAGCCGGTGGCATGAAACACTTTGCCGAAGCTGAACACCACGAATGCCCGTTCGCGCAGTTCCGGGTAGTTGATCGCCGAGGCATGCGGCTCAGCGTCATAGACCAAATGTTCGTACACTTCATCGCTGAGCAGCAGGATGTCCGTGCCCCGCAGCAGCTCCGCGATGCGGCGCATGTCGGCATCGCGCAGGATGGTGCCAGCCGGGTTGTGCGGTGTGTTGATCATCAGCATGCGCGTCCGCTTGGTGATCGCGGCCTGCACTGCGGCAGCATTGAATTTCATGTCCGCGTCAAGCCGCACGTGGACGGGCTTGCCGCCAAAGAGTTCCACCGCGGGTGCATAGGAATCATACGCTGGATCAATGATGACCACCTCATCACCCGGATGAACCACCGCAGCGATGGCGGTGAAAATGGCCTGGGTGGCGCCTGCGGTGACCGTTACCTCGGACCCGGCATCGAACCGGGGACCGTAAAGGCGCTCAACCTTCGCCGCGATCCCTTCGCGCAATGCAGGCAGGCCCGGCATGGGCGCATATTGGTTGTGGCCGTTGCGCATGGCTGCATCCACCAGTGCGATCAACTTTTCATCAACGGGGAAATCAGGAAACCCCTGGCTGAGATTGATCGCACCGCACTCCTGTGCCAGCTTGCTCATCACGCTGAAGATGGTGGTGCCGGTGCGGGGCAATTTGCCCTTTAGGGTGATGGCCATGGGCCGAAGCTATGGAAGGATGCCCGGCGGGCATTGGGCTGAAGCCGGCCTTCACAATTTACGTCAGGTCCGCACCTGCGGCACCCGGGCGGCGTTTTACCTTGCCATCCGCTGCCATGGATACCCTGTTCGCCCTGCTCATCGCCACTGTGGCCAGCTTTATCGGTTCCTTGCAGGCGGGCTTGGTGAACACGGCGGTGCTGACCGCCACCTTGCGGCACGGTGCGGAGTCCGGCCGGCGGACCGCTCTCGGGGGGGCCTTGCCGGAATTCCTATATGCGGCTTTGGCGTTCATGGGCGCCGGACAGGTCATGGCCTTCACGGCCTCGAAGGGCATTACCCCGGAACATGTCACCGGCGTGGTGTTGGTGCTGCTTGGTGTGTACATCGCCTTTCTGATGAAGCCTTTCCATATCAGGGAAGGAGAGGAAGGCCGGCGCGGTGGCCTTGCACGTGGCCTCCTGCTGGGCCTGATGAACCCGCAGTTGCTGTTGTTCTGGTGCGGGATCCGCCTGGGCATGGAAGCCGTCGGGGTGCATGCACAGGGTTGGCCGGATGCCATTGCATTCGGCCTCGGCGCGTTCATCGGCGCACTTGCCCTGTTGTTGCTCCTGGTCCGGTTGGGCAACCGGCTGTTGGAAGCATGGGGTGCGCACCTCCTTCACCGTGTGTTCAGGATCCTGGGCTTTGTACTGATCGTGATCGGTGTGCTGGCTTTTTTGCCGGTCGCCCGCAGATTGTGATGAATTGAAGACCCTTCCCGCCGTGCGCACTCTCCTGTTCTTGGTGAAGAACCGGACTTATCCCTTCATCACTTTCCGGACCGTATGGTGGCCATTTTGAAGAAGTTCAAACTGGTACACCCCCGGGGGCAGGCCGGCCATATCCAGGTTCCATGAAGAAGCGCCTCCCGGAACCGGGCCCTCCTTCACCTCACGGCCGGCGGCATCCCTGAGCACCCATGTGCCGGTTCCCGGCGTGTTGCTGATGTACAGCACTTCCTCTACCGGGTTCGGATACAGATGGACGGTCCCGGCTGAAGCTTCTTCAATACCGGTGGTCAGGCTCTGGACAACCACGTCGTCGATGTAGTATTTGCCACCGTCATTTCCTCCCGCATAAGCGTAAAAATCCACGCCCCCCAACTGATTGAGGCCAACAGTGGCATCACCGGCATTCCAGTTGAACGGCCAATTGAAGACCACCGTATTGTCGACCTGCAGCGAGGCGGACACCGAGTTGAGGTCCACGTTCACATGCACCGGGAACCAGGTATCGTGCGGGTAGGTTCCGTATACGGTGCTGGTGCCCTGCAGCATGAGGCTCACGTTGCCGTTGATGAGAAAGCTCACCTCCACCGCCCACTGGCTGTTTGATCCCTGGAAAAGGTGCAACACATTGAAGTAGCCCCCATAATTGGAGGGGATGTACATGTTAAAGGTGATGTTCCAGGTCCCTGATGTTTGGTTCCCGAGGTTCACAACCACGTCACCGGGGCCTCCGGAAGCACTTGAACTGACCCAAAGCCCACTATTCGACCCCGACGCTGCATGATCGGAACTGAGCAAAACATCATCAATGCCTCCGGGTGAATTGCTCCAGGTGGTCCAAGGTGCGCCTGCACTTTGCGCCAGGAAGGTAGCGGCGGAGTAACTGTCAAAATTCTCGTTGACCAAGACGATCTGGCCTTGTGCGGCCACAGCTAGCAAAGCGGTGGAGATCGAGAACAGAGGTTTCTTCATGACGGTGGTCTTTCGGATCCGTGAAATTGAAAGATACGACACCGCATGGAATTCCACGTAAGCCACGTGCCCACTGCAGGGGAGCACAAGGGGTGCAGCCGGTCAATGGACTTCCACCGAACCCATGCTCAGGCCTGCGCAGCCTTGTGGAACGGCTCCGACTTACCCTTCTCCTCCGTTAATATGGCGCCCAGGTATTCGCGGTTCAGCCGTGCGATGTTCTCCAACGAAATGTCCTTGGGGCATTCAATCTCGCAGGCACCGATGTTGGAGCAGTTGCCGAACTTCTCGGCATCCATTTGCTCCACCATGTTCAGGGCGCGTTCGCGGGCCTCGGGCCGGCCTTGGGGCAGCAGGGCGAACTGGCTCACCTTGGCCGAGACGAAGAGCATGGCGGAGCTGTTGGGACAGGCCGCCACGCACGCGCCGCAACCGATGCAGGTGGCGGCATCAAAGGCTTTGTCGGCATCGCTCTTGGGCACGGGGATGGCATTTGCATCCACCAGGTTGCCGTTGGTGTTCACGCTCACGAAGCCGCCGGCCTGCTGGATGCGGTCGAAGGCGCTACGGTCCACCACCAGGTCCTTGATCACCGGGAAGGCCTTGGCGCGCCATGGCTCCACGTGGATCACATCGCCATCCGTGAAGCGGCGCATGTGCAGCTGGCAGGTGGTGATGTGCCTGCCGGGCCCGTGCGGCCGCCCGTCGATGAACAGGCTGCACGCTCCGCAGATGCCCTCGCGGCAGTCGTGGTCGAAGGCAATGGGCTCCTGGCCTTCGCGCACCAGCTTGTCGTTGAGCACATCGAGCATTTCCAAAAAGGACATGTCCTCGCTGATGCCGTCAACGGGGTAGTCCATCATTTGGCCCTTGGCGTTCGGGCCTGCTTGGCGCCAGATCTTGAGTGTGAGTTTCATCTGCGTGGTGATTGGTGGCTGGTGAAGGGTGATAGGAAGGTCCGCTCAACTGCCGGGAACAATGTTCTGGGGTGAATGATGATTGGACAATGGTGATTGGATGGTCCGATCAAGTGATGCGGGATTCGGGAGTACTGAGGTTATTTGGTTAGGGGTGCTTTGGGTGAAAAGTGATTAGTCAATGGTGATTAGGTGGTTCGATTTAGTGCTGTAGGGTTCGCTGGTCTCGCGGTTACTTGGTTCTGGGGTGCTTGGCACCAATCACCATTCACCGATTATGCTTCTTTCGTAGCTCCTGATATCTGATCTCGATCTTCACAATCATCTTGGTCAACATCTTGGCAATGATGGTAAGCTCCGAGGCAAGTGAGGTTGTGTCCAGTTTAAGCTTCCGGTAAAGCCGCATGGAAAGCTCCATCTGTGTTTCAAGTTCGTATAACGATCCACGTGCAATGCGTAGAAAGCTCAGGAACTGACGGTCGCTGCTGGTACCTCGTCCCCATCCTTCAGCAATGTTCGAAGGGATGGAGGCTGCCGCCCTGCGCATCTGGCTGACCAATCCGTAGCGCTCATCGGCAGGTAGCAGTGCAGCGAACTCGTACACCTGAACAGTGATGTCCATGGATCGCTGCCAAACAACAAGGTCCCGGAAATTAGAGATTGCACCATACTGTTCCGCAGGCTCTTCCAAGCAGTGATCATTGAAAGCATCCAACCGTTCTTGGCTCATTTGTTTTGTGTTTGAGTTAGCCACCAATCACCAATCACCAATCACCAATCGCCAATCACCAATCACCAATCACCAATCACTAATCACCAATCACTAATCACCAATCACCAATCACCAATCACCCTACTTATAACTCCTCTGCGACAATTTCAGCACCGTGAACTCCAGCGCCTCCTTGTGCAACTCGGCCGCACCCGGGTCGTTCTTCCACTCCCAAGCGCCCACATAGGCGAAGTTGTTGTCGTCGCGCAGTGCCTCGCCTTCCTCGGTCTGGTATTCCTCGCGGAAGTGGCCCCCGCAGCTTTCATTGCGGTGCAGGGCATCCTTGCACATCAGCTCGCCCAGCTCCAGGAAATCCGCTACCCGGCCTGCTTTTTCCAGTTCCTGGTTGAACTCTTCCGCCTTGCCGGGCACGCGCACGTTCTTCCAGAAATCCTCACGGATCGCACGGATCTCCGCAATGGCTTCCTGCAGGCCCTTGGCGTTGCGCGCCATGCCGCACTTTTCCCACATCACCTTGCCGAGGCGCTTGTGGAAATGGTCCACCGGCTCGGTGCCCTTGGTGTTCAATAGCTGGTCGATCCGTCCGCGCACGTGCTTCTCCGCCTCATCGAATTCCGCTGTGTCGGTCCGGATGGGGCCGGTGCGGATCTCCCCGGCCAGCTGGTCGGCGATGGTGTAGGGGATCACGAAGTAGCCGTCGGCCAAGCCTTGCATCAGTGCGGAGGCGCCTAAGCGGTTGGCGCCGTGGTCGCTGAAGTTGGCCTCGCCAAGCACATACATGCCGGGTATGGTGCTTTGCAGGTTGTAGTCCACCCACAAGCCGCCCATGGTGTAGTGTACCGCGGGATAGATCTTCATGGGGTGCTCGTAGGGGTTCTCCCCTACGATGTTCTCATACATGTCGAACAGGTTGCCGTACTTGTCGCTCACCACCTGCTTTCCCAACTCGAGGATCTTTTCGCGGCTGGGATCTTCGATGTGGTGCACGTTGGCCTCGATCCTTCCGTAGCGCTCAAAGGCAGCACCGAAATCCAGGTACACGGCCTCTCCGGTCTTGTTCACGCCAAAGCCTGCATCGCAGCGCTCCTTGGCGGCACGGCTGGCCACGTCGCGCGGCACCAGGTTGCCGAAGCTCGGGTAGCGCCGCTCCAGGTAGTAGTCGCGGTCGTCCTCGGCAATGTCGCTGCCTTTCTTTTTGCCCTCCTGGATCGCCTTGGCGTCTTCCAGCTTTTTCGGCACCCAGATGCGGCCGTCGTTGCGCAGGCTCTCGCTCATCAGGGTGAGCTTGCTCTGGTGGTCTCCGCTGACGGGGATGCAGGTGGGGTGGATCTGCGTGTAGCACGGGTTGGCCATGTAGGCGCCGCGCTTGTGGGCCTTCCACGCCGCGGTGACGTTGCTGCCCATGGCGTTGGTGCTGAGGAAGAACACATTGCCGTAGCCGCCGGTGCAGAGCAGCACGGCGTGCGCGCCGTGGCGCTCGATCTTGCCGGTGACGAGGTTGCGGGCGATGATGCCGCGCGCCTTGCCGTCCACCAGCACCAAGTCGAGCATCTCGTGCCGGTCATACATTTTCACCTTGCCCTTGCCCACTTGGCGCATCAACGCGCTGTACGCGCCGAGCAGCAGCTGTTGGCCCGTTTGCCCGCGGGCGTAGAAGGTGCGGCTCACCAAGGCGCCGCCGAAGCTGCGGTTGTCCAGCAATCCGCCGTAGTCGCGGGCGAAGGGCACGCCTTGCGACACGCACTGGTCGATGATGTTCGCGCTCACTTCCGCCAGGCGCCAGGTATTGGATTCGCGGCTGCGGTAGTCGCCGCCCTTGAGCGTGTCGTAGAACAGCCGGTAGATGGAGTCGCCGTCGTTGGGGTAGTTCTTCGCCGCATTGATGCCGCCCTGGGCGGCGATGCTGTGGGCACGGCGGGCGCTGTCCTGGTAGCAGAAGGACTTCACGTTGTAGCCCATCTCCGCCAGCGATGCCGCTGCGGAAGCACCGGCCAGGCCCGTGCCCACCACGATGACGTCGATGCGGCGCTTGTTGGCCGGGTTCACCAATCGAAGGTGTTCCTTGTGGTGGGCCCACTGCTTGTCCAGCGGACCATCGGGGACTTTGGAATCGAGCGTGCTCATGGAAATTGCTGATTGACTAGTGGAGCGGTTAAGGGTTGGCCGGTTGCGGGTTTTGGGTGGTTGGGTTTACGGTTGAAAGCAACTCGTAACGGCATTTGCAACCCGTAACCCGCAACAGCATTTCCACCTCGTAACCAAACCATCGTTTCAAGTTCTTGGTATTCAACACTCACTGCACCCATCCCAAGTACATGGCCACCGGCATGGCGGCAAACAGGGTGGGAACAATGATGGCGAAGGCCGCGCCGCAGAAGGAAATGAGGCCGTTGTACTTGCGGTGGTTGAGGCCCAAGCTTTGGAACGCGCTCTTGAAGCCGTGCAGCAAGTGCCAGAAGAGCGAGAAGCAGCCCAGTACGTAGATCACCACCAGCACGGGGTTGGTGAACACATCGGCCATGCGCGCGAAGAGGTTTTCCTGCCCGGCGGCATCCACCCCGTACTTGTCGAGGTTGCCGATGATGTGGCGCGTCCTGATCCAGAAGTTGTCCAGGTGCACGATCAGGAACAGCAGGATCAAAATGCCGAGGACGGCCATGCTGCGCGAATACCAGCGGCTGTTCGCGTTGTGCTTGGCGAAGGCATAGTTCACCGGGCGGGCCATTCTGTTTTGCCGCGTCACCAGGATGCCGTCCACCACGTGCACGATCAATCCCAGGAACAGCACGATCTCCATGGTGCGGATGATCAGGTTGGTGCCCATGAAATGCGCCCACTTGTTGAAGGTGATGCCGCCGTCGTTGAAGAAGATCATCGCGTTGATGGCGGCGTGCACCACCAGGAATGCAATAAGGAAAAGGCCCGTGAGGGCCATCCAGTATTTCTTGACGAGAGCGGAGCCGAAGAGTCCTTGTCGTGCCATGCTGCTGGGGTGGCGGATAGGTCGCCGTTTGGTCAACGGCAAAAGTACATGCGGGAAAAATGGGGCGGAAAACCGGATGCGGGCTGTGTCTTATTTGGAATGATCCCAAGCGATCTGCAAAGGGGCGTGTGCCCAGCCCACCCGATATTGATCATGCAGGTCCATTGGAGCGTAGGTCGGGCAATTGGCTCTGCGCAGGCCAATCTTGTGTCTTGAAAGTTGCACATGACACATGGCTGACCCTGCATGTGCACCGATAGGTCGCTGAAGGGCAGTGGGCGGAACATCCGGTGAGCCATCCTGCCTCGAAGGCTATGGCCAGGTCCGCAAGAGGAATTCCCGGCATGCGCTGGTGGGGAAGTTCCGATCCCGCGTGGTGTTCATGGTGATGGGGCAGGACGTGGTGGTGTTCCAGGTGCGGCACACGAGCCGCAAACCCAGCAAGAAGTTCGGTCGCCGGGAAATAAGTATCCTTTGGGTTGAGCGCCTCCTCCGTTGCGCATCACGTGGTCAACTAACTCGGGCACATGCCCGGCTTTTTAGCGGCTGCGTGGCATTTTAGGGCCTCCGGCCCGTTGCATACACTACTTGCGACCGTGGTTCAGGGACGGGCCGGAGGCCCTATCAGGCGCACCCACCCGGCAAAAAGCCGAGCGAGATCTCGCGGTGGGAGACGCGAGCGAGTGCAGGGGGTACTACCTTGCCATCATGCAACCGGCTTCCACATCCGTTTCCGGCCAATTGGCGAAACTGGATCCGTCCGCATGGAACCTGACCGCTGAGCCCGGCCAGCATAACGGCGAGGTCGTGATCCTGCTCCGCTTTCCGTACAACAAGGAGCTGGTGGCGCGCGTCCGGCAGCTGCCCGGCGCGCGCTGGTCGCGCACGAAAAAAGCCTGGTATGTACGGGACAATGAGCATTACCGCGAGCAATTCGGATTGCCGCATAAAGAGCAGGGCAAGAACGCCCTGGCCCGAATCGGCGAGGTGAACAAGGCAGCGTTGCAACGCTTAGTGGAAACTCTTCGGCTGAAAGGTTACAGCTCGCACACGGAGAACACCTACCGCAACGAATTCGCACAACTCCTTTTCGTGTTGAATGAGGTGCCGGTTGACAGCCTCACGCCGGAACGCCTGCGCAGCTACATGCTCTACTGCACCACCGAACTGAAGTTGAGCGAAGCCACGCTGCACAGCCGCCTCAACGCCATCAAATTCTACTTTGAGCAGGTGTTGAAGCGGGAAAAATTCTTCGCGGAGATCCCCCGGCCGAAGAAGCACAGCACCCTGCCCAAACACATCAGCCAACGGGATGTCAAGAAACTGTTCGATGCCACCTCCAACCTGAAGCACAACACCCTGCTGCGCCTCTGCTATGGCATGGGCCTGCGCGTATCCGAGATCATAGGCCTCAAGTTGCAGCACATCGACAGCGGTAACATGCAGGTACACATCGTGAGGGGCAAGGGAAAAAAGGACCGCTACGTAAACTTGCCGGAGAGTATCTTGGCGCAGTTGCGGATGTACTACAAGGAATACCAACCCAAGGAATACCTCTTCGAGGGCCAGTACGGTGGAGCCTATACGGTACGGAGCGCTCAAGCTGTCTTCAAGCAAGCCTTGAAAGCCGCAGGCATCAACAAGCAGGTGGGCATCCATGGGTTGCGGCACTCGTACGCCATGCACCTTATGGAAGCCGGAACGGACATCGGTCACATCCAAAAGCTCCTGGGCCATGAAAAGATCGAGACGACATTGATCTACGCCCAGGTAACGAACCGGGAAGTGAAGAAGGTCAAAAGCCCATTGGACAGCCTATGAACCACATGCGCATTTTGTGTATTTGGGAGGATGCCGTTACGAAGCCACCGTCCCTGTCGTTGCCTCATGCACAGGCAGTTGGGTTTAATGCTGTCCCTGAAACATGCGCATATTAAGGAGTTGGCAGTAATGCTTGGAACGACTGTCCAACTTTGACAACCAAAAAATAAATAAAATTAAATATGAAAGGAATAACTAAAATATTTTGCTTACTACTTGTAGTAGTTTCACTTTTATCATCTTGCAACTCTGACCCTAAAAAGAAATTGATAGGAGAATGGAAAGAATATTGCGGTGTTGGTCAAGAAACAGACGTTGATTATAGCGACACTTATAAAATACAACTGACAGCTGACAATGAAATCATTTTGAGTTGCACTAGCAGAGACAATTATTTATTTGACAAAATACTTTTTGACGGCAATGAATTAAGTTTTAGAAAGGAAAACACGATAGACCCAAATGAGAAATTCTATGTTTACTACAAATTAAAACTAAGTAAAGATGGGGAATGGATGGAAGGACCAATTAGTAATAGTAGAAACCAAACAGACTATGTTAAATGGAAAAAAATACACTAATGAAACCAAACATATCAATATTAGTTGGTTCAGGTTTTTCAATTCCCGAAGAAATTCCAAGCGTTAGACAGTTAAACCAACGACTTTCTAAAATTCACGAAAACGAAATCTTAATTCATACTGACCAAAGAGCTATTTTTCTAAACGGGCAGAATGACCCCAATCGCTGGTCACGTTGGGACGAGAGAGTTTTTATTCAAGAATTTTTAGAGTTTTATAGTTCGGAAATCCTGAAACTGAGTGAGGAATTTCATTACGAAACTTTTTATGACTTCTATTCTGGCTATTTGACAAATAAAGAAAACAAAGATGCCATAGAAGATTTTTACAAACGATTTAACGACAAGCATTTTAAAGGGTCTGACAATCAAAGAGACTGTTACAATAGAATTTCTGATTTCAACAGAAGTTTTAACCAGCTGTTAGCATCTCAACTTCATAAGAAAAAATATTTTGAAGACATAAGCACATTAAACTACCCGCCATACGACCCTTTCATAGGTTTTTTAAGGGAATTGCTTAAAACAAGCGACATAAAATTTCATACACTTAATCACGACCTGTTTTTTGACTGGCTTGGACGTCATCATTCAGATTTATGGCAACATTTTACTGACGGCTATCAACTTGAAGGTTCACCGTTTTACGGAACAGTAAGTTATGATTTTAATGCAGGAACTGAACATAAAGTTCACAAAACATACTACATAAAATTAGAACGATTTGTAAATAAATTTGACAAACCACTTGCATTGTTCAAACTGCACGGAAGCGTATTTAACACAATCGTTTATACACCACAGCCCGAACAACAAAGAATACGACTAAAAGATAATTATGCGGTTTCCCAATTTTATATGGAAACGACTAACTCAAAAACAGGAGAACAGCGGCTTGAATTTTTATGGGATGAAGTTGCACCTGACTTTTTAAGTGGAACAACAAATAAAACAAGATTTTACACTGGCGACCCTTATTATAAAAACTTATTCAAACATTTTGAAAACAACCTTTCTTCGTCAGAATTTCTTGTTGTAATAGGTTATGGTTTTCAAGACCCTGGAATTAACGAATATATTGAAAAATACTTTTTATCACGTGGCAAACATATGGTTGTGATTGACCCAAATAAGCCTAAGACAGACTTGCTTGAAAAATATAAAGCGACATATATTGCAAAGGGCGTGACCCAAGTAACATATCAAGAATATTTGGAGCAAATACCAACAGAACTTAGACCAAAAGATGAATGATAATACAATGAAAAACGAGGAGCACTACTGCCAACAAGGTATTGCCAAAAGCGGGGCTGAACGGCTTCGATTGGGCATTTGTGCAAGGTTCAACATTCGTTCTTCGATTGAACTTTTGTGCTAAAAATCCCCGCCTTCGGCAATACCCAAAACGTTAGCGGCAATGCGGAGAAATGACCGTCCATCCTTCCGTTTCGCGCCCCTCTTCGATCGTTCCTTTCAGGTGGTGATAGGCCATTGCGCCGAAAGCCTTGACCATGTACCTGTTCGGAACTTCACACTCAATGCCACTTGCCAATGCTTCGCACAGGTCCACCGTATCGGCCGGACGATAAATAGCACTGCCGCTAACACGGGCTTGCCGTAACTGGCCAAGTACATCATTTGATTTTTGCTGCTTCTGTTCCATGTCTGCGTTTCAATTTAGGTTGGCGATGGGCCAGCTACGTCAAGCCTCATCCGTTAGTGGCAAGGCAATGACGACACAACCCGACAGACAAATCGGGTTCTTTTTGATATTTTGTATTTTAGTAATTGCTTAAATAAACAAATTAACTATCTTTGCAATATGGACAACAATTCTTGCATACGACAACAAGCGGACATTAAACAAATAAATCGCTGTAAAAACCGAGTTTCAGAACTCAACGGCTCGTTTGACTATTTATCGAACGGACTTGAATTGGCAGGAAACAACGTAAGACTGAAAATTCTATTTCTGCTCTATGAAGAAAAACGACTTTGTGTTTGTGATATAAGCGACATTCTCGGTATGACAATTTCAGCAGTTTCACAACACTTGAGAAAACTCAAAGACAGAAAACTTATTGAAACCGAACGAGAAGCACAAACCATTTTTTACTCGTTGACAAAAGAGTATGAAAAAATGCTGAAACCGTTTTTCAAAATACTTGACGAAAACAAAATATTAGAAACATTATGAAAACAGACAACAAACTAATCGGAGCAGGACTTTTAACAGCAATTGCAGCTTCATTGTGTTGCATTACACCTGTCTTGGCTCTCATTGCAGGAACAAGCGGACTTGCTTCTACTTTTTCTTGGCTCGAACCTTTCAGACCGTATTTTATCGGTTTGACAATTTTGGTTCTTGGTTTTGCTTGGTATCAAAAGTTGAAACCTAAAAAGCAAATTGACTGCAACTGTGAGACAGAAGAAAAACCAAAATTCATTCAGTCAAAAATGTTTTTAGGAATTGTAACAGCATTTGCAATCGTTATGCTTGCCTTTCCATACTATTCAAGCATTTTCTACCCAAAGAAAGAAAAGCAAATCATAGTAGTGGACAAATCCAATATTCAAAAAGTAAAATTTACGATTAGCGGAATGACTTGTGCGAGTTGCGAAGAACACGTAAATCACGAAGTAAATAAATTGACAGGAATAATAAGTTCAAACGCTTCATATGAAAATGGAAATGCAATCATAGAATTTGACAACTCAAAAACAAATATTTCTGAAATCGAAAAAGCAATAAACTCAACAGGATATTCTGTAACCGACAAAAAAGAAAATTAAAATGGAAATCAAATTACAATCAACAATAACTTGCCCCAACTGCGGACATAAGAAAGAAGAAACAATGCCGACAGACGCTTGCCAATATTTTTACGAATGTGAAAAATGCAAACAAGTTCTAAAACCAAAACAAGGCGACTGCTGTGTTTATTGTAGCTACGGAAGTGTTGCTTGTCCACCAATTCAGCAGGACAAAAAATGTTGCTGACAGACGGAAAACAAAGAAGCCCAGCCACTAACAGCGGTTTGGCAAAAGTGGCGGTTCAGTGCTTCGTATGACAGTTTTTCGTAAATTTGAAGTGTGTGCTTCGTATGAACATTTGTGGTTAAATCGCCACCTTCGCCAAGCCGCAAAACGTTACAGGCAAGCGTAGAGACGAACGCACCTCAAAGATAATTATTAAAATCAAAATAGTTTTTGTTTTATTTTTTGCCAACGCTCATTTAGCACATTTGGTTTTTGCCAACGCACAAGCCAATCACAAAAAACCAAAAGAGCTAAGTTTCCCCTTCGCTACAAACTCACAAAGACTTTTCTATCGTATCAAACTCAAAAGAAAATCCAGTAGTTTTTAATTTTTCGTTGCTGACTTTTGAACCTTCTAAAAGCATCACCGCCATTTCGCCAAAGAGCAAACGAATAACAAAAGCAGGTGCGTTGGGTAAGAAGCTTTTCTTTCCGAAAGCTTGCAATAGGGCTTTTGACAAATCGCTCATCGTAATTTGTTCAGTGGCAACGGCATTATAAATTCCGCTAAGTTGAGCATTAGAAAGAAAAAAATCGTACAATCTCACTAAATCCCGAATGTCTATCCACGGCAAATATTGCTTACCTGAACCTAAAGAAACATTTATTCCGAGTTTGGCTAATGGGCTTAGTTTTTTAACCATTCCACCCTCTTTTCCAAGAATAACTCCTTTGCGTAAAATGATTGTCCGAATACTTAAATCGTTAAATTTTAAAGCAGCATCTTCCCATTTCTGACAAACAGAAGCTAAAAAATCGTTTCCGTTTTCAGAAGTTTCTACAAATGTTTTATCCGTTGTTACCGCTCCATAAAACCCAACAGCAGAGGACGAAACAAAGGTGTTGATGTTGAATTTATTTTCCGAAATATATTGATACAATACATCAATGGAATTTATGCGACTGTCAATAATTTCCTTCTTTCGTTGTTCTGTCCATCGTTTTTCGCCAATGTTTGCACCGGTCAGATTAATGAGAATTTCTACTCCTTCAAATGCTTTTTTGTCGATGTATTGTCTTTCGATTTTCCATTGAAAAAAGCGAATATTTGATGATGAATTAGCACTTGGTTTTCGGGTTAAAACATGAATTGAATATCCTTTTTCTACTAAAAAAAGAATGAGCTTTTTTCCTACAAAACCAGTTCCGCCTGCTATTAATATTTTCTTCATTGTCTTTCTTTTACTGCTTCACCATAAATTTCTAAAGCTCTATCTTTTGCAAAACTATGTTCTACTATCGGTTTTGGATATTTTTCAGTTCCAAATTCGGGTAACCATCTTTTGATGTAGTCAAAATTTTTGTCGAATTTTTCGGTTTGCAATGCTGGATTAAAAACCCTAAAATAAGGTGCCGCATCGCAACCACAACCTGCTGCCCATTGCCAGTTTCCATTGTTGGCAGACAAATCGTAATCATTCAACTTTTCAGCGAAATATGCTTCGCCCCAACGCCAATTTATCAGCAAATGTTTACACAAAAAACTGGCAACAATCATCCGAACCCGATTGTGCATATAACCTGTTTCGTTGAGCTGTCTCATTCCGGCATCTACAATCGGATAGCCTGTATTTCCAGTACACCACGACTCAAATTCCTGCTCGTCATTCCGCCATTGTATAAAATTGTATTTCGTCTTAAAAGAATGACTGACCACCTTTGGAAAATGATACAAA
This sequence comes from uncultured Flavobacteriales bacterium, assembly GCA_937873385.1. Taxonomy (GTDB): domain Bacteria; phylum Bacteroidota; class Bacteroidia; order Flavobacteriales_F; family PHOS-HE28; genus PHOS-HE28. The sequence continues at coordinate 10,932 of CALMYC010000288.1, read as the reverse complement.
ATCTGCATAAAAAACTCCCGCCAAATCAATTCGCCTAACCAAGTTTGATTGTGTTGCAAAGCAAAATCCACACATTTACGAATACTGATGGTTCCAAATCTTAACGCAATCCCTAATTGAGTTGTTTTTTGAAGTGCTGGAAAATCTCTGTATTTATCATATTCATCAATGATATTTGCTTCTAATTTTGGCGTTTCAAAATGAAATGCTGTTTTTTTAAATCCAATATCTTTTAAAGAATGAATTTCGGTGAAATCTTGTTTCAATACGTGATTAAAATCTGCTTTGTGAATGTGATAGTCTTTTTCGGTTAAAATCTCTTTCCATTTTTTAGCATAAGGCGTATAAACCGTATAAGGCGTTCCGTCATTTTTTACAATCTCGTTTTTATCAAAAATCACTTGGTCTTTAAATGCTTTAAAAGGAATGATTTGGCTTTGGAAAAAATTATAAATTTCGGTATCTCTTTCGATGGCTTGTGGTTCATAATCCCGATTGCAAAACACCGCTTGAATGTCATATTCTTGCGAAAGTTGTTGAAAAATTTCTAAGGGTTTTCCATAAAAAAAACTCAGTTTTGAATGATAATTGTTTAATGCTAAATTGATTGCTGAAAGTGCCTGATGAATATAATCTACTCGTCTATCGCTTTTATTTTCTAACGCATCTAAAATAGCTCTATCAAAAATAAAAATCGGCAATACCGGAAATTCCGAAGCCAAAGCCTGACACAATCCAGCATTATCTTCCAATCGCAAATCCCTACGAAACCAGAATATGGAAAGTTTAGTTTTCATTCAAATACGGACTATCTGTTTTATCGTGTTTTACCCAAATCAATTTGGAAGTGTCGTAGCCAATTTCTTCGGCTATTTTCAAGTACTTTGCTTTTATATCTTCGGGAATGGTTTTTGTGCGGGATAAAATCCACAGATAATCCAAATTCTTTCCGGCAATTAAAGCATATTGATAATTTTCATCCAAAGCCACTACATTGTAGCCCGAATAAAAAGGGCCGAAGAAGCTCACTTTTAAAGCAGCCACATTTTTATCTCCTCTAAATTTTGCCAATCCATCTGCTTTGCTCCATTTCTTTTTCACGAAATTGTAACCGCTATTCAAGACCATTACATTTCCCTTTTTATCTAATTTATACTGTGCGGAAGTATTGTTCAATTCCTTTTCAAAACGGAAATCAAATCGGGCAATTTCGTACCAAGCACCTAAAAAGCGATTGACATCAAAATTCTCGACTGGTTTTGCATTTTTAGGAATAGATGCACAAGAATTTAAAAGTAAAATCCCGCAAGCGATAAAAGCTGTTCTTAATATTGTTCTTTTTTTCATTTTTTTTCTATTTTAAAAGTTAATGCTTCTCTTAGTAAATTCTCCGTATCAATATTTCTATCATAAATCGGTTGATGAAAATCATCGAGCATATTGAGTAAGCGGATTAATTCCATTTTTTCATTTTGTGATAAATTTCCGGTAACGATGGAAGTAGCTTGTCGTATTTTATCCATTTGGTTCCCCAAGGCTTGAAGACCTGTTTCAGAAATTGAAATCACTTTACTTCGTTTATCCGTTTTAGAATTCCGCTGTTCAATCCAACCTTGATTGATTAAACGATTGATAATCTGAATCCCAACCGGCTTTTTGTGTACGTTTATTTTGATCAAATCCATTTTTGACATTTCGCCAAATGTTTTGAGATTTATTAGATAAATAAAATCTTCTTGCGTAGAAAAATCCGACCCAACAATTGCCGATTTGGAATAGCTTTTCGCATATCGATTCATGTGAACAATCAATGTATTAATAACACTTTCGGCACTTCTTCCGTTTTCTTTCCCTTCCCAATTCGGTTCATTAACGATAGTGTTATTGTTTGTCGAAATCCAATTTTTAAACCCTTCAACAGATGTTTCAAAATGGTTGTTATTGTTAGTTTCAATCTCAAATTCCTGAACTAAATCGAGTACATCTTTAATTAAACCATAATTCATTTTAAGTGACTTTAGAATACAAATATACTATTTTTTTAAATAAAGTACATAAAATAAACTTTTATTTGAAATATTAGTTTACTTTTACACTAATCAATTGGTGGGATATACGAAGAAAATACTTTTAGGGTTGGTTTTAATTTTGATTGGAAATAATATTTTTGCCCAAACAATGGGTACTAGCAACGTTGTAGTAAAAGACAAAAACACACAAGAAGTTTTAATTGGAGTTGTGCTTAAATTTGTCGGAAAAGACACAGTAAATACACTATCCGATGAAAACGGAAACTTTTCGGTTCAACTTCCTGTTGGAAAATATAATTTAGAAACTTCGTATATTGGTTACACACCTTTCACGCTTTACAACATTAATTTGACTTCTGGAAATGCCCAAATTCTACAGATAGAATTGGACGAGAAAAGCCAGGAATTAGAGGAAGTGGTCATCAATGCTGGAAAATCGGTTAGGGCTTCGGATATGATTACACCTTTGGCTACTCAAAAATTAACAGCCGAAGAAATGAAATCCAACCCTGGTGGAAATTTTGAGGTTTCAAAAGTTATTCAAGTATTGCCTGGAGTAGCAGGAGGAACAACACCTAACCGTAACGATATTATTGTGCGTGGTGTTGTTCCTGACCCCATAAATGGGTCTAATATAATATCACTTTGATTTGTAAATCCCATTACCATTCTTGTGATTAAATCAACCGGAAATTGGGCAGGATGATTTGTTCTTTCATCTGATGACCTACTTGCACCTGAAGTAACTTTTGCGATTTGCCAAACATCAGAAGGATTTTTTCCTAATGTATTGCATCGTAATTTCCCATTTTTCTTTTGATTTGGGTATTTCACATCAGGGTCACGAATATCATCTAAATTAAACGTGTAATTTTCTTTGTCTTTTAGATACCAAAGAATTTTTTCGTTTCGTGGTGACAAATAATGTTTCGCTGCGACACCAGCTCCATAATTCCAAATTATTTCTTGGTTCAAATAGAATTTTATTTTATCCCAAACCAAATAGGTAATAGGTACAGCTCTTCCTTTTTCAGGAACTTCTAAATATCCGACATTAAGTAAATAACTTCCATCAGGCTTTGTAATATCAAATATATTATTGCTAATTTCTACCAACCATTCAACAAAAGAATTGACAGGCATAACTTTCTCATATTCTTTTCCAATATTGTATGGTGGACTTGTGATTGTTGCATCAATTTGGACACCTCCTTCTTTAAGCATTTTAAGACCTTCAAGACAGTCCATATTGTAAATAAGGACAGAACCATTGCTGTAGTATGGTTCACCTAAGACATTTTTAATGTCGTTCAATTTTTCCATTTCGGTACGCTAACTTTAGTATGCAAATCTACAAAACACATTTTTAAATGACAAAAAAATATCAGACAAATTTTTCAACAATTTACGACTTCGGTTGAAAGTTGACAAATAACAACAGAAAGAAGGGCAGCTTGTAACAGCGGTTTTGCAAAAGCGGGGGTTCAGTGCTGGTTGACAGTTTTTTCGTATAATTGAAGTTCGGTTGTCCGAATGAACGGTAGTGCTAAAATTCCCCGTTTTCGCAAAGCCCCGAACCGTAAGCGCGGATTACGCTTCCGGAAGAGATCTTCGCAGGTAGGCCGATGCGCCTGAAGGATAGCGGTACATGCCCTGTTAGCACCATACCTGTATAGAGCGCGAACCCCCACCTGCGGTCTACCTTTGCGGCCCCGTAGAAAACCCGCAATGCATTTCCCGCAGTACGATGAACTGGACCTGCCCCAAGTGGCGGCGGACATCCTGAAGCAGTGGGAGGCCGAGGGCATCTTTGGCCAAAGCCTGGCGTTGCGCAAGGATGCCGAGCCGTTCGTGTTTTACGAAGGGCCGCCCAGCGCCAACGGCCTGCCCGGCATCCACCACGTGATGGCGCGCACCATCAAGGACATCTTCTGCCGTTTCCAAACACAGCAGGGCAAGCGCGTGGACCGCAAGGCCGGTTGGGACACCCACGGGTTGCCCGTGGAGCTTGGCGTGGAAAAGGAACTCGGCATCACCAAGGAGGACATTGGCCGGAGCATTTCGGTGGAGGACTACAACCGCCAGTGCAAGGAGGCCGTGATGCGCTATACCGACGTGTGGAACGACCTCACCAAGCGCATCGGCTTTTGGCTGGACATGGAGCACCCGTACGTAACGTACCAAACCAGGTACATCGAAAGCGTGTGGTGGCTCCTGAAGAAACTGTATGAAAAGGACCTGCTCTACAAGGGCTACACCATCCAGCCCTACAGCCCCGCGGCGGGCACGGGCCTCAGCAGCCACGAACTGAACCAGCCCGGCACCTACAAGCCGATGAAGGACACCACCGTGGTGGCCATGTTCAAGGTGGAACGGAATGCACAAAGCAAGTTCCTGTTCTCCGAGAGCGGCTCCCTCTCCCCGGGAGAGGGTTGGGGTGAGGGCGTGTTCATGCTCGCATGGACCACCACACCCTGGACCCTGCCCAGCAACACCGCGCTCACAGTCGGACCCAAGCTGGACTATGTGCGCGTGAAAACCTTCAACCCTTACACGCACGAGCCGCAGACCGTGGTGCTGGCGAAATCACGGCTTGGCGCGTACTTCAAGGAAGAGAACAGGAATGCTTCGTTCGAGGACTACAAGAAGGATGGCAAAGCGATCCCTTGGAAAGTCGATGGCGAATTCCTCGGCCACCAGCTGGAAGGCATCCGCTACGAGCAGCTGTTGCCCTACGCCCAGCCCACCGACGGCGATGCCTTCCAGGTGATCGGCGGCGATTTCGTGACCACCGAAGATGGCACCGGCATCGTACACACCGCGCCCAGCTTCGGCGCGGACGACATGCGCGTGGCACGGCAGCACGGCATCGGCTCGCTCACCCTGGTGGACCTGCAAGGCCGCTTCACCAAGGAGATGGGTGCCTACGCCGGCAAGTTCGTGAAGAACGAATACTACCCCGACGGCACCGCGCCCGACAAGAGCGTGGACGTGGAGATCGCCATCCGCCTGAAGGAGATGGGCCGCGCCTTTAAGGTGGAGAAGTACGAGCACAACTACCCCCACTGCTGGCGCACCGACAAGCCCATCCTGTACTACCCGCTGGACAGCTGGTTCGTGCGCAGCACCGCCAAGAAGGAGCGCATGGCGGAGCTGAACAAGACCATCAACTGGAAGCCCGAAAGCACCGGCACCGGCCGCTTCGGCAACTGGTTGGAGAACTTGCAGGACTGGAACCTGAGCCGCAGCCGCTACTGGGGCATCCCGCTGCCCATCTGGCGCACCGCCGATGGCGATGAGGAACTGTGCATTGGCACCGTGGCGCAATTGAAGGAAGAGGTCGCGCGCGCCGTGAAGGCCGGCGTGATGAGCGAAGACCCGCTGAAGGACTTCGACCCCGCAAACCCCACGGCGGAGCAATACGCGCACATCGACCTGCACAAGCCCTTTGTGGACCGCATCACGCTGGTTAGCCCCGGCGGCAAGCCGATGAAGCGCGAGAGCGACCTGATCGACGTGTGGTTTGACAGCGGCAGCATGCCCTACGCGCAATGGGGCTTGGACTATGGAAAGCTGAAGGCCGGTGATCCGCGTCCGTTCAATGCGCCGTTCAGCACCAGCTACCCGGCGGATTTCATCGCCGAGGGTGTGGACCAAACGCGTGGTTGGTTCTACACCCTGCACGCCATCAGCACGCTGGTGTTCGACCAGGTGGCCTACAAGGCCGTGGTGAGCAACGGCCTGGTGCTGGACAAGAACGGCCAGAAAATGAGCAAGCGCTTGGGCAACGCCGTGGACCCGTTCACCACGCTGGACCAATACGGCGCCGATGCCGTGCGCTGGTACATGATCAGCAACGCCCAGCCGTGGGACAACCTGAAGTTCGACGCCGACGGCATCACCGAGGTGCAGCGCAAATTCTTCCGCGCCCTCTTCAACACCTACGGCTTCTTCGCGCTCTACGCCAACATCGACCACTTCACCCCGGAAGCGCCACCGGTGCCCCTGGCCAAGCACAGTGAGATGGACCGCTGGGTGCTGTCGCGCCTCAACAGTCTGATCCGGCAAGTGAAGGATTCATACGAAACCTACGAGCCCACGCTGGCGGCACGCGCCATCCAGGATTTTGTGGTGGAGGACCTGAGCAACTGGTACGTGCGGCTTAACCGGCGCCGCTTCTGGAAAGGTGAGCTGGGTGACGACAAGAACGCCGCCTTCCAAACCCTCTTCCGCTGTATGGAGGTGGTGGCCATGCTCAGTGCGCCCATTGCCCCCTTCTTCAGCGACCGACTTTATCGCGACCTCACTGGCAAGAGCGTACACCTGAGCAATTGGCCGAAGCACGAGGAGGCCCTGATCGATGCCGAACTGGAGCAGCGCACGGCACTGGCCCAGCAGCTGACCTCCCTGGTGCTGAGCATCCGCAAGAAGGAAGGCCACCGGGTGAGGCAGCCCTTGCGCAAGATGCTGGTGCCTGTAACGGACAACGCCATGCGCGAACGTGTGGAGGCCGTTAAGGACCTGGTGCTTAGCGAGGTGAACGTGAAGGAACTGGTGATCCTGGATGCCAACGAAAGCAAGCTCACCAAGAAGATCAAACCCGACTTCAAAAAGCTGGGCGCGCGCTTGGGCAAGCTGATGAAAAGCGTAGCTGCGGTGGTGGGCGGGTTCAGCCAGGCGCAGATCGCGGCGCTTGAAGCGCACGGCAGCATAACGCTTTCCGTTGAAAGACAGGAGGTTGAGCTGTTGTTGGGCGAGGTGGAGATCACTGCCGAAGCCGTGCCCGGCCTCAGTGTGGCCAGTGAAGGCCCGTTGACCGTGGCGTTGGACATCACCTTGGATGAGGAGCTGACCCAGGAAGGCATCGCACGGGAGCTGGTGAGCCGCATCCAGAACCTGCGGAAAGAGAGCGGGTTGGAGGTCAGTGACCGCATCCTTTTGCAAATCCGCCGCAATGGCGATGGCCCCGTGACAAGCGCCGTGAAAACACACGCATCGCGGATCCTTGCCGAAACACTAGCTGTAACACCTGACGATCAGTTGCTTGTGGATGAACTGCCCCCAGCACTGGGTAACCCGGTTGAATTGGACCTTGAGGATGCGGGGAAGTGCTTGCTGGCCTTGGCCAAAGCGGGCCAGTAAGGGGTGAAAAGGATTATATTCGCGGATCAAATTGAAAAGGGTACCTGATGGCAACGAAGAAAAAAGCACCCAAGCCCGCCAAGAAGGTGATTGCCAAGAAGCCGGCGAAGAAGGTCGCCGCCAAGCAGGTCGTTGCCAAAAAGCCCGTGAAGAAACCCGTCGCGAAAAAGACGGCTCCTGCCAAGAAGGCCAAACCGGCCCCAAAGGCGGTGAAGAAATCGACCAAGCCTGTGAAAAAGACGATCGTAAAGGCTGCACCTAAAAAGGCAGCAGTGAAAAAAGTGGCCGCCAAGGCGAAACCCGCACCGAAGAAAACTGTGGTGAAGGCGGTGAAGAAGGTGGACCCGAAAACCAGGGCCAAGGCGGTGAAGAAAACTGCCCCGCCCGCAGCGCCTGTGAAAAAGGCGGCACCTGCGGCAAAAACAGCTCCCGTTAAACAGCCGGTCAAAAGCACCGGCACCCCAAAATCCGAAAAGAAGGTGGCAGAACCCAAGACATCCTCACGCAAAGCAGCAGCGTCCGAGGCCCCCGAAAAGAATGCGCCAAAGCCTTTGGTCACCCAAGGTGCCGGCCCGAACATGCCCCGCGTGACCCCCATGGTGAAGAAGGTGGTCAGTACCCTGGAGGCAGGCGACAAGGAACGCTATTCAGACAGCGACCTGGAGGAATTCCGGAAGATCATCATGACCAAGTTGGACGAGGCCCGCAAGGACTATGACCTGCTGAAGCAGACACTGGCCAACACGGACACCAACGGCACGGAAGACACCAGTCCTTCGTTCAAAATGATCGAGGACGGCAGTGAGACGCTCGGGAGGGAGGAGACCGCCCAGTTGGCAGGCCGCCAGGAGAAGTTCATCAAGCACCTGGAGGAGGCATTGCTGCGGATCCGCAACAAAACCTACGGCATCTGCCGGATCACGGGCAAGTTGATCAGCAAGGAACGCCTGCGCCTGGTGCCCCATGCCACGTTGAGCATTGAGGCGAAGCAGCAGATGAGCAACTGAGCCGCACGCACGTCCGGTGAAGCGCCCCATCCTGATCATCCTGGCGGTCCTGCTCGCCGACCAACTCCTGAAGTTTTGGGTGAAGCTCAACTTCTTCTTGGGGGAATCCGTGCCGCTGTTCGGGCAGGGACATACTTGGGCCTACCTGCAGTTCGTGGAGAACAGGGGCATGGCCTTCGGCTTGGAGTTCGGCGGGGACACCGGCAAGATCTCGCTCACCCTGTTCCGCATGGTGGCGGTAGTGGGCATCGGCTACTTGCTTTGGAGGGCGGTGAAGCACAAGCGGAGCAACGGCCTGGTGGTGAGCCTGGCATTGATCTTTGCCGGGGCCATGGGAAACATCGTGGACAGTGCCGTGTACGGGCTGATCTTCGATGCCAGCACCCCATTCCAAAAAGCGGTGCTGTTCCCGGTCGATGGCGGCTATGCCTCCTTCCTGCACGGGGCCGTGGTGGACATGTTCTACTTCCCCATCCTGCAAGGGCATTTTCCGGCCTGGTTCCCGTTGTGGGGCGGTGAGGAGTACATCTTTTTCCGGCCCGTGTTCAACATTGCGGATGCCGCCATCAGTGTGGGCGTGGTGATGCTGATCCTGGTGCAGAACAGCGAAGAACGCAGGGCCAGGAAGGCCAGGATGGCGTCGCCTGCGCCTGACGCGTAAGCGCCTTTACAGTACAGGGGCCCGTTTCCCCAACACACCTTGCTGCACCAGCAGTTCCGCGATCTGCACGGCATTGGTGGCCGCGCCCTTGCGCAGGTTGTCCGCCACCACCCATAGGTTCAGCGTGTTGGGCTGGCTTTCATCACGGCGCAAGCGGCCCACGAACACAGCGTCCTTTCCTTCCGCGTGCAAGGGCATGGGGTAGGTGTCCGTGGACGGGTTGTCCACCAGTTCCACGCCGGGTGCAGCAGTCAATATGGAGCGGACCTCGCCGATCTCGAAGTCGCTCGCGAACGCCACGTTCACCGACTCGCTGTGCCCTCCGGTCACCGGGACGCGCACTGCCGTTGCCGTAACGCGGATGGAAGGGTCAAGGATCTTCCTCGTCTCGTTCACCAGCTTCATTTCCTCCCTGGTGTAGCCGTTGTCCAGGAAGTCATCGCAGCGTGCCAGCACGTTCTTGTCAATCCGGTACGGGTAGGCCTTCTCGCCATCCTGGCCGTGGCGCTCATGCTCCAATTGTTGAACCGCCTTCATGCCAGTGCCCGTCACGCTCTGGTAGGTGCTCACCACCACGCGCTCCACGCCGTACCTCCGGTGCAACGGGGCCAATGCCACCACCAATTGGATGGTGCTGCAGTTGGGGTTGGCGATGATGCCGCCCTTTGAAAGATCCGTTCCGCCCAGCAATTCCCCGTTCACCTCCGGTACGATCAGCAACTTGTGCGGGTCCATCCGCCATGCACTGCTGTTGTCAATGACAATGGCACCTGCGGCAGCGAACTGGGGCGCCCATTCCAACGAGGTTGCGCCACCTGCGGAAAACAACACGAGGTCGGGCTTGGCCCGCACCGCTTCCCCCATGCCCACCACGCCAACATCCGTGCCTTTGAACCGGACCGTTTTGCCCACGCTTTTCTCCGTGGCAACCGGGATCATCACATCCACCAAGGTGCCCAACCGTTCTTCCAGGACCTTCAGCATCACCCCTCCGACCATGCCGGTGGCGCCAGCAATTGCAACCTTCATCGTGAATTCCGTTTTCGGCCAGCCAAAACTACTACCTTTCCTTCCTTGACCTTGCCGCATGCTTCACGCTTTCCGCGCCACATCAACGCTGGCCACCGCCCTGCTCCTGAGCTTGGCCGGCCATGCCCAGTTCACCGATGATTTCTCCGACGGTGATTTCACCAACAACCCGGCGTGGGGCGGGAATGCCGCGAGCTTTACCGTGGTCAATGGACAGTTGCGTTCCAACACCGGCACGCTGGCCACGGCCACAACCTATTCCCTGAGCACGGCTTCCACACTGGCCGCATCGGCGCAGTGGGAGTTCTTCGTGAACCTGAAGTTCGCCACTTCGGGCGCGAACTACGTGGACGTGTACCTGATGAGCGACGTGCAGGACCTGAACACGCCGGCCAACGGCTACTTCGTGCGCATTGGGGAGACCGCCGACCATGTGGTGCTCAACAAAAGGAGCGGGGGAACGGCCAGTTTGCTGGTGGCCAGCCCGGACGGCATCGTGAACAGCAGCACGGACAATCCCTTCCGCATCAAAGTGACGCGCGATGCGGCCGACCAATGGACCTTGTTCTATGATGACGGGGCCACGGGTTCGTTCACCACTGCCGGTGTCGCCACGGACGGCAGCATCACCACCAGCGCCTGGTTCGGCATCCGCATCACACAGAGCACCGCCGCTTCGGTGGTGAACAACCATTTCTTCGATGATTTTTCCGTGGGCCCCATCGTGCTGGACACCACGGCACCTTCGATCGTAAGCGTAACGGCCACCAGCGCTATGAACGTGGATGTGCTGTGGAGCGAGCCACTGGACCCCGCCGCTTTTGGCAGTTATGATATCCAGCCTTTCATCGGCGTGAATACCGCTGTACAGGATGGAACGAACCCTGCATTGGTTCATCTGGCCCCTGTGAGCCCGCTTGCCGCGAATGTCCCCTATTCGGTCTACGCCAGTGTGGCACAGGACCTTGCCGGCAATGTGGCACCGCCCAGCTACACCAACTTCACATGGTCCGTGGCGGTACCCGCCCCACCCGGCGATGTGGTGATCAACGAAATGATGCCC
>CALMYC010000287.1 GCA_937873385.1 uncultured Flavobacteriales bacterium | reverse complement strand
ACCGTGCTGGAGAACGTGGACGCCACGCGCGCCCAACTCAAGCAGCCGGCCACCTACGCCCCGGATCTGGTGGTGAGCTATCACCGCGAGGGGCAGAACATCCAGCGCGGCGTGGACTACGCAGTGGTGGGCGTGGAAGGCGATCAAGTGGTGCTGCGCGGCAGCGACCCCAGGGCCTACACCGCCAGTGCGCTCAGCTTTCTGCTGGAGAACCTGGACAAGCCCGTGATCCTCACCGGCAGCCAACTGCCCTTGGGCACCATCCGCACCGACGGCAAGGAGAACCTGATCACCGCCATTGAGATCGCGGCCGCCAAACAGGATGGGGGCGCGATGGTGAACGAGGTGGCCGTGTATTTCGAGTACAGCCTGTACCGCGGGAACCGGACGGTGAAGGTGCATGCCGATCGCTTTGAGGCCTTCCGCTCGCCCAACTGGCCTGTGCTGGCCGAGGCGGGCACGCACATCCGCTATGATCGGACAGCCTTGCTGCGCCGATGCTCCGGTCCGTTCAAGGTGCATCGGCGCATGGATGCCGGTGTGGGCGTAATGCGGCTGTTTCCGGGCATCCGCGCTGCTTGGGCCGGGGCCCTGCTGAGGGATACCGGCCTGAGGGCGGTGGTGTTGGAGACCTTCGGTAGTGGCAACGGCCCCATGGATGCGGATTTCCTGGAAGTGCTGCGGGCTGCCCGCCAACGGGGCCTTGTTGTGGTAAATGTCACCCAATGCGTGGGCGGCCGCGTGGAGCAAGGCCGCTACCAGACCAGCCGCGCCTTCGGGGATATGGGCGTGGCAAGCGGCCATGACCTCACCACCGAGGCGGCCATCACCAAATTGATGTACCTGCTGGGGCAAGGCTTTGGCCCGGAAGAAGTGATGCGCCGACTGGAAACACCCTTGTGCGGCGAACTCACGCCGCCGTAGAACCCAGCACCGTATTACATTCGCGGCCCGCAACGGAAACATTGCGGAAAACGGAGAAGTGGCCGAGTGGTTTAAGGCGCACGCCTGGAAAGTGTGTTTACCTGAAAGGGTAACGGGGGTTCGAATCCCTCCTTCTCCGCCAGCGCTGCCCGCGAAGCGGGCGAGCGATCAGCCCCATCGGATGCCGAGCTTGCTCGAAGCATCCGATGGGGCTGATCGCTCAAAGGCCGCACGGCGGCCGCAGCGCTGAAGCCTCCCCCCATAGGGAAAGCCCGATGCTGAGCGAAGCCGAAGCACGGGCAATCCCTTCCACCATTTATCGACTTCCAATGGACTTCCATGGATGCGAATTCGCGTCCATGGAAGTCCATTGAACACCCTGCATTCCCCCCGTACTTTTGCAGCCTGTCCATGCCCCGCATCGGCCCTATAGAACTCCCGGAGTTTCCGCTTCTCCTCGCTCCCATGGAGGATGTGAGCGACCCGCCCTTCCGGGCGCTCTGCAAAAAGCATGGCGCCGACCTGATGTATACCGAGTTCATCAGCAGCGAGGGCCTCATCCGCCAAGCGGCCAAGGGCCTGAAGAAATTGGACATCTTCCCCGAGGAACGCCCCGTCGGCATCCAGCTGTTCGGCGGAAGCGAGGATGCCATGGAGGAAGCTGCCCGCATCGCGGAGCAGGCCGGGCCCGAGCTCATCGACATCAACTACGGGTGCCCGGTGAAGAAGGTGGTGGACAAGGGTGCCGGTGCCTGCCTGCTGCAGGATGTGGACAAAATGGTGCGCCTTACCGAGAAGGTGGTGAAGGCCGTGAAATTGCCCGTGACGGTAAAAACACGTTTGGGCTGGAGCGACCAGACCAAGAACATCATGGAAGTGGCCGAGCGCCTGCAGGACGTGGGCATCCAGGCCTTGAGCATCCACGGCCGCACGCGCGCCCAACTGTACAAGGGCGAAGCTGACTGGACGCTGATCGGCCAGGTGAAGAACAATCCGCGCATCCACATCCCCATCTTCGGCAACGGAGACATCAACAGCCCGGAGAAAGCCTTGGAGTACCGCAACCGCTACGGCGTGGACGGCATCATGATCGGCCGCGCCAGCATCGGCGCGCCGTGGATCTTCAACCAGGTCAAGCACTACTTCGCCACCGGCGAACACCTGCCACCGCCCACGATCGATGACCGCGTGGATGCCGCCCGCGAGCACTTGGAGCGCAGCCTGGTGTGGAAAGGCGAGCATGAAGGCGTGGTGGAAATGCGGCGCCACTATGCCAACTACTTCAAGGGCTTGCCTGATTTCAAGGAACACCGCATGAAGCTGGTGACGGAGAACGATCCGCGCGTGGTGTTGGAGTTGCTTGAGATGGTGCGCGAGATGCGGGCGTTGGCGGCATGAGGGAGCGCCCTCAGTGGCATTCGCTTAATCAAGGTCTCAAAGAGCAGACCTAGATGCCTTTGTACTTTGCGGCCCTTCCTTGAACGTCCCTTCACCATGAAGCCCACAATATCCGGTACCGCCATCGGTCTTGCCCTGCTGCTTGCCAGCGCTACCGCCACCGCACAACCCATGAAGCCCTTCACCTACCAGGACATGTTGCTGCTGGACCGCATCAGCGGCCTGGATGTCAACGCCGGCGGCCGGTACGCCACCTTCAACGTGCGCGCCACCGACATGGCCGCCAACAAAGGCGTGAGCACGCTGTGGTTGAAGGACCTCACCAAGCCGGCCACGCCCGAAGTAAAACTCGCGATCAGTGAAGGTGGCGCCAGCGATGCCCAATGGAGCCCTGATGGCAAGACGCTCTACTTCCTCTCATCGCGCGGCACCGATGGCGTCAACCAACTTTGGAAGAGCGATGCCAAAGGCGAAATGGCAGCGCAGGTCACCACGCTGCCATTGGACATACAAGCCTACCGCATCACGCCCGATGGCAAAGGCGTGGTGTTCGCGCTGGCCGTGTTCCCCGAATGCAAGGGCAACGAGATCGCTTGCACCGTGAAGAAGTTCGAGGAGCGAAAGGCCAGCAAGACCACGGGCATGGTGTACGACAAGCTCTTCATCCGCCACTGGGACACTTGGGCCGACGGCACGCGCAACCACCTGTTCTACCTGCCGCTGGAAGGCAGCGCAAGCCCGGTTGCCTTGATGGACGGATTCGATGGGGACGTGCCCTCGAAACCATGGGGCGGCGCAGAGGACTTCAACAACAGTCCCGATTCGAAGACCGTTTACTTCAGCGTGCGCGTGGCGGGAACGAAGGAGCCGTGGAGCACCAATTTCGATCTCTTCAGCGTACCCATCACGGGGGGAGCCGCAACGAACCTCACGGCGGACAACCCGGCGTGGGATGCCACCCCGCTGCCTTCGCCCGATGGCAAGACCCTCGCCTACAAGGCCATGAAGCGCCCGGGCTTCGAGGCCGACCGCTTCTGGATCAAGTTGCGCGATGTGGCCACCGGAAAGGTTACCACGCTCGCTGCAGACTGGGACCGCAGCGCCGATGCCATGAAGTGGAGTGCCGACGGGAAAAGCCTCTACGTGGTGGCCGGTGATGTGGGGCGTACACTACTGTTCCAGTTAGATGTGAAGACCGGCAAGGTGACGCCGATGTCCAAGGACGGCCACATTGATGCCTTCTTCGAAACGCCCAAAGGCTTCGTGTTCCTCAAAAGCGGCCTCAACAACCCGTCGCAGCTGTACGCCGCAAAGCCCAAGGCCAAGCTGATCGACGACGGCGCCACCAAGCTCACGGCCATCAACAAGAACCTGGAACAAATGGCTTTTGGGGCCTACGAGCAGTTCAGCTTCCCCGGCTGGAACAATGAAACCGTGCATGGTTACGTGATCAAGCCCGCCAACTACGTGGAAGGCAAGAAGTACCCCGTGGCCTTCCTGATCCATGGCGGCCCGCAAGGCAGTTTTGGCGAATCGTGGAGCTTCCGCTGGAATCCGCAGACTTACGCCGGCGCGGGATACGCGGTGGTGATGATCGACTTCCACGGCAGTACGGGTTACGGCCAGGCATTCACCGATGCCATCAGCCAGCACTGGGGCGACCGTCCGCTGGAGGATTTGCAGAAGGGCTGGGCCTATGCGCAGAAGACCTATCCCTTCCTCGATGGGCACCGTGCCGCAGCCTTGGGCGCCAGCTATGGTGGCTACATGGTGAACTGGATCGCGGGCAACTGGCAAAGTGCCTTCAAATGCTTAGTCTCCCACAATGGCGTGTTCGACAGCCGTGCCATGGGCTACAGCTCGGAAGAGCTTTGGTTCGACAACTGGGAGATGGGCGGCGATGTATTCAAGGATCCTGCCGTGTACGACAAGTTCAATCCAATGCTACACGCCAAGGACTGGAGGGTGCCCGTGCTGGTGATCCATTCGGACAAGGATTACCGCATCCCGCTCTCGCAGGGCATCGGCGTGTTCACCGCGTGCCAGGCCAAGGGAATTGATTCGGAGTTCCTGCGCTTCCCCGATGAGAACCACTGGGTGCTGAAGCCGCAGAACTCATTGCTGTGGCACGATACGGTGTTCGGGTGGCTGGGGAAGTACATCGGGGGGGAGTAGTCACTGAAGTTTCACGCGAAGGTGCGAAGGGGGCGTAGGTGTCACGCGAAGCCGCGAAGGACGCGAAGTGGCACGGGTTTGTCACGCGAAGGCGCGAAGAATTTGCGACGGAATTGAGCGATGGGCCGCTATCAAGTGGGGCCTTTGTTGATTCGCAAGAGGGAGCTTTCCGTGGGGTGGTGGTTGTTCACCACACGTCGGCAGCCTTCCTTGAATGTTGCGGCACCGAAGTTGATCAAAAGCCCCAACGGTAGATGCATCAGCCGGAGGTAGGTGAGCAGTTGCTTGAAGTGGACGGCCGCGAGCACCTCAACGGATTTCAATTCCACCACCAGCACATCGTTCACCAACAGGTCAATGCGAAGGCCGTCATTGAATTGCATCCCGTCGAACTTGAAGGCCACGATCTTTTCCTGCTCCACCATCAGCCCTCGTCGGATCAAGGCACGCGTCAGCACGGAAGTATAAACGGATTCCAGAAATCCGGGTCCGAGTTCTTCGTGTATGTGGAATGCAGCATCCACTACGAGGGCCGAGAGCCGCTCCGGATCGTTTTCCGATGTCATCGGAACGAAAGTACATTTCCAATGGGATCAAGTGTTCCTTCTTGCTGGGAATACCACCCCACATACACGTGGTCAAACTTTATGCCTTCGCGCCTTGGGGCCTTCGCGTGAGTTTCCTTTGGATGCAGCTGAAAGGACGGAACGTGCCGTAAACCTTATCTTTGCGCCATCGTTCTTTCCAGTTGAGCTTATCCAGAAAGGCGGAGGGACTGGCCCTGCGAAGCCTTGGCAACCATACGGCAGATCACTGCTGGACAGGTGCTAAATCCAGTCCCGCTAACCGGAGCGTTCCGGGCGGCGGGAGAAGATGAGCCGTGATCGAGCCCTGTGCCTCCCGCGAAGCATTGCACCTCATCCGGACCATCGGGTGGGGTTTTTTGTTTTTCCGGTAGGCTCAGAGACGAGGTGGGGAAGTGAAGAAGAGACGAAGCGATGAAGTCGCCCGCCTCGTCTTCACTTCATCTCCTCTTCACATCATCTCGCACTTGCACAATGACCACCATCGAACAACTCGCGCAAAACCGCATCCTCATCCTGGACGGCGCCATGGGCACCATGATCCAGCGCTTGAAGCTGCAGGAAGAAGATTTCCGGCCGCCCGGCATGGAGCAACATGAGATCCTGCTGCAGGGCAACAACGACCTGCTTTCGCTCTCACGGCCCGAGGCCATCACCCGCATCCACGAGCAATACCTGGAAGCCGGTGCGGACATCATCGAGACCAACACCTTCAGCGGCACGTCCATCGCACAGGCCGAGCACAAATGCGAACACCTGGTGCGCGACATCAACCTACGCTCGGCGCAATTGGCCAAGGCGGCGTGTGAAAAATTCACGGCAAAAGATCCAAGCAAGCCGCGCTTCGTGGCCGGTTCCATTGGCCCCACCAACCGCACAGCCTCGCTCAGTCCGGATGTCAACGATCCCGGCTTCCGCGCCGTGAGCTTCGATGATCTCGTGACCGCCTACACCGAACAAGTGGACGCGCTGATGGAAGGCGGCGTGGACCTCTTGCTGGTGGAGACCATCTTCGACACGCTCAACGCCAAGGCCGCCTTCTATGCCATCGAGGAAGTGTTCGACAAGCGCGGCACGCGGCTGCCGTTGATGTGCAGCGTCACCATCACCGATGCCAGCGGGCGCACCCTCAGCGGCCAGACCGTGGACGCCTTCCTGATCAGCATGGGCCATGTGCCCCTCTTCAGCATCGGCCTGAACTGCGCGCTGGGCGCGGCCCAGATGCGGCCCTACCTGCAAGTGCTCGCCGAACAGGCCCCGTGCTTGGTAAGCGTGTACCCCAACGCCGGCCTGCCCGACCAGATGGGCGAATACCGCGAAACACCGGAAGTGACCGCGCGCTTGGTGGGCGAGTTCATGAAGGACGGCCTGGTGAACATCGTGGGCGGCTGCTGCGGAACTACGCCGGAGCATATTGCGGCGCTGGCTACCGAAGCGAAGAATTTCAAACCACGACCATTCCCAGCATCTGTAGAGCAGATTCCGGCATCTGTACAGTCGACCCATTGGGTCGACGCGACAGATGCATCCAGTGCGAACAGCGCATCATCGAGGAATCTCCACAGCCACACATGAGCATCCCGACATATAGCGGCCTCGAGCCGCTCCGCATCTTCCCGGGTGCCAACTTCATCAACATCGGTGAACGCACCAATGTCACCGGCAGCGCGCTGTTCCGCAGGCTGATCAAGGACGGCGACTATGCCGAGGCCGTGCGCGTGGCGCGCCAGCAGGTGGAGAACGGCGCGCAGGTGATCGACGTGAACCTCGACGAGGGCCTCATCGACGGCGTGCAGGCCATGCGCACCTTCCTCAACCTCATCGCCGCCGAGCCCGACATCGCGCGCGTGCCGGTGATGGTGGACAGCAGCAAATTCGAGGTGGTGGTGACCGGCCTGAAATGCCTGCAAGGCAAGGGCATCGCCAACAGCATCAGCCTAAAGGAAGGCGAACAGGAATTCCTCGACCATGCCCGCATCGTGAAGCGCCTCGGCGCGGCGGCCGTGGTGATGTGCTTCGACGAGACCGGCCAGGCCGACAGCTACGAGCGCCGCATCCAGATCGCGCAACGCGTGTACGACCTGCTCACGCAGAAGGTCGGCTTCGCACCGCACGACATCATCATCGACCCCAACATCCTCACCGTGGCCACGGGCATGACCGAACATGCGCGCTACGCCATCGACTACATCGCGGCGGTGAAGTGGATCAAGGAGAACCTGCCCGGCGTGCTGGTGAGCGGCGGCGTAAGCAACATCAGCTTCAGCTTCCGCGGCAACGAGCGTGTGCGAGAGGCCATGCACACGGCCTTTCTCTACCACGCCATCCAGGCGGGCATGGACATGGGCATCGTGAACGCGGGGCAGATCGGCGTGTACGACGAGATCCCCAAGGAACTGCTGGAGCACGTGGAGGACGTGCTCTTCGATCGCCGGCCCGATGCCACCGAACGCTTGGTGACGCTCGCGGAAAGCTATCGCGGCGGCGGATCGCAAGGCAAGGTGCAGGACATGGGCTGGCGCGAAACGCCGGTGAAAGATCGCCTACGGCATGCGCTGGTGCATGGTATCACCGACTTCATCGTGGAGGACACCGAGGAAGCGCGCCAGGAACTGCTGGACCCCGTGAAGGTGATCGAAGGTCCGCTGATGGCAGGCATGACCGTGGTGGGCGACCTCTTCGGCGCAGGCAAGATGTTCCTGCCGCAAGTGGTGAAGAGCGCCCGCGTGATGAAGAAAGCCGTGGCCTATCTGGAGCCCTTCCTGGAGGAATTCAAGAAGAACACACCGGCGGAAGCCAAGGTGCTGAAGGACAGCTTCGGCGTGCCCGTACACACCACGCGCGATGACGGTCCGCGCAAGATCCTGCTCGCCACCGTGAAAGGCGACGTGCACGACATCGGCAAGAACATCGTGGGCGTGATCCTGGCCTGCAACGGCTGGCAGGTGATCGACCTCGGCGTGATGGTGCACAGCGCCACCATCCTGAAGACCGCGCGCGAGATGAAGGTGGACGTGATCGGCCTCAGCGGATTGATCACGCCCTCGCTGGACGAGATGGCCAACGTGGCCAAGGACATGGAGCGCGAAGGCTTTGAGCTTCCGCTGCTGATCGGCGGCGCCACCACCAGCCGAGTACACACCGCCGTGCGCATCGCGCCGCACTACAGCAAGCCCGTGGTCCACATCATCGACGCCTCGCGCTGCGTGCCCGCCGTGAGCGAACTGCTCAGCCCCGAAACGCACGACAGCTTCGTGAAGCGCATCGCCGAGGAATACGAGACGGTGCGCGAGCACTACGCCAATGCGCAACGTGAGAAGGAGATCATCCCCATCGCGGAAGCGCGTGAAAAGCACTTCACCATCGACTGGAAAGCCGAGCCGCCCGTGGCACCGCGCAGCACCGGTCTCTTCAGCTTCCGCAACTTTCCGCTCGCGGACCTGATACCGTACCTGGACTGGACGCCCTTCTTCCAGGCGTGGGAACTGGCGGGGAAATTCCCGAAGATCCTCACCGATCCCGTGGTGGGCGCCGAAGCCTCCAAGCTCCATGCCGACGCGCTGAAGATGCTGGACAAGCTGGTGAAGGAACGCTGGTTCACCGCGCACGGCGTGGTGGGTATCTGGCCGGCCCATGCCGTGGGTGACGACATCGAAGTGTACAAGGACAAAAAGCGCACGGAGGTGATCGGCACGTTCCACACCCTGCGCCAGCAATCGAAGAAAGCACCCGGCGTGCCCTACACCGCCAACGCGGATTTCATTGCGCCCAGAGGCATCGCGGATTGGATCGGGGCATTCGCAGTGACCACCGGGCACGGCGTGGAGGAGAAGGCCCAACAGTTCGAAGCCGCGGGCGACGATTACAGCGCGATCATGTGCAAGGCCTTGGGCGACCGCTTGGCCGAGGCCTTTGCGGAGAAGATGCACGAGACCGTGCGCAAGGAGATCTGGGGCTATGCGCACAGCGAAGCCTGGAGCAACGAGGAATTGATCAAGGAGCAGTACGACGGTGTGCGGCCAGCAGCAGGCTATCCCGCCTGCCCGGACCACACGGAAAAGCCGGAGATCTTCCGCCTGCTGGACGCCACGAAGCACACGGGCATCGAGCTCACCGAGGGTTTGGCGATGTACCCCACGGCGGCCGTGAGCGGCTGGTACTTCGCGCATCCGCGCAGCAAATACTTCGGCGTGGGCCGGGTGGGCAAGGATCAAATTGAGGACCTGGCCCGGCGGAAAGGAAAGACCACGAAATGGATGGAGCGGTGGTTGGGGAGTAACCTCGGCTATGAACCTGCGTAGAAAGGGCATTGCCTATTCCTGCGTTTGTTCCACGCAAAAGCACATACGCTACTGTTTGGCAGCCTGCTCCTGCTCCAAACAACACAAGCCCAGCAGCGCGCCTCCGACCAGGGGGACTGCATGGGCGCCATCCCCATTAAGGACTCTGTAGTTGTTTGTGAGCGGCCGGGACGGGGTGTCGGCAATGTATTGGAGATCAAGGAGAATCCGGCCACTGACCTGCGCTGGTTGGAGCGGGAGCACCATACCACGTGGTATCTGTTCCGGGCACCGGTGACAACATTGCTCACCTTCGACATCATTCCGGACAACACGGACGATGACATCGATTTTCTCCTGTTCGAGGGAAACGTACCTGATCTGTGCGCCAAGATCCCCACCAAGCAGGTGGAGCCCGTGCGAAGCAACATTTCCCGCAACAACAAGGCCATTGGCTCCAAGTGCGGCCTGAGCAAGGAGGCGACCGACGATTATGTGCGTTCCGGCGTGGGGAGCTCGTACAGCCGTGCGATCGAGGTGCAGGATGGGGAACTCTTCTACTTGCTGGTCGATTTCCAAGACCGCCCCCGGGGCGGGTTCACCATTCGCTTCCACTACGACCCGCCGCCGCCTCCCCCCCCGGTACCCAGCCTGCCGCAACAGTTGATCGTCAATGTGACGGACCAGGTGACGGGCGGCCCGGTAAATGCCGTTCTCACCGTGGAAGGCATGCGGTTCGATTCCGTTGTGGAGGCCAAGGGACAAAGCCGGTACGTGTTCAACATGGACACCTATCGCAGGCTGCGGATCACGTGCTTGCGAAAGGGTTACATGTTCCACTCCGAAAAACTGGTCACCAATGGCGACAGTGCAGTGCACGTGGACATCAAACTAACGCCCATCGCACCCGGTGAACATGTGGCGCTTGAGGACATTCGTTTTGTCGGGAACGAGAACAAGGTGATGCGAAACTCGGAAGCATCACTGGCCCTCCTGCTGCGGTTCATGCAGGAAAATCCTACGGCGGAAGTACAGGTCGAAGGCCATGTGAACGGCCCCACCTTCAAGAAAAACAGCAAGGAATTCATCGAATTGAGCACATCCAGGGCGCGGACCGTGTATAACTTCCTCCTGGTGAACGACATTGACCCGGCAAGGGTCTCCTACGTGGGCTTGGGGAATTCGCAGATGATATATCCAGACCCCAAGAACAACGAACAAAGTGAGGCCAACCGGCGTGTGGAGGTGCGCATCACCTCGTACGATGCGCTGGCTACGCCTTCCGGCCCCGGATCGGGCCGCTCATCCCATTGAGCCGGAAGGCTGCAAGGCGAGGGCTATTTTTGCCCCGATTCCTGAAAAGCCCGAACCGGATGCGGACCGCCTTGGCAAGCCTGTTGCTTCTTCCTTTCGTGGCTGCCCAAGGCCAGGCCCCGATGACGTTGGAGCAATGCCTGGCAAAGGCACAGGAGCGCAATCTTGACGTGCGCAACGCGGCACTGGATGCGGACTATGCCGACAAGGCCCACGAACAGGCGTATTGGTCGTTCCTGCCGAACCTGAACGGAGCGGCCACGCATGGCTACAACTGGGGAAAGACCATTGACCAGTACACGAACACCTTCGCCACGGACCGTGTGCGCACCAACAACCTCTACCTCAGCAGCGACGTGGTGCTCTTCCAGGGGTTACGCAAACAGAATGCCCTGAAGCAAGCCGACTTGAACGAAAAAGCTTCCGCCAAAACGCTGGAAGCCTTGCGCAACGACATCAGCACCGCCGTGGTGCGCGCGTATTTGGACCTGATCGGACTGGAGGAACAGGTGCAGGCGGCTGAAGCGCAGGTGAATGCCACCAAGGAACAAGCGGCCACCACCCAAGCTTTGTATGACGCAGGGCGCGTTGCACGTGGGGATCTGCTGGACATGCAGGCCCAGCAGGCCCAGGAGGAATACAACGTGGAGGACCTGAAGATCCAGGCGGACAAGGCCAGGCTCACCTTGGCCCAGCTCATGTTCCTTGCCCCGGACGAATTGGACGGCTTCCGCGTGGCCACACCGCACATTGGTGAGCTGGCGATCACGGAACCTACCGACAGGGTGGAAGAGGTCCTGGCCAAGGTGGTGGCCACCAACCCGGCCTATTTTGCCGCTGACCTCAACATGCAAAGTGCCGACCGGGGCATTGCGATCGCCCGTTCCAATTCAATTCCTTCACTCTCCTTCAATGCTTCTGTGGGCACTGGTTATTCCGGCCGGAACTTCGAGGCCGTGGGTGCACCTGTACTTGACGGTTACTCGCTCATCGGTGCCACGCAAGGCGGGGAGGGTGTGTACGCGCCCAACTATGCGCAACGCACACGGGTAAAATCCTTCTCCCGGCAGCTCAATGACAATTTGAATGAATCGGTGGGCTTCACCTTGAGCGTTCCGATCTTCAACAACATGGGCAACCGCCTGGCCACCGACCGGGCCCGGGTCCAGTTCGAACAGGCCAGGAACAACGTGGACAAGCAGAAGAATGCACTGCAGGTGGATGTTCAGAATGCCTTGACGGCACAGCGCGGTGCCTATCGCCAGTATATTAGTGCCAAGCTCTCCGTGGATGCCTCTGACGAGGCGGTCCGCATGGCCACCGAACGGTACGCCCAGCATGCCATCACGGCCACCGACCTCAACGTGGCCAAGGCACGGCTTCGGCAAAGCACCTCCCAGCTGATCAATGCCAAGTACAGCTACCTCATGGCTGAAAAAGCCCTGGACATCCTCCAAGGCGTGCCGGTAACCCTCTGATCGTGGCCTTGTTGCTCTCCTTCGATACCGCCACGCCGTATTTGGCCGTGGTGCTCAGCGGGAATGATGAACCACTTGCCTGGCGCGTGGACGCCACGCCTGCACTCTCCCATGCAGAGCAATTGAATGTCTTCATCGCGGCGGTGATGCAGGATGCCGGCCATGTGCTGCCGGAATTGGATGCCGTGGCCGTGGGCACCGGGCCCGGCTCATACACAGGCTTGCGCATCGGGCTATCCGCCGCCAAGGGCCTCTGTTTTGCATTGGACAAACCGTTGATCGGCATGCCCACGTTGGATGTGCTGGTGGAAGCACTGGTGCGCGCCCACGGTCCATTCAGTGGGGACGATGTACTTTTCCCCATGGTGGATGCGCGCCGGATGGAAGTCTACACCCGGGCCTACGGCCCTGCCGGGGAAGCGCAGGGGAAAACGGCTCCGTTGATCCTGGATGAAGCTTGGTGCAAGACCCGGCCGGTCCACACGCTGACCCATGTTTTTGGGGATGGTGCGGACAAGGCGGGTTCCCTGTGGAGGTCATTTCCCCAAATTCTCCACCATCCCGGCATCCGGCCCGGGATCCAGGGATTGGCCGGATGCGCTTACCATGGATTTACCACGCAACACTACAGCGACCTGGCCTACTTAGTGCCCGAATACGGCAAACCGGCCAATGTGGCGCAAAAACGCGGGAAGGAGTAGTCGGCAAGTGCTTGTGTGCAGGGCGCGTGCTACCGGCGGGCATCCCGGCGATGATCAGGTTGTTCGGGAAGGAAACTAGGCCAAAGGGGAACTGCTGTCCACAACCCGTTGTTGGTTTTCCGAAACAACTGACTATCTTCGCGCCCCCTTAGGAGGAATCAGAGACCATTAACACCCCCGGAAAAGTGGCATCCACGACTCACACCACATCCATGGCCAACGCGGCCACCACGCAGAAGGAATGGCTGCTGGTGGACGCCGAGAACGAAGTGATCGGCCGCGTCGCCAGCAAGATCGCCATGCTCGTTCGTGGCAAGCACAAACCCACCTTCACCGCCCATGTGGACACGGGCGACCACGTGATCGTGATCAACGCCGAGAAAGTGCGCCTCACCGGCAGCAAAATGGCCGACAAGGAGTACCAGCGGTACAGCATGTACCCGGGCGGCCAGCGCAGCGAGACCGCTGAAAAGCTGTTGGCGCGCAAGCCTTACGCCCTGCTGGAGAACGCGGTGCGCGGCATGTTGCCAAAGACGCGCCTTGGCCGTGCACAGTTCAACAACTTGCACGTGGTGGCCGGTACCACGCACAAGCACGAGGCCCAGAAGCCCCGCAAGATCGACCTGAACACCATTAAGTAAGCATGGAGCCCATCAACAGCCTTGGCCGCCGGAAGACCTCCGTGGCGCGCGTGATCCTCAGCGAAGGCGACGGCAGCATCACCGTCAACGGCGTGGAGGGAAGTGAGTACTTCCCCATCACCACCCAGCAGTTCAAACTGGTGCAGCCCTTCAAGCTCACCGGCACCGAGGGCAAGTACGACGTTACCGTAAACGTGAACGGCGGCGGCATCACCGGACAGGTGGAGGCCGTTCGTTTGGGCATTGCCCGTGCGTTGGTGGCCGCAGACGAGGCCCACAAGCCCCTCCTGAACGCCGAAGACCTCATGACGCGCAACCCCGCCGAGGTGGAGCGCAAGAAGTTCGGCCGCAAGAAGGCCCGCAAGCGTTACCAGTTCAGCAAGCGTTGATATCCCGCGCTTGTTGGCACCCGCCGAGGTCCTGAGCGAAGTCGAAGGAGCAATGGCGGGTTCAGCATCCAATTCAGCCAGACCCGGGCAACCGGCTACCGCGCTGAATGCCTGCACAACGGGAAAAAGGAAAGTGAACCCAAACAAAGGAAATCGGAATGGCACGCATTGAATTTGACACGCTGCTCGAAGCTGGCGTACACTTCGGCCACCTGCGCCGCAAGTGGAACCCGAACATGGCTCCCTACATCTTCGCCGAGAAGAAGGGCATCCACATCATCGACCTCAACAAAACGGCCGTCAAGCTGGAGGAGGCCACCAATGCCATGCGCCAGGTTGCGCGCAGTGGTAAGAAGGTGCTTTTCGTGGCCACGAAGAAGCAGGCAAAGGACATTGTGGCGGACAAGGTGAAGCCCACCGGCATGCCCTACGTCACCGAACGTTGGAGCGGCGGCATGCTCACCAACTTCGGCACCATCCGCCGGGCCATCAAGAAGATGTCCAACATCGACCGGATGAAGGTGGACGGCACGTTCGACAACATGAGCAAGCGCGAGCGCCTGCAAGTGAGCCGTCAGCGCGAGAAAATGGAGAAGAACTTGGGCAGCATCGCCGACCTCACCCGTCTGCCCAGCGCCCTCTTCATTGTGGACATCGTGAAGGAGCACATCGCCCTGGCGGAAGCCCGCAAGCTGGGCATCCCCACCTTCGCCATGGTGGACACCAACAGCGATCCCACCTTGGTGGATTTCCCGATCCCGGCCAACGATGACGCCACCAAGAGCATCGAGCTCGTTGTGGACGCCATGATCGCTGCTGTGCAGGGCGGCTTGGAAGACCGCAAACGCGACAAGGACAGCGGCACCGCCACGCCTGACGAGGAAGGCGAGGAGGAGAACGAGGCCGCCGCGAAGGAAAAGCCAGGACGGAAGCACACCGGCAAGAAAGCGGTTGCCGAGGACACCACGGAGGCCGCGGCGGAAGCCCCGGTTGAAGTGGCGGACCACGCCGACGCTGCTGAGGGGGAAGCTTCCCCGGAGGCTTGAGGAACGCCATTTGGCCTTCCTTCAGGATTCATTTTTCAAACAGACAAAAGCATGAGCACGACCATGGCCATTACGGCTGCTGAAGTGAACAAGCTGCGCCAGATGACGGGCGCGGGCATGATGGATTGCAAAAAAGCCCTCACCGAGGCCAACGGCGACTTCGAGGCCGCCATCGACCTGTTGCGCAAAAAGGGCCAGAAAGTGGCCGCCAACCGCGCCGACCGCGACGCGGCCGAAGGCTTGGTGCTGGCCAAGACCAGCGCCAATGCCAAGCAGGGCGTGCTGGTGAGCGTGAACTGCGAAACCGATTTCGTGGCCAAGAACGCCGACTTCGGCAAGATGGCGGAGACCATCACGGAAATTGCCTTGAAGAACATGGCCGCCGACGCGGCTGCCCTGAAGACATTGCCCTACGGCAACGGCCTCACCATCGCCGAAAAGCTCACCGAGCAGACCGGCGTGATCGGCGAAAAGATCGACGTGAACTACTGCGGCACCATTGAGGCCGAATACGTGTACGCCTACAACCATCCGGGCAACCGCGTGGCCAGCATGGTGGGCCTGAACAAGGCCGGCCATGAGCAGGTGGCCAAGGACGTGGCCATGCAGGCCGCCGCCATGGCGCCCATCGCCCTGGACAAGAGCAGCACACCCCAAAGCGTGATCGACAAGGAACTGGAGATCGGCAAGGACCTCGCCATCCAGGAGGGCAAGGCCCCGGAAATGGCCGAGAAGATCGCCCAAGGCCGCCTCAACAAGTTCTTCAAGGAAAGCACCCTGCTGGCCCAAGAGTTCATCAAGGACAACAAGATGAACGTGGAACAGTACGTGCAAAAGGCCGACAAAGACCTAAAGGTGACCGGTTTCAAGCGCCACGCGCTGGGAGCTTGATCCCGACTGCATAACTGAATTGAGGGAGGCTTCGGTCTCCCTCTTTTTTTGTGGCGGACCTTCTATTTTCGCGCACCGATGAGCAACCCCAACACCAAGCAGAAGTTCAAGCGCATCCTGTTGAAGCTCTCCGGCGAAAGCCTGATGGGCGAGCAGCCTTACGGGATCAGCAGCGCGCGGCTTCAGCAATATGCGGAGGAGATCGTGGCGGTGTCCAAGGCCGGGGTGGAAGTGGCCATTGTAGTGGGCGGCGGGAACATTTACCGGGGCATCCAGGCGGCCGCCAGCGGCATCGATCGCGTGCAGGGCGACCACATGGGCATGTTGGCCACAATGATCAACAGCCTGGCCCTGCAGAGCGCGTTGGAAGCGGCCGGGCAGAAGACGCGGTTGCTGAGCGCCATCAAGATGGAGCAGATCGCCGAACCCTTCATCCGCCGCCGTGCATTACGCCACTTGGAGAAAGGGCGCATTGTGATCTTCGGCGCGGGCACCGGCAATCCCTATTTCACCACCGACAGCGCCGCCAGCCTGCGCGCCATCGAGATAGAGGCCGACGTGATCCTCAAGGGCACCCGCGTGGATGGCATCTACACCGCCGATCCCGAGAAAGACCCCAAGGCCACGCGTTACGACCGCATTTCCTTCGACGAGGTGTACGAAAAAGGCCTTGCCGTGATGGACATGACGGCCTTCACGCTGTGCCGCGAGAACAAGCTGCCCATCATTGTCTTCGACATGAACAAGCCGGGAAATTTGGGCAAACTGATCTACGGGGAGCCGTTGGGGACATTGGTGGAGTTTTGAGGGATAGGACGTAGTTCGTGGTTCGCAGGGAAGGGTGCATCCGCGCCCTACGCCCTACGACTATTCCCTACGAACTACGAACTATTCCCTGCGATCTATGCCCTCATGATCCCGCATCTGCGGACAAACCGCACCCGCTTACCTTCGCGCCTTCTTTCCCAAGAACATGAGTGAAGTAACCTCCCTGATCGCGCAATGCGAGGACCTGGACCGCAAGGCGGTGGACCACCTGGACAAGGAACTGATCAAGATCCGCGCCGGCCGCGCCAATCCGGCGATGCTGGAAGGCGTGCGCGTGGATTACTACGGCAGTGAGGTGCCGCTGAGCCAGGTGAGCAACATCAACACGCCGGATGCGCGCACGATCATTGTGCAGCCGTGGGAGAAGAAGATGATCGACCCGATCGAGAAGGCGATCATGGCGGCCAACTTGGGCTTCAACCCCAGCAACAACGGGGAGCATGTGATCATCTCGGTGCCCATGCTCACAGAGGAGCGGCGCAAGGAGCTGGTGAAGATGGCGCACCGCGAAGGCGAGAACGCCCGGGTGAGCATCCGTGGCGCGCGGCAAAAGGCCATGGAGGGCATCAAGAAAGCCCAGAAGGACGGGCTTCCTGAGGATGCCGCAAAGAGCGCGGAAGGCGATGTGGAGAAGGCCACCGGAGCGTGGAACAAGAAAGTGGACGCCTTGCTTGCGGCAAAGGAGAAGGAGATCTTGACCGTGTGATCACGCCCACACCGGGCAGCCTTCGCTGCAGTTGCGGCACATGTCGATGGAGCTGCGGTCGCGGAGCAGTTGCGCACGGAAGGCGTTGTAGCGCGGCCCGTTCCAGATCTCGTGGAAGCTCTGCTGGTTCAGGTCGCCCATTACGTGCTTGGCATCCTTGTCAAAGCAGCACGGCACCACCTTGCCGTCCCAGGTGACCACGCAGCTGTGCCACATTTTCCAGCACTCGTTGTCCAGCCGGTGCTTCACCTCCCACACGCCGTTCGCGTTGCGCTTGTAGCGTGAGTACTTGTCCTGTGCGGGGATCAGCGGGTGGTCATCCTTCGGCTCGTAGATCTGTGCGGTTTTCAGCCAGAGGTCGTCCACGCCGATCTGCTTGGCCAATTTGCGTGCTTGCGGGACCTGGTGCTCGTTCGGCTTCACCACCAGGAATTGGAATACGGTATGCGGTGTGCGGCTCTTCAGTTTTTTCTTCCACTTCACAATGCGTTCCGCGCCTTCAATCACCTTGATCAACGTGCCTTCGCGGCGGTAGGCGGAATAGGTTTCCTGGTCGGTGCCGTCCAAGCTGATGATGAGCCGCGAGAGGCCGCTGCGCACGCATTCCTCCGCCTTGGCCTCCGTGAGGAAATGCGCGTTGGTGCTGGTGTTGGTGTAGATGCCTTTTGCCTTGGCGTAGCGCACCATGTCCAAAAAGTGCGGGTTGATGAACGGCTCGCCTTGGAAGTAAAAGGTGAGGGCCCAGAGGTCGCCCGCCAGTTCGTCGATCACGCGCCCAAAGAGAGGTTGCTTCAAGTTTCCCGTAGGGCGGGTGAAGGCCCGCAGGCCGCTGGGGCATTCGGGGCAGCGCAGGTTGCACGCGGTGGTGGGCTCCATGCTGATGCTGAAGGGCAGCCCGTTGATCTTCGGTTGTTTCGTGTGCTTGGCCTCGCGGAAGCTGCTCCACAGCCGGTAGCCGTTGCGCGCCCGTTGCGGGGTCATCGCACCGGCCCATTGGCGAGCATCGCGAAGCGCGGGAAGCATGGGCGCAAGGTACCCCGGCAGGTTCGATCATGGGGCGCGGTTGGTGTTTGATCAGGGTACAGGGCGGGAAGTCACAGGCATGCTCGCAACGTCCATCCGGGGCAAGGGTGGGCATCGCCCTTACCTCCCAACCACCAATTTCCCTTGCCAAAGGTGCCCTTTGGAAGTGGTGATCAGGCACACGTACGTGCCCGGCTGAACGTCGGCAAGCGGTAGCCTTGTCTTGCCGGTGAACCGCACTTCTTGTATCACCACGCGCCCGGTGATGTCCATGAGCCGCAACAGGCACTCCTCATCCCCAAAGCCCCGCACCAGCACTTCCGTGGTGGCCGGGTTGGGCCATAGCTGGACAGGGTCCCCACCGCCTTGTTCGGCAACATGCACATCAAGCAGGTGACCAAGGGTGAAACCCACGGGAAAAACCTCTGCGGGGAATGCGTCAACCACGACTACACTGTCCGCTAGTGAGATATCGAAAATTCCGCAGGGAGGCCCCCCGCAGTTATTGAAATAGTAGAAGTAATCGTTGTAAAGAGCACCACCATTGATCGGCCACCCTTCTTGAGGTAGCCACGGCTCAGCTCCCAAGCTTAAATCCCAGTGGATGGTCACCGGGTATTGATAATTGAAGGCGTACACGGTGGCATTGTGGTAGGGGAACTCCGTGTAGGGGAATGCCACGGTCTTGGTGGAGTCGTTGTCCCAATTCCCGACCCAGACATTGAATTTGGAGTGGTCCATATCCACGTGGCCTTCTCCCAGAGCATAGTCCACAGTGGGGAATGAATTGTTGCCAACAGTGGCTGTAGTATCATAGACCAGCCAGATGGTATCCCGTGCCCCGGTGCCGTCCTCGAAACAGATTGGGAAGCGCCAAGTGGGCTGGGCGGTAGTGCTAAAGACTATGGCCAAGGCAAGCAGGGGTAGAGAGAGGCGCATGGCGTAAAGGGTTGTTATTGGCATAGACGAGGTGTGGGGCAGTTGCGCTGCCTTGCCGGGGGCAGTTGTTCATGATCTTGCCCTTGGTGGTTTTCCTACACTCGTCCGCATTTGCAACGCGGATGAAGATCGAAGCACGCTTGTAGCGTGCACATTCAACAGGTGCAAATGGCCAGCGGGAATGGTTTAGGGATGGTCGTGTCAAACGACCTGGGAGATACGCCCGCGTTGCAAACGCGGGCGAGGCAGGGGATAGTTGTCAGTTGTTCCTTTGATCGTTGTCAGGGGTGCGGCCCGGCGCTTGGTGCGTTGTGGCAAATGTTTTCACGTAGTACCACCCCCTGTATAGATGCTCGTTTCACTATTCACGCAAGTTCCGTTGGGCAAGGAGATACCCCCCATTTCCCATGAGTGATAAGAGCCGAATGAGAGCTGGGCGCCCCCAGTGAGAAAGCCGGACAACGGACAACTGAAAAGCCCTGTTACTTTTCCCCATCTTGCCCGTCCTACGCCAAATGCTTGCATGAGATCATTCCTATTCAGTCTGTTTCTATTGACTTGTTTGCCCACCATCGCGCAGCAGATGGTCACCGGCCGCGTACTGGATGCCGCCACCAAGGAACCCTTGGCCTTTGTTCCTTTTTTGATCGAGGGTACGCGCACCGGCACCACGTCGGACATTGACGGACGATTCAAACTCAGCGTGCCGCAGCTGCCTATGGCGTTGCGTGCGAGCTACGTGGGCTATGAACCGCAGTCGATCACCATCGCGGACGGGAATCCGGTAACGGTGTTGTTGCATGCAAGCAACACCCAACTGAACACCGTGCAAGTAACGCACACCGAAAACCCTGCACACCGCATCATCCGCCGCGTGTATGCCAACCGGAAGGAGAACGACGGCATGCGCCACCACAGCTACCGCTACACGAGTTACAGCAAGACGGTGTTCGACCTGGTGAAGGACAGCCTGGGCACCGACGCGGACGGCCAAAGCCCCGCGGAGCCGGACACCACGGCATTTTCCGCAGACACCGCCCAAGTGGACACGGCGGAGGAAAAATTCATGCGCATGCTGGAGCGCCAACACCTCTTCCTGATCGAGAGCGCCACCAGGAAAAGCTTCATCCCGCCCGCTGCCGCCAAGGAGACCGTGCTGGCGATGCGCGTGAGCGGCCTGAAGGACCCTTCCTTCCTGGCACTGGCCGCGCAAACGGAAACCTTCAGCATCTACGCACCGCAGATCGACATCAGCGACAAAAGCTACCTGGGCCCCATCGGCCCCGGCAGCACGTCCAAGTACCTCTTCATCCTGGAGGACACGCTTTACCAAGGCAAGGACAGTGTGTATGTGATCAGCTACCGGCCGCGCACCGGCACGAAGTTCGACGGACTGAAGGGCTTGCTGTACATCAACACCGACGGATACGCAGTGCAGAGCGTGACCGCAGAGCCGATCGACAAGAGCGGATTGAGCATCCGGTTCCAGCAACAGCACAAGCGGCTGCCCACGGCCAAGGGCGGCAGCTCGTGGTTTCCTGTTCAGCTGAACACCTTCATTTACATGGGTAACGTGAAGATCAACGGCATGTCTGTCCATGGCGAAGGGCGCACCTACCTGAAGGATGTCCAGCTGGACCCTGACATCCCGCGCAAGGAGGTGCGCGGCCCGGAGCTGGTGATGGACAAACTGAGCATCCGCAAGGACGAGGCCTATTGGAGCGGCCTGCGCACCGATTCACTCGGCAGCAAGGACCTGCGGACGTATGAAATGATGGACAGCCTCGGTGCAAAGGAGCACTTCGACCGCAAGTTGAAGTTCATCGCTGCGCTGGGCAGCGGCAAACTTCCGATCGGCCCGGTGGACCTGCTGCTGGACCGCATCATGGCCATCAACGCCTACGAAGGCTTCCGCTTGGGAGCCGGACTGGCCACCAACGACAAGGTGACGCGGTACGCCTCCTTGGGCGGGTATTTCGCTTACGGGTTCCACGACAAGGTCTGGAAGTACGGCGGCGACTTGACCATCAAGCCCGTTCCAGCGCGTGACTTGAATGTGCAGCTTGCGTACGAAAATGACGTCAGCGAGATCGGTGGCGCAGCGTTTCGCGGCAAGAGCGGATTCTTCAGCACGGACAGCTACCGCATGATCTTCGTGGACCGCATGGACCGCATCGAGCGCTTCTCGGCGAAGTTCATGTTCCGTGCGGGCAGCTCCGTGAAACTGTGGCTCGGCACTGAACGGGCGTTGCGGTTGAACGACATCGGATACAACTATGTGCAGCCTGTTTCCGATGCAGTGAGCTTGCGGCAGAACGACTTTCTCACCGGAGCCTGGACCCTGGACCTACGCTGGGCATACCGCGAGAAATTGGCCCGCCTGCCGGACCGCGAACTGGCCTTGGGGACCAAGTTCCCGGTGGTGTACGTGCATGCCATGAAAGCCCAAAAGGGCCTGTGGGAAGGGGAGTGGGACACGTGGCGCGTGGATGCCATGATCGAGAAGACCTTCAAGATCCGCTTGCTCGGCGACCTCTCCCTGCAGCTGCTGGCTGGCGTGGCCGATGACCAAGCGCCCATGGCCTTCCTGTACAACATGCGCGGCACCTACAGCCGGCGCTATCCCTTGTCCAGCACCAATGTCTTCGAGACCATGCGGCCCAATGAATTCCTGGCTGACCGCTACGTGGCCTTCCACCTCAAGCACGGCTTCGGCAAGCTGCTCTTCGAAACCAAGCACTTCCGACCGCGCCCCGCAGTGGTCAGCAGCGTGGCCTTCGGCGGACTTGCACATCCGGGGAACCACGAGGGATTGGACTTTACACCCTTGCGCGAAGGCTACTATGAAAGCGGCCTGCTGATCGAGAACCTCCTGCGCTTCGGCTTTACCAGCTTTGGCGTGGGCGCATTTTACCGGTACGGTCCTTATGCCTTGCCGGACACCGGGGACAATCTCGCGGTGAAACTGACGGTGGGGTATGCGTTCTGAAAAGGCGGAAGGCAAAGGGCATTGGACGCCGTTCATCTTGCCATCCCGCCCCATATTACCGTCCGCTCCCCCCTTTTTCGCACCTTTGCGCGCTTCGCCCGCGAATTGGACCGGGCATTGATCTGCACCGATGTGGGCTTGGCTGGCCGGACGTGTACTGCGCAACAGAACGGGGATCCTGATCGCGATCGGGATCATCACGGCGTTTTTCGCTTACGAGGCCACGAAGGTGGAGATGAGCTACAAGCATGGCGGGCTGCTCCCCAAGAGCGACCCGGCCTATGCGGAATACCA
Organism: uncultured Flavobacteriales bacterium; assembly: GCA_937873385.1. Lineage (GTDB taxonomy): Bacteria > Bacteroidota > Bacteroidia > Flavobacteriales_F > PHOS-HE28 > PHOS-HE28. The sequence goes on along the minus strand of CALMYC010000287.1, from coordinate 4,285 downwards.
GCATTTCCTGAAGACCTTCAGCGCGGACGGCAATGTGATCGTGGTGGCCACGCAGGGCGACAGCCTGTACACCCCGGCCCATTTCGCGGCCTGGTACCAATTGGGCAAGGATGCCCGGAAGATCGAGGGCATTGACAGCGTGTTCAGCGAGGCGCACCTCTTCACGCTGGTGCGCAACGACAGCCTGAAGAAATTCGAGCTGGAGAACGTGATGGGAGGCCTGCCGCGCACCCAGGCGGAAATGGACTCGCTGAAAGCCCGGATCCGATCGCTGCCGTTCTACAAAGGGCTGTTGTACAACGACAGCACCAAGGCCACCTTGATGATGGTGTTCGTGAACGGCAAGCTCTTCAACACGGAGGAGCGCACCAAAGTGATCGATGCGCTGGAATCGCGCTTTGACCGGTTCACCAAGGAAACAGGCTTGCCCATCCACGCCAGCGGGCTGCCTTGGCTGCGGGTGAAGAACACCCAGTTGGTCAAGGGCGAAATGCCACGCTTCGTCGTGCTGAGCGTGTTGATCTGCGCGTTGCTGCTCCTGCTCTTCTTCAAGTCGTGGCGGGTGATGCTGATCTGCCTCGGCGTGGTGGCGGTGGGCGTGGTGTGGGCCTTCGGGAGCATGGGGCTCCTGGGTTTCCAGGTCACCATCCTCCAATCGGTGATCGCGCCGCTCTTGATCGTGGTGGGCGTGCCCAATTGCGTGTTCCTGGTGAACGCCTACCATCATGATTATGTGCAACACCACAACAAGATCAAGGCGCTGCAGCGCATGATCAGCCGGATCGGCGCGGCCTGCTTCATCACCAACGCCACCAAGGCCGCGGGCTTTGCCGCTTTCTGCATCACGTACAGCGACGTGCTCAAGCAGTTCGGCCTCATCGCCACCATCGGCATCATGTCCATCTTCGTGCTGGGGCTTACGCTGGTGCCGATCATCCTCAGCTACATGCCGGTGCCGAAACCGCGGCACCTGAGCCATTTGGACCGACACTGGTTGGACCGCACCATTGGCACGATCGTCTCTCTCTCACAACACAAGCGCCCTGCGATCTATGGTGCCACGATCCTGGTCACCATTGCGGCCTTCTTCGGCATGGCGCGCCTGAAGGACGAAAGCCGCATCGTGGACGACCTGCCGGCGGACAATCCCGTGATCACCGACCTGCGCTTCTTCGAGCGCAACTTCCATGGCGTGATGCCGCTGGAGATCCTGGTGAACACCGAAAAGAAGGGCGGCGCCCTGAAGGATGCCACGCTGAAGCGGCTGGACCAGCTCACGGACACATTGGCCACCTACCCGGAGTTCAGCAAACCGCTGAGCATCGTGGATGCCGTGAAATTCACCCGGCAGGCCTTCTATGGCGGCGACCCGGAACGCTACGGCCTGCTTACCGGCACGGACAAGCGCTTCATGCTGCCCTACCTGGAGAACATCGGCAGCGCGAAGGGCAAGGGCAGTGCGAACATGGGCAAAGCGTTCATGGACAGTACGCGCAGCACCACGCGCCTCACCGTGCAGATGGCCGATGTAGGCACCACCCGCATGGATGTGCTGTTGAAGAAGCTGCGCGCACAGGCCGACAGCATCTTCCCGGCAGACCGCTACAAGGTGACCTTCACCGGGACGAGCGTGGTCTTCCTCAAAGGCAGCAGTTACTTGGTGAGCAACCTGATCACCAGCCTCTTCTGGGCCATCATGATCATTGTGGTGCTGATGGCGCTGTTGTTCAACTCCCTGCGCATCATGGTGGTGGCGCTGGTGCCCAACGTGGTGCCGCTCATCGTCACGGCCGGCATCATGGGCTTTCTGCACATCCCCATCAAGCCCAGCACCATGCTGGTGTTCGGCATTGCCTTGGGCATCGCCGTTGACAACGCCATCTTCTTCCTGGCCCGCTACCGCCTGGAGGTGAAGCTGAGCGGCGGCAACCTCGCCCGTAGTGTGGACAATGCCGTGCGCGAGGTGAGCGTGGGCATCATCTACACCAGTGTGGTGCTGGTGGCGGGTTTCAGCATGTTCGCCTTCTCGCGCTTCGGGGGCATTCAGGCGCTGGGGCTGCTTACCACGATCACCCTGCTGGTGGCCATGCTCACCAACCTGCTGGTGCTTCCGTCGCTTGTGCTCTCGCTGAACAAGCGCATCATGTCCAAGGCGTTTGAGGAACCCTTGCTGGTGACCATGGACGAAGAGGACGACATCGACATGGAGGCCTTGCGCATGGAAGGCGCGAACCCCGTAAACGAAGATCCCGACCGACCGCAATGAAAGGCATCATCCTCGCCGGCGGAAGCGGCACGCGCCTGCATCCGCTCACCCTCGCGGTGAGCAAGCAGCTCATGCCCGTGTACGACAAGCCGATGATCTACTACCCGCTGAGCACCTTGATGGCGGCGGGCATCCGCGAGGTGCTCATCATCAGCACCCCGCATGATCTGCCGAGCTTCCGCAAATTGCTCGGCGACGGAAAATCATTGGGCTGCTCGTTCTCCTACGCGGAACAAGCGGTGCCCAATGGCCTTGCCCAGGCCTTCGTCATTGGCCGTGAGTTCATCGGGAAAGATGCCGTGGCGCTGATCCTTGGTGACAACATCTTTTACGGAGCGGGACTTGGCCGCAAGTTGGGCGCCAATACGGAATTGGAGGGCGGGCTTGTTTTCGCCTACCACGTCAGCGATCCCGAACGCTACGGCGTGGTGGAATTCGACGCCGACAACAAGGCCATCAGCATTGAGGAGAAGCCAACGAAGCCGCGCAGCAACTATGCCGTGCCGGGCCTGTACTTCTATGACAACAGCGTGGTGGAAGTGGCGGCAGCACTGAAGCCCAGCGCACGCGGCGAGTATGAGATCACGGACGTGAACAAGGAATACCTGAAGCGCGGCAAGTTGAAGGTGGAGATCCTGGACCGCGGCACGGCATGGCTGGACACGGGCACGTTTGCGTCACTGATGCAGGCCGGCCAGTTCGTGCAGGTGATCGAAGAACGGCAAGGTTTGCGCATCGGCTGCATCGAGGAAGTGGCGTTCAAAAAAGGCTACATCAATGCGGCACAATTGAAGGCCGTTGCCACGCCGCTGGTGAAGAGCGGGTATGGAGAGTATTTGTTGAAGTTGATCGGGGCGTAGTTCGTGGTTCGTGTTCGTAGTTGTCAGGTTTCCGCCCCTCGCCATCCGCCCCAAGCCCCACGAACTATGCCCTGCGAACCACGCCCCCACGAACCACATCCTACGAACTATGCCTCCTCTGTCCCACCAAACCCTCATCGAAGCGCAGATCGCCGAGTGGGCAAAGGCACTTCCGAAAGGCAATCTCTATGCGCCCATGGCCTACCTGATGGGCCTCCCGGCGAAACGGGTCCGCCCCATGCTGGTGCTGATGGCCTGCGAGCTCTTCGGCGGCCGCGCGGAAGATGCCCTGGATGAAGCCCTCGGCATCGAGCTCTTCCACAACTTCACCCTGATGCACGACGACATCATGGACGCGGCGCCCCTGCGCCGTGGCCAGCCCACCGTGCATGAAAAGTGGGATGAGAACACCGCCATCCTCAGCGGTGATGCCATGCTGGTGAAGGCCTATCAATTGATGGCGAAGCGGCCTGAAGTGTCCGCGCTTTTCAGCAGCTATGCGCTGAACGTGTGCGAAGGCCAGCAGTTGGACATGGACTACGAGCAGCGCAGCGATGTGGGCACGGAGGAATACCGCGCCATGATCCGCCTGAAGACCGCCGTGCTGCTGGCCTGTGCATTGCGCGTGGGCGCGGCGATCGCCGGTGCATCGCAGGAGGACAGCGCCCGCATCGGTGCGTTCGGGGAACACATCGGCCTGGCCTTCCAACTGCGCGACGACCTGTTGGATGCGTTCGGTGATCAGGCCAAAACAGGCAAACAACAAGGCGGCGACCTGCGCGCTGGGAAAAAGACTTTTTTGTTGATCCGCGGGTTGGAGATCAGCGCGGCGAATGGACGAAGTGAACTGCGGGAGGAACTGGCAAAACCTTCGGAGCAGCGTGATGTTGCGCGCATGTTGAATGTGCTTGGGGAACTACGTGTCCGTGAAGAAGCTGAACAAACGGTGATGGCCGAGGAACTGAAAGCCCGGGAGGCATTGGAGTCAGTGGCGGTGGGTGGTCCACGAAAAAGCCCCCCTCCGGGAATGGCCGGCCTGCTGGTGGGGAACGGCTGGCTGGCGCGCGCCGACCACGAACCCAGCGTGGCAGCGGCGCAGGCCGCGCCCAGCCAGCGACGGCGGGACCAGCGAGGCAGGGTCACGATCCGCCCCCTCGTT
>CALMYC010000286.1 GCA_937873385.1 uncultured Flavobacteriales bacterium | reverse complement strand
GGGGGCTGATCGAACGCGGCCTTGTCCAGGCTTCCGAACTGTTTCCAGCCCAGGATGTAGCGGTCGTAGGCGATGCTCCTGTGGTACATCCCGGTAAGGTCCGGGTTCTGTTCCATGCCGCGCAGTCGTTTCCGTTCGGCCATCAGGCCGGGCAACCAGCGGATGAAGCCACAGTGTGCCCTGAACACCTGCCAGGTATGGGACCCGTGCCCTTCCACCAGGAATTTGAGGGCCGCGAAAACGTCCAGCACGATGCGATGGATGATGCGCGCGTAGATCCAACGCGAATTCAGGTGCTTGGTGAGCACGGCCAAACTATTTCGGAAGTTCAGGAATGTTTTCCTCGGATTGCCGTAGCCGAGCGCACCACCGCCCACATGGAAAACCGCCACCGTGCTCGCGTATCCAATGCGCCAACCCATGCGGCGAAGGCACCAGCACAGGTCGACCCCCTCCATGTGCGCGAACAGTTTCCCATCGAACCCGCCTGCGGCGTGAAAGGCTTCCGCCCGGATCATCAGGCATGCGCCTGTGGCCCAGAACACGTCCCGGTCGTCATCGTATTGGCCATGGTCCTCCTCGGTGATCTCAAAGATGCGCCCCCTGCAGAACGGATAGCCGTTGCGATCGATGAACCCGCCCGCGGCACCTGCATGTTCAAACCGGTGCCGGTCCTGAAGGCTGAGCATCTTGGGTTGGCAGGCCGCCATGTCCGGACGGTCATCCAAATGCTTGCGCAGCGTGCGTACCCATCCTGGAGTTACCTCCACATCTGAATTGAGCAGGACAAAATACCTGGCCTCCACTTGCCCCAGGGCGGTGTTGTACCCCCCTGCAAAGCCCTCGTTGGTCCCCATTGTGATCACCTCCACACTCGGCGCATTCAGGCGCACCCACGTCACAGACCCGTCAGTGCTGGCGTTGTCGGCCAGGATCACGCGGGCATCAGTACCCGTATGGCTAACCACCAAAGGCAGGAACCGTTGCAGCCATTGCAGGCCGTTCCAGTTCAAGATCACCACTGCCGTATCCATTGTGCAGGTCCGTTCCGCGCAAAAGTGGCGAAGAGGAACCGCACAACATCCTCAAAAGAGGTGAAATTCGTTGGTCAGCGGCCACCACGGCGCCCGCCGCCTCCACTTCTGCCCGCCGGAGCAGGCGCTGAGCGTTGCGGGGCCTGGAAGGTTGGTGAAGGTTGCCGTTCACGCATGGGGGCTGTGGACCTTTCCTGTTGGTAACCGCGGAAGTCCCGTACCCGTTCTTCACCGCGCATCCGTTCCCGTTCAATTTGTTGGGGTGCCGGTTCAGGCTGCCTCGTGCGGCCTTGGTCCACCTGTGGGTTCCTTGGTTGGTCTGCAGGCTGAACGATCGGCCTGCGGCCCGGGTCCCCGGTCTGGTTCCTTGTATTGCCGTGCTGGGCTTCAGGTGTGCGTCCTTGGTCGGGCACCTTGTTCCATTGGCCGTTGCGCAGTTCTTCGGTCCGTCCATTGTCATTGCGGAACACGTTGCCGTTACGGTCCGTAAAGTGGTCGCCGCGGATCGGTTGCGTGGACCGGTCACGTACAGGGACGGGTCCGGCGGTGCCGGTTTTCACGACCGGCCGTGCAGCGCGCGGGGAGGGGA
>CALMYC010000285.1 GCA_937873385.1 uncultured Flavobacteriales bacterium | reverse complement strand
TGTCCCTGTACAGGAAGAAAAATGACCACCACCGAATTGACCGCAATGTACCTGCGGGACTTGCGAACGCTGCGCAACGAGATCGAAAGTTTCTCCGAGGAGGCCGACCTCTGGCGCACGCTGCCCGGCATCAGCAACAGCGCAGGAAACCTTTGCCTGCACCTGTGCGGCAACCTGCGCCATTACATCGGCCACGTGTTGGGCGGCGAGGACTATGTGCGCGACCGTCCGCGTGAGTTTGCCGCCAAGGACTTGCCCAAGGCGCAACTTCTGGAGGAAGTGGACCATACTGTTCGTTCCGTCCAACTCGGACTGGGCGCCATGGACACCGCCAAGTTGGGAGCACCGTTCCCGGTGCCCTTGCCCGTGGAATCCGCCAGCAGCGGGCAATTCCTGCTGCACCTGTTCGGCCACCTAAGCTGGCATCTTGGCCAGATCAATTACCTGCGGCGGATCCTGGAGACCTGAGCCAAGGCGCAGGCACGATATCTGTACCACGCCCGCCCCTGCGCCGTTGTTAAATTTGCACGCCGCCATTGGCGCTGAACTCCATGCACATCCGCTCCATCTTCATTCTTCTGCTTAGCCTGTCCTTTCCTGCGTTGTTTGCACAACCAGGCACCATCAACCAAAAGGACAGCCAAGGGCGCAAGCAAGGGCCATGGGTGCGCAAATGGGCCGAAAGCGAACGGACCCGCTACGCCGGGCAATTCAAGGACGACAAGCCAGTGGGCAACTTCATTTATTACAGCACCGACGGCAAGGTGGAAAGTCGGATCGACCACTATGCAGGCAGCAATGCAAGCCATGGCCTCCACTACCACCCCAACGGCCAGGTGATGGCCGAAGGACGATACGTGGAACAGGACAAGGACAGCACCTGGAACTACTTCGATGATGCAGGCAAACTGCGCAATACCGAGCATTGGAAGGCCGGAAAAATGGACGGCACAATGATCAGCTACTTCGCGGACGGCAAGGTGGCCGAACGCCGGAACTTCAAGGACGGCAAGGCCTCCGGGCCGGCCGAGCAGTATTACGAGGACGGCACGCAGCGCTACCGGGCCAACTTCTTGAACGGTGAGCCTGAAGACACCGAGACCTTTTTCTTCGCCAACGGGAAAAAGGAGATCGAAGGCCGCTACGTGAACGGCGAACGGGACGGGCAATGGGTATACTACAACAATGACGGCTCCGTGCAAATGCAGGTGCTTTATGCACAAGGGAAGTTTGTGAAGCAGCAGTATGACAACGGCACGTTCAAGGAATACTGGGACGACCAGCAGTTGAAGGGCGAATACACTTACAAGAACAGCAAGCTGGACGGCCCCTTCACCGAGTGGTTTGACAACGGCACCTGGACCAATGCGCCAGTGACGCTGGGGCCGGAGGGGTTGGGAAAAAAGGATGTTGAACGCGAACTGAAAGGCCAAACGAAGAAACGGGAAGGCATGTACAGGAACGGATCATTGGAGGGACCCGTGAAGGAATTTGATGAAACCGGGAAACTGGTGTCCACGCTGGTGTACGCGAAGGGCATACCGGAGCCGGGAAGCAAGAAGCCATGAGCAGGAACGGAAGGGTATTGGTGGCCATGAGCGGCGGGGGGAGCGTGCGGGGCGG
>CALMYC010000284.1 GCA_937873385.1 uncultured Flavobacteriales bacterium | reverse complement strand
CGCGCGATCAGCAAACGGCAATTGTTGCGGCCAAGGTCGATGGCGGTACTGAAGGGCACGGGCGACAGCTCCCGGCTGCGCTGGGCGATGCTGGCCTCGATGAGCTGGCGTTGCTGCGCATTCTCCGTGGCTTGGCCGCGAAGCTGAAGGGTGTTCAGCAGCTTGTCCTTGACCTGCGGAAAGTGGCTGCCCACGATGGCAGCGGCCTCCTCATGGCTGATCACCGGCCCCAGGCGGAAGAGTTTCACCAGGGGGATGGCCACCAAGCGGACCAGCACCATGACACTGGCCACCGCCAAGCCCCAAAAGAGCCCCGTTCGCACCCCGGTGCCGAAGCGGCCAAAGTATTCACTGAGCGAGGCGGTGAGGAAAAAAAGCACCACCAGGCCCACGCCATACAATGCGCCGCGGATCAAGCGGTCCTTGTAGTACTTGCGGATGAAGCCGTCCAGCTTCGCGATGAGCAGCTCGTAATCGGAGGCCATGGGGAACAGATGCACAGCCTCAACGGCTGAAGGGCGGGGGAATTGCCCCGAAAGTTACGGGGAAAGCGTTGGGCACGTGATCGCATCAGCCCCGCTTCACCCCCACCATGTCCCCCAATTTGCATGCGGTCCCGGCCAGCGCCGCATAGCTCGTATGCGCCAGCGCCTTTGCCTTGTTGTTGCGGCGGAACCACCACACGTCCTTCAGGAAGAGCGGGAAATTGCGGCTGTTCAGCAGGTCGAATGCAATGGAGATGGTGGGCTCCAGCGATTTTGCCGTGTGCCAGATCCCGAAGGGAATGAAAAGTGTTTCGCCCGCGCCCACCGTGAAGGTGATCGGGGTGGCGTTGCGGTACAGCGGGTATTTTTCATAATCCGGGTTCTCGTGGTCCGGAAGCAGGGATTTCCACGGGTCATTGGGGTCCGGATACAGGTATTTTTCCTGCCCTCGGGGCCATACGGTGAACTGTTTCCTGCCATACAATTGGTTGATCCACGCGCTCAAGTGGTAGTAGTCCAGGTGGATATAGGGGAATTTGCCGCCGGGGCCGCCGATGAAGAGTTCAATGGCCCCTCCCCACTGTCCACGTGCAAACCAGGGACTCTCCAGCCAATTGGGCGTGGCATAGTTCAGGCTGAGCGGCTTCAACAACGGCAATATTTCCGGCAATTGGGCTTCCACGTGGTATTTGCACGGGTATGGAACGGGCCGGGAACTGTCCTTGCCCTCCACCAGGTCCATGATCTCGTTCATGGTGTACTGGGTGCCGTCCACCTCGGTAATGCGGTCCCCATACTGTGCACGGAACCAAGCGGGTGAGAAAGTACCGTTGGCCTTCCACACCTTGCTGGCATCCGTGAACACGATCGGAATGCCCGGGATCCAGTGCTCATCAATGAATTGTTGATAGCTGATGTCGTTGACCGAAGCGCGTTTAACCTCCATGTGGACCGCTTTTTAGGTGGCGTTATTACGCATTGCACGTGAGGAAGTTTGCCTCCATCCGGCATTGCCCATACGAAGATGCGCCAATGGGGCGGCACCAGCCAAATCTTCCGGAAAAATCAATCGGGGAAGGTGAGGGTGAAGGTGGTTCCGACCCCTACCACGCTCGCCACATCCAGGTGTACCCCATGCCCGTTAAGGATGCTCCGGGCTGAGGTAAGCCCCAGGCCCATGCCTCCGCTGCGGCCGGAATAAAACGCCTGGAAAAGACGCTGGATGTTCTCCTCAGGAATGCCTTTTCCATTGTCCGTGATGCGGATGCGCACATGGTCCTGGTCCATGTCAGCCCTGAGCAGCAACAGGCCATTTCCCTCCTCCATCGCCTCAATTGCGTTGATGCACAGGTTGGTCAAGGCCACACCGATCATCTCCGGGTCCACGGCCACGCTTGCGGTGCCAACCCCAACTTCCACGGAGGATTTCATGTGCAGGAGCTCCAGCCGGTCATGCACGGAAGCTATTGCGGCATCAAGCAGGTCCCTGACGCTGCACTCACGCTTGTCCAGCTCACGTGCCTTGGAGGACTCCAACAGGTCGGTAATGAGCTTGCTGATACGCTGCATGTTGCGCTTCAGGATCTCCGAGAACGGGGACACGTCCTGGCGCGTGGCGGGGTCCAGCTCTTCCAGCATCTGCTCCAACGCCATGTGCAGGTTGGTAAGTGGATTGCGCACCTCGTGGGCGATCGTTCGCGCAATGCCTCCGGTGATCGCAAGCCTATCCCTTTCGGCAAACAGTTCCCTGGCACGCCGCGTTTCGGAAATATCCGTTACGGTGGCCACCAATCCGTCCAACAGGCGTACGGCGTGCACGTGGTTCCACGTTCCCGGCCGCCGGTCTGCCTGCTGGTCAATTTCAAATGGGGTGCCGGTCTCCACGACCTCCACAAAGCCGTCGAACCAGGTGTTCTGCCGCGTCCATGGCAATTGGTCGAGCAGGCGTTTGCCGATCAAGGATCCGCCAGCATGCCCATACAGGTGCATGCTTTCCGTATTGGCCAAGATCCACTCAAAATCGGTGACCCGGCCCAATTTGTCGCGGATGCTCCGGAAGGCCATGATGGCGTTGGGGGAAATGTCCAGCACGCGTTTCAGCGACCGCTCGGCGAACTCGCGCGTACGCACTTCCTTGTTAAGCTCGTCCACCTTGCGAAGGATCTCCACCTCGGCGCGCTCCGCTTTGGCCAGCGCCCGGAACAGGCGCCAAAACAGCAGGCTGGTCGCCAGGATGGCCAACACGGCATAGACCAGCAGCATCATCGGCGTATCGGGCTTCAGGCTGCGTTCCTCGTTCAAATACGCATCACGGACGCGCTCCAATTCCCTGGAGAGGCGAACCTGCTCGGCACGGACCCGACCCATCAGGTCGCGCGACTGCTCCAGTTGCGCCCGCTCACTGTCCTGTAGGCCCAGGTCCGAGGTGCGTTCGGAAAGAAACTGCTCCTGGATCTGCTTTAGCATCTGGCGTGACAAGCCTTGGATCCCATGCAAATCCATGGTCGTGGCGCCTGCGCGCGAGAGGGAATCCAATCGCCGGATGCTTCGTTCCACTGCTGGCTGGGCCAGGCTGAAGGGCGTCATGAATGAGGTGTCATGCGTGAGGATGTAGCCCGTCGCCCCGGTCTGGGCATCCTTGAGGCCGGAGATCATGGAAGAAATTTCCTGCAGCACCGCATTGCTGTCACGCACCCGCTTGTTGGCCGTGGAATACTTGTCAAAGGTGCGCACGGCGGCCAGCAGCAGCACACCCAGCAGGGCAATGGTGAAAACGTAAAGTACCCGGAGCAGTTTCCGCTCCCGCAAATTCCTGCTTGAGGGGTCGCCGATCCTGAACATGGTGTACCGCTGTTCCCCGGGCTGGGGCGGGCTCAAACCTCAATGCCGAAGGACTTCAGCTTATTGTACAGGGTCTTGCGGTCTATGTTCAGCATTTCGGCCGTGCGCGATTTGTTGAACCCGTTCCGTTCCAGTGCCTTGAGAATAGCTTGTTTTTCCGCCGTGTGGGACACTCCTTTCAGGCCGTCCGCCGATAGGTCGCCAAGTGCTTCGCGCTCCTGGCCCCGGGGTGGCGGCCCGCCGCTGATCACGTCCGCAGGCAAAGCCCCCATGCCGATCAACGGACCGGTCGTAAGCAGCACGGCCCGCTTCACCACATTGCCCAATTCACGCAAGTTCCCGGGCCAGGGATGTGCCCTTAACTTGGCCTCTACGGCTTCCTCGAACCCCTCCACCGATTTGCCCAGTTGTGTGTTGGCTTTGTCAAGGAAATGACGGGCGAAGACCAGGATATCCTCCTTCCGCTCACGCAAGGGCAGCAGGTCCAGGCTGAATTCATTTACCCGGTGCAACAGGTCCTCGCGGAACCTCCCGTCCGCCACTGCGCCATGAAGGTCCTCATTTGTGGCCGCCAGCACACGCACGTCCACGGTGATGTCCCGCTCATCCCCTACCCGCTTTATCCGCCGCTCCTGGAGCACACGCAGCAACTTCACCTGGTTTTCATAGGTCAGATTGCCGATCTCGTCCAAGAACAAGGTGCCCCCGTTTGCCTGTTCGAAGCTCCCCCGCTTGTCGGATACCGCACCGGTAAATGCACCCTTTACATGACCGAAAAGTTCACTGCCCGCCAAGTCTTTCGGCAGTGCCCCGCAGTCTACCGCCACGAATACCTTGGAAGCGCGCTTGCTCAGGGCGTGGATCTCCCGTGCCACGAATTCCTTGCCCGTGCCCGTGTCCCCGGTGATCAACACCGTCATGTCCGTGGGGGCCACCAATGCAATGTGCCCTGCCAGTCCCTTGGCATGTGGCCCTGTCCCTTGAACATAGTCCGGCAGAGCCCCGTTCACCTGCGAAGGCTTCCGCTTGGGCATCTCCTCCTTCGCCGCAGCAACCTTTGAAAGGGCCTCCTTTATCCGCATCAGGATCTCGTCCGGATAGAGCGGCTTGCCCACATAATCGAAAGCGCCCTTACGCATCAACTCCACCGCCGTGCGCACGTCCGAATAACCTGTAATGATGATCACTTGGGTTTCCCGGGACAGCCCCTTGATGTACTGGAGCATTTCCAAACCGTCCGTATCCGGCAACCGGTGATCGCAAAGCACCAGTTCGTACCGGCCCTGCTTCAGTAATTCCTTGGCGGTGCTTCCGCGCTGCGCCGTGTCGACCTCATAACCCTGTTTTGTCAGGAAGCGCTGCAACAACAGGCAGATGTCGGCATCATCATCTATGACAAGCAGGTGGGATCGGCTCATGGGGGGGTGCTGGCAAGGCCGGTCAGGCTGTTAAGCCCAATGACCGCAGGCCGCCTAAGATACTGCCCTTGTCAAAAGGTTTGGATATGAACAAGTCGGCACCTTGGCCTTTTGCGTTCTCCCGCTCATTGTCAACGGCACTGATCGCAATGACATGCACTTCTGGCTGGCGCTCGCGGATCTCCGGGATCATGAGGTAGCCAAGCCCGTCGGGCAGATGAATGTCCAAGAACACGGCTGAGTAATGCCCGGAACGCAGTTGTTCCCGGCCTTCGGCCATGGAATACGCAACATCGCAATCAATCCCTTCACGGCGCAACATGTTCCGAAGCAAGAAACAAATCTCCGTTTCATCGTCAATGAGAAGCACGTTCATCTTTGCGCCATCCAAAGTCCAATTCAACATAGCGTGGCACTTGGTCCTCTTGATGGCCAAGCACCCGCATTTGCAGCGTGCAAATAACGGACCTCTGAGCCAAATCGCTGTTGCGCCATGGTGGACGTGGCACAAATACCACGACTTCGGGGAAGTTATTCCCAAGCTCCGGGCCAGGGTATCACGCCTCCCTGTGCCGGCGCTCATGCAATGAGCTGTGCCCCCGAAGCGTGTCGCGCGCAGTGGCGTTGATCCGGCCCGGTTAGGGGAAGTGGCGCAGCAACACGGCTGTTTGGGGCAAAGGCAAGGCTCGCCGAGCCTTGCATCCTATGACTTGAATGTACCTTTGCAGGTCATTTTCCTCAGAATTGAGGTTTGCACGACCATCACCGAAGGAAAAGTCCAAAACGATACGGGGCAATCGCACGACAAGGGGTTGCCGCTACAACCACAACAAACTGCAGATCAACCCATTAAACCAAATGTTCCACGTGAAACAAGCATCCGATGGAGCAGTATGACATTATCGTTGTTGGTGCCGGTCACGCCGGTTGCGAAGCAGCTGCAGCCGCAGCCAACATGGGCAGCACTGTGCTGTTGATCACCATGAACATGGGCGTGATAGCCCAAATGAGCTGCAACCCCGCAATGGGCGGTGTGGGCAAAGGACAAATTGTGCGGGAAATAGATGCCCTTGGAGGTGGATCCGGAATTGTCAGCGACATCAGCACGGTCCAATTCCGTATGCTGAACAAAAGCAAAGGGCCCGCCATGTGGAGCCCCAGGACTCAAAACGACAGGCAACTATTCGCCCACACCTGGCGGGAGAAGTTGGAAGGCATCCACAACGTACACTTTAGACAAGACACCGTAGTGGGCATTGTCGTAAAGAACAACACTGATGGCAAGGCTTGTATCACTGGCGTGACCACGGGCACCGGAAACACCGTGAACTGCCAAGCGGTGATCCTGACCAACGGAACCTTCCTCAGTGCCGTGATGCACATCGGGGAGAAACAGTTTGGAGGTGGCAGGGCCGGTGAAAAAGCCGCTCATGGAATTACCACGCAACTGGCAGAACTAGGTTTCGTTTCGGGACGCATGAAAACGGGGACTCCTCCGCGTGTGGACGGCAGAAGCATCGACTACACCAAGCTGGAAGAACAAAAAGGGGATGAAAACCCAGGCAAATTCAGTTTCTCGGATGAAACAAGCCCCCCCAGGAAACAGCTTAGCTGCTTTATCACGCACACCAGCACCGAGGTTCATGACATTCTACGCAGTGGCTTTGACCGAAGCCCCATGTTTTCCGGAAGGATACAAGGCCAAGGGCCGCGCTATTGCCCCAGCATAGAGGACAAGATCAACCGCTTTGCGGACAAGGAAAGTCACCAGATCTTCGTGGAACCCGAGGGGTGGAACACCGTGGAGACGTACATCAACGGATTCAGTACCAGCTTACCCGAAGAGGTACAAACCAAAGCCCTTCGAAAATTGCCGGGCTTTTCAAATGCCCGCATTTTCAGGCCAGGCTACGCTGTGGAGTACGACTACTTCCCCCCCACGCAGATTAAACACACGCTCGAAACGAAACTGGTCCAGGGGCTCTACTTCGCCGGGCAGATCAACGGCACCACCGGCTATGAAGAGGCTGCCTGCCAAGGCTTGATGGCTGGCATCAATGCCCATCTGAAGATCCAAGATATGAACGAGTTTGTGCTCGGAAGGGACCAGGCCTACATTGGCGTATTGATCGATGACCTGATCACCAAGGGCACCGAAGAGCCCTACCGCATGTTTACCAGCAGGGCTGAATTCCGCATCCTGCTCCGGCAAGACAACGCAGACCAACGACTAACCCCCTTGTCCCACAAGATTGGATTGGCCAGTGACTCAAGGCTGCTCCGCGTACAGCAAAAGACCAAATTCTCAGCTAACCTGGCGCAAGCGCTCAGAAGCGAAAGCATTGACCCCGAAACGGCAAACCAAGCGATCGTTCCACGTGGAACGGAAGCTATCAAACAAAAAGTAAAACTGAGCAGTCTTCTCCTCCGTCCCCAACTTGGGCTAGCGGAGATCGCATCGCTTTCGCCAACAATTTCCCACTTGACACAAGATTTTGGTCCTCTTCAGAATGAGGTGGAGGAACAGGTCGAAATCCAAATGAAATACGAAGGATACATCCAAAAGGAACGAGACTTGGCCGACCGCATTACGCGGCTGGAAAACGTCGCGCTCCCATTGGACATGCCCTACACCAAGCTCAATTCCCTTTCCATGGAAGCGCGCCAAAAACTCACCAACATACAGCCCTCCACACTAGGTCAAGCCGCGCGGATCAGCGGTATTTCCCCTGCAGACATCAGCGTTCTGCTTGTTTATTTGGGACGCTAATGAATGATCGTTCCACGTGGAACACTCTATGGAAAGCGTTACGAAGTGTCCTGTATGCCAGGCAACGGGCTTTGAAGTAGCCTTTGACGCGATTGACCATACCGTCAGTCATGAAAGTTTTAGCGTCCAGCGATGCACCACCTGCGGGTTCCTGAGCACGACCCCACGCCCTGACCAAGCTCACATAGGCCGGTATTATATTTCACAAGCCTATATCTCCCATGTAGAAAAACCAGTGGGGCTGAAGGACACCATATATCACCATATTCGGCGCAACGCCATCAGAAGCAAGCAGGCACTGATCGCAAAATACAAGCCTAAAGGACGAGTCCTGGATATCGGCTGCGGCACTGGTGACTTTTTGGCCTATATGCAATCAAAGGGGTATGCCGTGCAAGGAATTGAAGTCAGTGCAAATGCTCGCCAAATCGCCCTCAGCAAGGGTGTGGAAGTCCTTTCAGACCTCAACCAAGTACCTCAGACACCGATTTGGGATGTAGTCACCCTTTGGCATGTTTTGGAACATGTCCCGGACCCTCGGGAAGTGCTGCTTCAAATACAAGCACGCATCGCTCCAGGAGGACTGTTGGTCATTGCGGTGCCGGACAATGAAAGCTGGGACTGCCACCATTACGGCACACGATGGGCGGCTTGGGATGTCCCACGCCATCTCTTCCATTTTCGCCGTAAAGATGTTGGCTCATTGCTGAAGAGCTGCGGATTTGAACTGCTCGAAACCCGAAATATGTGGTTTGATGCCCCTTATGTTTCCATGCTCAGCGAAAAGTACGGCGGCGCTGGTCCTGTGGGATCCTTCGTCAAGGGAACGATCATAGGTTCGTGGTCCAATTTGATCTCATTGCTCAGAAACAGGCCAACTTCAAGTTCACTCTATATCGCAAAAACCAGCCGAGGCTAAAGAAGGCCCTTAATCTTCGATTTGCCGCATCCGACCACCTTTTTGAACCCCGACCTTCATCAGCCTTCCGATCATTGATTAGAGGCCAAAAGAAGTGGTGCTTATATTTACCTGATTATCAACATTTTAACTCATATCCATCGAAGTCGGTTCAAAAACCCTGTTTATTCAATGCAATCAAGCCAAGGATCCAATCCAACGCATTCCCTCAACGAAGTATCCAGTTGAACATTCCTTGCTGTCCTCTGTTCCATACTCACCCATGGGCCCGTGCCGTGTACCGGCCCAAAACAAGAGTACTTTTGCAGCCCTTTTCAAAATCCTACGTTTAGCATGACCACGTTGACCGCCACTTCCCGCATTGCAGGACTTCTGAAGCAATGGAACATCACAGCAGACCACTCCGGTGTATCCACCGGTGCCAAGTGGCTGAAAGGTGAAGGCGGACGCCTGACATCCACCTCCCCCGTGGATGGTGCTCAACTTGGGGTGATCCGCGGGGCTTCCCGTGCTGAATATGACCAGTGCATCACAACAGCGCAAGCAGCCTTCATGGAGTGGCGCAGCTGGCCGGCCCCGAAGCGGGGAGAGGTGGTGCGCCAGTTCGCGGAGGAACTCCGCAAGCACAAGGCCGAACTGGGCAAACTGGTGAGCTACGAAATGGGCAAAAGCTACCAGGAGGGCCTGGGCGAAGTCCAGGAAATGATCGATATCTGTGATTTCGCCGTGGGCTTATCCCGCCAGTTGCATGGCCTTACCATGCACAGCGAACGGCCCGATCACCGCATGTATGAGCAATGGCATCCCTTGGGATTGGTGGGGGTGATCACCTCATTCAATTTCCCCGTGGCCGTTTGGAGCTGGAACTCGGCATTGGCATGGGTGTGCGGTGATGTGACCGTGTGGAAACCCAGCGGAAAAACACCGCTGTGCAGCTTGGCCTGCCAAGCCATCGCTGTGGAGGTGCTGCAGCGCAACAATGCACCGGAAGGAGTGAGCGTGCTCATTAACGGCAACCGGGAAGTGGGTGAGTGGATGGCACATGATGACCGCCTTCCGCTGATCAGTGCCACAGGCAGCACCCGCATGGGCAAGGTGGTCGGTGCTGCTGTAAGCGAACGGCTGGGCCGGTCCCTGCTGGAACTCGGTGGAAATAACGCCATCATCATCACCGACAAGGCAGACTTGGACATTGCCATGCATTCCGCACTTTTCGGCGCTGTAGGCACTGCCGGCCAGCGTTGCACCACCACCCGCAGGCTCATCATCCACGATTCCGTGTACGCCAGTTTCACCGGGAAGCTTGCAAAAGCCTACGGCCAATTGCGCATCGGCGACCCGCTGGACGAAAAAAATCATGTCGGCCCTTTGATCGATACGGCGGCCGTTGCCATGTATGCCGATGCGCTGAAAGCCGCAAAGGAACAAGGTGGCAAGATGCTCGTGGAGGGCGGAGTGCTCAGTGGTCCGGATTACGCTACGGGTTGCTACGTAAAACCCGCCATCGTGGAAGCCACGCCCGACATGCCGATCGTGCAGGAGGAAACGTTTGCACCAATCCTGTACGTTCTGCGCTACACCGGCGATGTGGCCAATGCGATCGACATCCAGAACAATGTGAAGCAGGGTTTGTCTTCTTCCATCATGACCACGGACCTGCGCGAGATGGAACGCTTCCTGGGCGCCGCCGGCAGCGACTGTGGCATTGCCAATGTGAACATCGGTACCAGCGGTGCCGAGATCGGGGGTGCCTTCGGGGGTGAAAAGGAAACGGGCGGTGGCCGCGAAAGCGGTTCGGATGCCTGGAGGACATACATGCGCCGCCAGACCAATACGATCAACTACGGCACCACGGTGCCCTTGGCCCAGGGGATCAAGTTCGACCTTTGATCCACCCCCATTGCCGCCTTGCACGGAACCCGGCGGGCTATTTGCCATCCGCCCGCTCGTGCACCGAGACAACCACTCACCGCCCCGTGCCCGCATGCATTCCATGCCTTTCTTGAAGTCATTCGCGTTCCCGGCCATTTTCCTGCTCATGGGCCTCGCGGCCTGTCAACAGCATGCACCGGAACCAAAGGCATCCGGAACTCGTCTCTCAACCGGCCATTGGCGCATGGTCCTGGATGTGGACAGTACCAGCTCCCGGCTGGACCTCCCGTTCCAATTTGACCTGGACAAGGACGCGACCGGTTGGCTGATCACCATCCACAACCAGGATGAGGCCATTGTGGTGGATTCAATTGCCATTAGGGGTGACAGCATCCGGGTGCGGATGCCCTTCTTTGACTCGGAATTCCGTGGAACCATCCAGGATACGGGACACTTCTCCGGGCTTTGGTACAACCGGTACAAAGGTCCCGGTTATGCCATTCCCTTTTCAGCCACCTTGGGGGCAAGCCCCCGGTTCATCCATGGTTCTTCCCAAGCCGGAATTGATATTTCCGGGGATTGGGAGGTGCATTTCATCGATAGTGCGGAAATCGAGCCCGCCATCGGTATATTCACTGTGGACAACGGCCATGTGAAGGGTTCATTTGCCACCGAAACGGGCGATCTGCGCTACTTGGAGGGCATAACCACCCGTGACTCACTTTTTCTCTCCTCTTTCAATGGTTCGCAAGCATTTCTCTTCCGTGCCGCGATCAGAAACGACAGCCTGGTAGGCGAATTCCGTAGTGGCCACCGTTGGAAACAGCCCTGGTACGGCGTGAGAAACCCTTCATTTGCCTTGGCCAATGATGAAACGCTGACCCAGTTGGATCCCTCAAAACCCGTGGCTTTCACCTTTCCTGACACGCGGGGCATCCAGCATTCACTGGCGGACGAGCAATACCGCGGAAAGGCTGTGGTGGTGGAGATCATGGGCACTTGGTGCCCCAACTGCATGGACCAAAGCCGCATGTTGGGGGAATTGTACGGCAAATACCACAAGGACGGGTTGGAGGCCGTGGCCCTATCATTTGAGCGCTATCCCGACACCACGCAGGCACTTGCGGCCATCAGGCATTTCAAGGAGCGCCTCGGCATTGAATATGAACTGTTGTATGCCGGACTGGCAACGCGGGATACCGTACAACAAAAACTGCCCTTTATAAGCAAACTGAAAAGCTACCCCACCACATTGCTGATCGGTAGGGATGGTACCGTACGACATATCTATACAGGTATCTACGGGCCTGGCACAGGTGCCCGTTACGCCCGCTTCAAAGAGCGCATGGAGACCGCAATTGTGGAGATGTTGCGCGAGCAGGCCGTGAACTGAAGCCAATTTCACTTCACGCCATCGGGTCCGTCCTTTGCCAATCGTTCCTCACTGTTGGCCAGCACCCATGCGGTGTGGAACACCAGCAGGGCCCGTTGCCTCAACAGGTCGAAGCGGATCTTGCCCACCTCATCATGCGGACCATGGTAATCCGCATGCACGCCGTTGAAGAAGAATGCAATGGGCACCCCATGCTTGGCAAAGTTGTAGTGGTCACTGCGGTAGTAAAACCGATTGGGGTCGTTCGCCGCATCGAACGTGTAGTCCAGGTCCAAGTGCGTCCAGGAGCGGTTCTCACGCTCCACCAGGTCGCCCAATTCCTTGCTGATCCGCTTGCTGCCGATCACATACACGTAATGTGAACTGTCCCCATACACCGTGTCTGTACGGCCGATCATGTCAATGTTCAGGTCGGCCACCGTGCTGTCCAGTGGGAACACCGGATGCTCCGTATACCATTCTGACCCCAACAGGCCCTTCTCCTCGCCGCTCACGGTCATGAACAGCATGCTTCTCCTCGGCCCGTGGCCATCCGCCTTGGCCATTGCAAATGCCTCGGCCATGGCCAGTACCGCCGCCGTTCCCGATCCATCATCATCAGCACCATTGTACACCTCTCCATCGATCACGCCAATGTGGTCGTAGTGCGCCGTTACAGCCACTATTTCACCCGGCTTATCCGTCCCTTCCACATATCCCAGCACATTCTCCGCCGTGAACCGCCCACTGTTGGGTCCAGTGGTGAACCGTACCGGCACATCCACGATCACCCGCTTTTTCGCTGCGGTTTTGTAGGCCTTTTTCAGGCTCAGGCGCCCATGGTCAAGAATGGTCTGTGCCAGTTGAGGGGTGATGAACATAATTTGGAGTCCTTCCTTTGCCTGTTTAGTTGCCTCACCACCGCCCAAGCGCATGCGGCTCCGGGACAAAATCGGGCCATAGTGCCGCATCTCGTTTTCGGCGCTGTCCTGGACCACCAAGAGCACCTTGGCCCCCGTTTTTGCCAAAGCGGAACTGGCCTGCCCCACCTGGTCCATGATATCGGAGCGTGGGTTATGCGGGTCCAGCAACATGACCACCTTACTACTGCCGCCCAGCCGTGTACCGCCCAATGAAACCGGTGCCAGCACCATCACCTCATTCACTTCAAGGTCCTTCACCAGTTGTTCCGAGAAGTAGAAATAATCCTTCAGGAATTCATGGGAGGTGCCGTCCACTGAGAATGACAACCCGCCCAATCGGTCCACGGTCAACGGAAAACGTTGCTGGTACCCGTCGGGAAGCATGCCCCGTGCAACCGCATCACTGATCGGCGGTATGCCGTAGCTTCTGAATTGCCCCATGATATAGGCCGCCGCCCTGCGTTGCCCCTCCATGCCCGTTTCTCGGCCTTCCATGGAATCATTTGCCAACACGTTCAGATGCGCGCGCAAGACCGATTCCGTGATCGATGCCGCATACCGCGATGAATTGGTGTCCACTTGGGCAACCAACTGCAATATCCCAGTACAGATGAACAGGGCCGTAAGTGGAATGCCCAAGTTCCGCATTCAACACTCAATTGCCGATACACGGCGCTGGTGCCTTCCACCTTCGAAGGTGCTTTCCAAAAACGCATCCACTATGGATGAAGCTTCTTCATCCCCGAGGAACCGGGCAGGCAAGGCCAGCACATTCGCATCATTGTGCTGGCGTGCCAATCTGGCCACTTCCGGATTCCAAGCCAACGCCGAGCGTATTCCGTGGTGTTTATTGGCCGTAATGTTCACCCCGTTCCCACTTCCGCAGATCACGATGCCCAATTCCGCCTTACCCTCCATAACGTCCTTGGCAACGGCATGCGCATAGCCCGGATAATCCGCGCTCACCTCACTGTGTGTACCCTCGTCCAGCAACGTTGCACCTTTGGTCCCTAGGTGGCTGATCATCTTCTCCTTCAGCCGGAAACCGGCGTGGTCACTGCCTATGGCGATGCGCATACCCCAAAGATAGTCCGCTCAGCGTTGATCGAACACTGACCCTGTTAACAAGCAAGTTATCCCGTGTACAACTTTGGACCAATATTTCAGCCCACTAACCCCTTCGCGCTGCATGATCGATCTTTCCGCATTTGCAAGCACCATCGATCAGCCGATCGTGAACAGCCTGTGAACGATCCAATGCCGTTCCGCCACCTTTCATTTCATCAACAAATACCGGTACCGGAGCTTTGCACGATCGTTCGAATCATCCCGCTCGTTCACGCAGGGCCACCGTTCCTCTTGCAGTCTGCGGCACACACCCATGTTCACCGGGTGTTGAATACTTTTGAGAAGTGAGAATGACAACCCGTTGCCACACCGATCGCAAACACGATCAACAGCCCATATCATACCATCATCTTCTTTTAAAAAAAGGAATGATGATACTGATGTGTGTTCTGGAAGTTGGTGTGGTGGCACAGCCCAATGAAGGCAACCACCAGTACTTTTACCCCAATGGCAAGGTCAGCAGTGAAGGCCCGTTGGTGGACGGGGCGCCGGATGGGCGGTGGAAGACCTATTATGAGAACGGTGTGCTCAAAAGCCAAGGGAAGCGCACGCACTTCCAACTGGACAGCACTTGGGCTTTTTATACCCCTGAAGGTGCATTGGAAACAACGATCGAGTACCGCAACGGAAAGAAGGACGGCGGTTTAAAAAGATACGCCGGGGACAGTGTCCTCATCAGTGATGAACAGTATGTGGCGGATGTAAAACAAGGTCCTTCAACCAACTACTACCCGGACGGGAAAACGAAATCCGTGGTGGTCTTCAAGGATGGAACAGAGAACGGAAGGGCTTATGAGTATGCCCAGGACGGGCGACCCATCCTGATCTCGGATTGGAGAAATGGGGTGCTGCAGCGGCGTGAACAAGTGAACCGCCTGGATGAACGCGGTTGGAGGCAAGGTACTTGGCAAGGCTACTATCCAAATGGAAGAATGAAGTGGGAGGGGAATTACGTGGATGACAAGCGCCAAGGCATCTTCAAGGAGTTTGATTTGCAGGGAAACCTGAAGAACATGGAGAAGTACGACTTGGATGTTGTGCTGCCCGATGCGGAGGAAGTAACCTTGTTACAGCTTAGGAACACCTACCACGCCAACGGCAAGGTGTCCAGCATCGGGAGCTATTCCAAGGATGGAAAAAAAGAAGGACTGTTCCGGGAATTTGATGACCAGGGAAAACCAACGGATGCTGCCATATACCGGAACGGCACGTTGATGAGCCAAGGAGAAGTTAGCGAAGCCGGAGCACTGAACGGCCCATGGACAGAGTACTATGCCACGGGTGAAAAGAGGGCGGAAGGCAGTTATCAGGACGGAAAGAAAGATGGTCCATGGACGTTTTTTCACCGGGGCGGGGAGGTGGAACAGCGCGGTAACTACAAGGATGGCCTGCCGCAGGGGTTATGGAAATGGTTTTACGCCACCGGGGAATTGCACCGCGAGGAAAATTACCGGAAAGGAAGGGAAGACGGTGAATCCGCCGAGTATGGGGAAGATGGGTCGGTGATCGTGAAAGGCCAATACATCGATGGACTGAAGGACGGACCGTGGACTTACCACGTGGGTGGCCATTTGGACCAGGGATCATACAAGGACGGCGAGCGCGACGGGCCTTGGACCAGTCTGTATGATGATGGAAAGAAATACTTCACCGGGTCGTTCGTTGCCGGAGAAAGGAATGGGAAACAACGCTGGTATTGGCCCAATGGCAGGTTGAAGCTCCAAGGCAAGTATGCTGCGGGGCTCCAGCAGGGCGACTTCAACTACTTTGACGACGATGGAACGCTGTTGCTGACCATCCGTTATAAAGATGGCAAGGAGATGAAATTGAATGATGCAAAGCTTCCGGCACCATTTGAACCAGGCGGGTATGTGCCCTGAAATAGTTGTTCCGGGAGGGGGCAGGACAAGCGAAGCAGGGAAATGACAGGCGGGGAAAACGGGACAATGAAGCAAAAGCAGGTACCGCACTATGAACGGTTGTTGGGCGGCGGCCTCTTGGGCTTGTTCCGCAGTACGATCGGTGGCCGCATGCTGGATTGCAACCAAACATTGGTGGACCTGCTCGGGTACGGCTCCGTGGATGAGATGAAGGACATACCCGTGAAGAACCTCTATTTTGATGCAGGGGAGAGGCAACGCTTCATTGATGAGTTGGCAGACAAGAAGCAACTTCACAACTATGAGATCCTGCTTAAGCACCGCAATGGCAGTTCCGTCCATGTGCTGGAGAGTGTGATGATATTGGAGGAGGCAGGGCGTGCCACGGTGATTGAAGGCGTGGTCATCGACATCACTTCCGTGCGCAAAGCCGAGATGGAGCAGCGCATGCTGGTGAACAACTACCGCCAGTTGTCCGAGCGCGTTCGGGACGGCATCCTGATCGTGCAAAAAGGCAAGGTGATATTCGCCAATCCCGCCGCCACGGCACTTATGGCGCCGATCAACCTCTCAGGAACG
Organism: uncultured Flavobacteriales bacterium; assembly: GCA_937873385.1. Lineage (GTDB taxonomy): Bacteria > Bacteroidota > Bacteroidia > Flavobacteriales_F > PHOS-HE28 > PHOS-HE28. The sequence goes on along the minus strand of CALMYC010000284.1, from coordinate 5,576 downwards.
GAGATCACCGAGCTGGTGGAGCCAAGGGATTTCAAGGATTTTGAAGATCTTCTCCGAAAAGCCGACAGGGGGGAATCCGGGGACGGGTTGAGGGTCAATTTCATGCTCGGGAGCAGCCAACTGCGGCCACTGATGGTCTATGCAGCCGGCACCTGGTACATGAATTCACCCGGCGTGCAATTGACATTGCACGATGCGGAAACCGAACGCACCCTCCTGCAAGAGCGGCTTAGGGTGAAATTGGCCGAAGAAGCGAACACATCCCTGCGTTTGGAAATCACGGAACACAAACGCACACAGGAGGCCCTGTTGAAGAGCAGGCGATTGGCAAAAAGCCTGATCGACAGTTCGTTGGACATGATCGTTGGGGTGGACCCAAAAGGCATGATCACCGAATTCAACCCTGCGGCAACCATCAAGTTCGGGTATGAACCGGAGCAGGTGTTGGGCCGGAATTCGCGCCTATTGTACGCGGACGACGAGGCGTACAACCGTGTGCAGGATGAGATGCTGCGCTTTGGGGCGTATGCCGGTGAAGTGCGCAATGTCAATGCGGACGGGAAGACCTTCATCAGCTTCCTGGCCGCATCCCGATTATTTGACGAGGACGGAACATCCATTGGAAGCATGGGTGTGAGCCGTGATGTGACACAGGCAAAGCGCGACCAGGAGGCGCTACGTGCCAGTGAGGAGCGATACAGGGACTTGGTGGACAATGCAACCGACCTGATCCACAGCACCGACATGCACGGTAAATTCCTGTTTGTGAACAGCGCCTGGAAACGCGCCTTGGGATTCACTGGCGAGGAGTTGGGCACCATGGACCTGATGGATGTGATCGCAGATCAAAGTACCCGCGAATCCGCCCGCGATTGGCTTGCGCAAGCCGATGCCGCACCGGACACCGGGACCTGGAGGGCCTGGTTCATCACCAAGGACAAGCGGCGCATCCTTGTGGAGGGCACCTCAAATGTGCGCAAGGAGGGTGGAAAAAGCATCGCCTCGCGTAGCATCTTCCGGGACATTACGGCAGCACATGAAGCCCGGGAACAGCTGTTGAAGCATGCTGAAAAAGAGAAAGCACTTTTTCAAGCCAGTGAACATATGTTCTGGACTGTGGACCGCCGCATTGCACTGACGAGCTTCAACCAGGGGTACAAGAATATGATCGAGCGGCTGCATGGCAGGTCGCCGGAGATCAACACGGACCCGGAAACCCCCAGGTCCCTGTTCGCCACCACGGACTACCACGGTTTTTGGGAGGAGAAATACGCTGAGGTCTTTGCCGGGAACCCCGTCCGGTTTGAAACCGACCTTACAGACACCAAAGGCGCGCGCGTTTGCAATGAAATCTACCTGAGCCCCGTGCGCGATGGCCATGGGCGGGTGGTGGAGGTCTTTGGCATTGGCCACGAGATCACTGCTGAGCGGGTGGCTGAGGCCCGTGTCAGGGAACAGGCGGCCAAGCTCAATGCCATATTTGAAAGTAGTGCTGATGTGATGATCTGGAGCGTGGACCGTGATCTGCAGATCACTGCCTGCAACAAGTTCTTTGCACAGGTGGGCAGGCAAGTGTATGGGAAGGAACTGGGGTTGGGGGACAATATCCGCGGCTCCTTTGTCGATGTGATGAGCTCCGACCAGGACTCTGAATGGCTTGACCTGTACAACGCCTGTTTCGCCGGGAAGCCCCAGCACCGGGAAGCGCACCTGAACGTAGGGAACGGGCGGGACATGTGGTTGGAACTCTTCATGAGCCCCATTCACTCGGAGGGCAAGGTGGCGGGTGTGAGCTGCCTGGCGCATGACATCACTGAGAAAAAGCGCAATGAGCGCGAAGTGATGGAAAGTCTGCGCGAAAAGGAGGTCCTGCTCAAGGAGGTGCATCACCGGGTGAAGAACAACCTGCAGATCATCAGCAGCATTTTCAACCTGCAGCGGGACCATGTGGATGATGACCCGCAGGCGTTGGAGCTGTTGAAGGAGAGCCGCAACCGGATCCACAGCATGTCCTTTATTCATGAAAGCCTTTACCAGAACAAGAACTTCAGCCAAGTGGACCTTGCGCAATACATCGACGGCCTGTGCCGGAACTTGGTGTTGAGCTACTCACTGGGCGGAAAGGTCCGTTTGCACACGGAGCTGCAACACATCATGTTGGACCTGGACAAAGCCATCCCCTGCGGATTAATTTTGAACGAATTGATCAGTAATGCGTTGAAGCACGCGTTCCCGGAGGACAAGGAAGGGGGCATCTCAATTGGGCTGAACGAAAATGGCAAGCAGGTCCGCATTACGGTTGGCGATGATGGCCAGGGGTTCCCGAGGAATTTCGAACCCGGCCGCGATTGGGGATTGGGTTTGGAGCTGGTGGAGATGCTTACCGAGCAGCTTGACGGCAATGTGGTGCAAGCACACCAGCCCGGAACGCCCGGAACAGCCTATTTGATTACTTTTGATCGTTCCTGAAGTTGAACCATGGCGCAGACGAACGTACTGGTGGTGGAGGACGAGAGCATCGTCAGCAAGGACATCCAGATGAGCCTGAAAAAATTGGGCTACAATGTCGTGGGCGCCGCATCCACAGGCGAAAATGCAGTGGCCATGGCCCTGGAGGCCAAGCCGGACATCATCCTCATGGACATCATGCTCAAGGGCGAGATGAACGGTATCGAGGCTGCCACGCGCATCCGTGCAGAGGCCAATATCCCCGTGATCTTTCTTACTGCCTACGCGGACGAAAGCACACTGAGCAAGGCCAAGGTCACACAGCCGTACGGGTACATCATCAAGCCGTTCAAGGAAATCGACATCCACACGTCGATTGAAATGGCCTTGTACAAGCATAAGAAGGAGGCCGAAGTGCTCAAGGAGCGTGACTTGCTGTTCAATTTGGTTGAAAGCCAGGGCGGCAACAAGGACATCCTCTTTGTGAAAAGCAACAGCCGCATGGTGAAGTTGCGCACCAGTGACATCTATTATGTGGAGGCATTGAAGGATTATGTGGTGATCAACACATTGAACACCCGCTACACCATCCACAGCACCATGAAGGACATCGAGGCCAAGCTTCCGGAGAGCGACTTCATGCGCGTGCACCGCTCCTTCATCGTGCGCATCGACAAGATCACGGCCATTGAGCAGCCCAACCTGATCTTGGAGAATGACAAAAAGATCATTCCCATTGGCGGCAGTTACAAGGACGAACTCGCCAAGCGGCTGAACTTGGTGTAGGGCCTGTTGCAAAGGACGCAGGCTCAGGGTTGCCCTCCCTGAACTCCTGCGGAAACACCCGCTATTTTTTCTTGCGCTGGCGGACCCATGCCATCAACAAGGGCACGGATGCCCCAATGGTAAAGGGCACAAACAAATTCACGCCTGTGCGGAGGTAGATCACGGCACTAAGCAACCCCGCAACCGAAAACACGGCCAGAAAGGCAATCAACAGGTGCTTTGAAGGCATGGTGGCCGGTGGTTGTGCAAGTTATACCAATGTGACATCCGGATCAGTCCAAAGAAGGATCCGAATGTCTACGGTGGTAAATGCCGTGTGTACAAGCCAATGGTCGGAACGGTGCGAAGCCGAAATCGGACCATATTGCTTGTCACAACGGTATTATGGCCATCCCGCGCCAGGTACCCAAGGGCTGTGGATGGAGTATCGGAAGGGAACAAGACTTGTGCGGTTGAAGGAGCCTCCTCACCGCCTCTTTTTTCCCTTGCCACCCTTTTCCTTCTTGCCTTTTTTGGACCCCGTGCCTTTTGGGCTGCGAAATCCCTTGCGCTGGCCATGTCCGTCGGAAGCAGGGTAGGGGCGGGTCTCATCCCATAGGCCACGGCCTGTTTTGGCGGACTGCATGGGGATACCCACTTCATCCACCAGGGAAAAATCCACGGTGCGCTTCTCCATGTCCACGCCGCGCACCATCACTTGCAGCTCATCGCCGAGACGGAAGCGACGGCCGGTACGTTGGCCCACCACGGTGTACTGTTCTTGGATGAAGGCATAGCGGTCGCCCGGCAGATCGCGCAGGGCGATCATGCCCTCGCACTTGTTCTCCGCCAGCTCCACGTACAGGCCCCAGGCCGTAAGCCCGCTCACAATGCCCACAAAAGTTTGCCCCACGCGCTGCAGCATGTATTCCGCCTGCTTGAACTTGATGCTGGCCCGTTCGGCATCGGCGGCGCGCTTTTCCATTTGCGAACTGTGTACACAGCTCAGTTCCAGCGCTTGCTTGTTCAGGGCCTTGCCGCCGGCCAAATAATGGGCCAGGGCACGGTGTACCATCAGGTCCGGGTAGCGGCGGATGGGGCTGGTGAAGTGCGTGTAGTCGCGGAAGGCCAGGCCATAATGGCCGATGTTGTCCGTGCTGTAAATGGCTTTGCTCATGGAGCGGATCGTAAGCTGCTTGAGGATGTTTTCCTCTTCGCTGCCCTTGATCTTGTGCATCAGCGCATTGATGGCCTTGGGCAGGTCCTCCGGGCGGCCGTCGGTCTTCAATTCGTGTCCGAAGCTTTTGGCCAGCATGCGCAGTTGCTGCACCTTTTCCGGGTCTGGCAGGTCGTGGATACGGTACACGAACGGTGGTGCGCCGCCCTTGCGGTGGCTGATGGAGGCTGCCACCTGTTTGTTGGCCAGCAGCATGAACTCCTCAATGAGCCAGTTGGCCGGTCCCATCACTTTCTCGTAAACCTCGATCGGGCGGCCTCGGTCATCCAGGCGGAATTTCACCTCGTTGCCGCCCACCTCCAGCGCACCATTGTCCATGCGCTCTTTCCGGAGGACCTGTGAGAGTTCGTACAGCATGAGCACCTCCGCCCTGAAGTCGCCATCACCCCCGTCGATGATGGCCTGGGCATCGGCGTATGCAAAACGCCGATCACTGCGCATGATGGTCCGGCCGAACCATTCGTTGTGGATGCGCGCCCTGTTGTCCAATTCAAAAATGGCGCTGAAGCTCAGTTTATCCTCGTGCGGGTTGAGCGAGCACAGGTTGTTGCTTAGCCGTTCAGGCAGCATTGGCACCACACGGTCCACCAAGTACACGCTGGTGGCGCGAGCGGCGGCCTCTTTGTCCACGGGGGTGCCGGGCCGAACATAGTGGCTGACATCGGCGATGTGGATGCCCACTTCCCAATGGCCATTGGACAGTTTTCGCACACTGAGCGCATCATCCAAGTCCTTGGCGTCCTCGGGATCGATGGTGATCGTGGGGATGCCGCGCACATCACGCCGATTGGCGATCTCCGCGTTGCTAATTCCTGCAGGGATGGCCTCGGCGGCAGCCTCTACACTGACGGGGAACTCCGAGGGGAGGTCGAATTCGGCGAGAATGGCATGGATCTCCACCTCGTGCTCCCCGGCCTTGCCCAAGATGCGCTCTACGCTGCAGCGTGGCATTTCGCGGGGATTGGTCCATTCGGCCATTTCGGCCACCACCTTTTCGCCCACTGCCGCCCCATGGAGGCTTTCAGGAGGGATCAGCAGCATGCGGTTCATTTTTTGGTCATCCGCCCGGAGCACGTACTGCTGACCTTGTTTTTCCACCTTGCCCACAAAGCGGGTCCCCCTGCGT
>CALMYC010000283.1 GCA_937873385.1 uncultured Flavobacteriales bacterium | reverse complement strand
ATGAGCTGCGCACGCCCGCCTTCAGCATACAGGGTTACATCCTTACGCTGCTGGAAGGAGGCCTGGAGGATCCCCGGGTGAACCGCGTGTTCCTGCAGCGCGCAAGCGACGGCACCGACCGCATGATCCACATCATTGAAGACTTGGACGTGATCTCCAACCTGGAAAGCGGCGTGCTTGTGGTGCAAGCGAAACGCATGGAGCTGAAGGCCCTGGTGGATGAAATGATCGACGGCCTTCGCCCCCAGGCACAGCAACGGAAGTACCAATTGCACAACGCCATCAGCGATGAACGCTGGGTGCATGCGGACCGCGACCGCTTGGCGCAAGTGTTGCAGAACCTGCTGGCCAATGCCGTCCATTACGGACGTGAAGGCGGCAACTGCACGGTGCAGGCCTTCGACATCGGCAAGGAGGTGCTGGTGGAAGTGGCCGATGACGGACCGGGGATCGCGGCAGAGCATCTGCCCCGGCTGTTTGAACGCTTCTACCGCGTGGGCAAGAGCCGCGCCCGGAACGAGGGTGGCACCGGACTGGGCCTTTCCATCGTGAAGCACATCGTGGAGGCGCATGGCGGTGCCCTGGCGGTGAAAAGCACGGAAGGGGAGGGCACTTCATTTTCCTTTACGCTGCCGAGGGCATAGGCCCGGAGCGGGAAACGAAGAAGGGCCGCCCGAAGGCAGCCCTTGATCACATCGGCGCGATCGGGATCAGTACACCGTGTTCTGCGGGTCCCAGTTGCACCAGCCACTGGTCCAGTTCTCGGTGCCGAATGCTCCACGGAAGGGCACTTGCTGGAAGAAGGCATCCGCTGCATGGCCGGTGAAGTCCGCTCCGCTCAGCAAGGACGAGCCTCCGTTGGGCAGCAGGTTCGGTGAGGTGAGGCTCACCGGTACGGTCAGGCCCAAGGAGCTGGCGTCGGTGACCACGCTGTTGTTCCAGCCAGCGGTGTTGAACCAGGCGTTGATATCGAAGGTGCTGCCTGCATTTACCGCCAACGGTGTGGTGCAGCCGGCAACTACGCTGGCGCGGATGTTCAGCGTGTTGCCCGTGGCCGCTGCCTCGGTGGGCCCGCCATCCAGCAGAATGCCCGTGGGGTATCCGGTGAAAACGGTGTTGTAGGCATTCAGGCGGCTGTTGCGGCGGATGTGGGCGGCACGCTTGAACTGGGTGTTGGGCGTTCCCCCGGACACCGAATAGGGGCCGTAGAAGGTGACGTTGCTGAAAATGGGCATGGTGAACGGTGAAGTGGTGGAGCCACTGGCATCATTGTCGCTCTCGAAGCCGTTGCTGCCGCTCTGGTCCGCAATGTTCGGGTCGCGCATGCCCAAGGCGAACTGCACCTTTCCGCGAAAACCGTTGTCGGTGTCGAAGTCATCGTCCCAGCCGCGGTGGGCCACGATGTACTTCGCGTTCACCGTGCCGCCGAACCATTCAAAGCTGTCGTCGCCGCTGTAGCTCACCTGGATGTGGTCGATGGTGGTGCCGCTGCCCACGGCGCCGAGCGTGAGGCCGTTGATCTCCTGGTTGGGTTGCAGCGCGATGCCTGGGAATTCAATGCGCACGTATTGCATGATGCCGCTGTTGTCCGCATCGTTCGGACTGGTGCCGCCGCCGTAGTAGGCATCGGGGCCGCCTTCGATCAAGGCCTCGCCGCCAGGCTGGTTGTTGTTCGCGCGGCCACAGAGGATCACGCCGCCCCAATCGCCGTAGTCGCGGCTGCCAGCAGGCTGGTTGCTGGTGAACACGATGGGGTTATTGCTGGTGCCCACCGCGTTGATCTTCGCGCCGCGCTTGATGATCAGCGTGCCCTTGCTGTTCTTGTCGCCCTTGATCACCGTGCCGGGCTCAATGGTGAGCGTGGCGCCGCTCTCCACGTACACGAAACCTTGCAGCAACCATTGCTTGTTGCTGGTGAAGGTGAAGCTGGCCGTGGAGGCTCCTTCCACCTTGTTGGTGTTGTTGCCCAGGTCGGTGATGGTGAAGGAGCTGCCGGAGGGCGTTGGCGGTGCGGGCTCGGCGGTCTCGTCCTTTTTGCATTCCGTGAAAGGAAGGAGTGCGCCGCCCACCAGGAAGGCGAGAAGCGATCGGTTCAGGTTGGTTTTCGACATTGGTTGCTGTTCTGTTTTCATCTTGGCTGCAAAGGGATCCCCTGCATCTTGCCCCGGTGTGAAGCGGGCTTTACGGGATCGTTGTTCAGCGTGAACAGTGCGTTAAGGGCCGTGCCCCAAATGCTGGGCGGCGGGGGTGGCGGGAATTATGCCAGCTGGAACGGCTGGTACCTGCCCACCAGCGGGACGCTGCAGGTTTTGGTGATGCCCCCGGAATAGCACGGAGCAGCAGGTGCGTGCCGGCCATACAACGTCCTTCTGAACAACCAACCGGCCCCTTCCTAAGAAACCTACATTCGTTCAATCAAGCTTCTGCCCCATGCGCCGCAACCTCCTCCTTGCCCTCGCCTGCTCCCTTGCCTACGTTGCCACCGCCCAACCTACTTGGCGCTTCCACCTGGCCTTTGAGGATGGAACGGGGGCGAGGGATACGTTGTGGTTCATATACGACACAAATGTGCTACTAACGCAATCACATTGGCCCGTTGATATGGCCGAATATGCGGAGAGCCGGGCGAACTTGAATTATAACGATGGAGAGTTCCACGTATTTACAATTAACGACTTGATTGACTCAACAAATTCGATGGCTTCCCCTTACTCTTGGTTCCCCATATTTGAAACTGGAAATAGCATCAATGCCATCAACTGGACCCCGCCCATGACCATCACATGGGACACCAGCCTGTTCCATGCGCCATACCTGCCTTACGACCAAGGAAGTTTTGGCATGGCGATCATGGATGGGATCGCATTCTCCCAATTTGACCAAAGCGGGGAGTTTGGCGTTTTCAACATGTTGATCGATGACAGTGTTACCATTGATTTTCTGTGGGACTACCTGTTCACCTTCAGCGTGTATTTCGGCCCCGACGACCATGTGGGCATGCGCGAACAACAGGCTCCTGCGCCCCTGCTCTCCGTCTGGCCCAACCCGGCCCGGAGCATGCTCCATGTACAAGCCCCGGGTAGCGAAGCCGGTGAAGTGCTTGTTTCGGACCTGATGGGCCGGCGCGTCCTCAATGTGGAGCACATGCCTGCCAATGAGCCATTGGATGTTTCCTCGCTCCATCCGGGCATCTACCTCATCCGTGTCCATACCCACCAAAACCACGTTTACCATGGCACATTCGAAAAGATCCCTTAGCGCCGCAGTTGCCTGCTTCATCGGAATGGCTGCTGCATTCTGCCAGGAGTGCCAGTTCGTGGACCCGCCGCCTCCGCCCCAGATGCTGGGCGGCGGGGGTGGCGGGAATTATGCCAGCTGGAACGGCTGGTACCTGCCCACCAACAATACGTTACGGATCCTGATAGTGCTGATCGAACAGGACGGTGCCGCTGGTAGTGCGGACTGGCCCGCTCATACTTTGCCTGTTTGGGTGAACAACCCCGACCCCAACATCAACCTGTTCGACTACAACGTGCCTTCCGGAACAGCCACAGGCCTGCTTACCCGTTACTTTCAGGATGCGTCATCCAGCCAGTTCAATGTGATCGCGGATTACCTGTTGGCTCCGAACAATGGCGGCATCTTCCATACCAACGGAATCCTTGGGTCGATCTCTGCTGCCATCACCGCCGTGAACAATGAACTGGGCAGCACCATCGTGACGGGACACGGGTTTACGAGCATAGGTGATTTCGACAAGTGGGAAACCGCCACTTCCACCACCGGGCCGGGGCAGCCCAAGATCAATGCCGGGGATGGCAACTATGACCATGTGATGTTCATCTGGCGGACCAATGGGACGAACAACAATACCGGCTCTGCCTCTCCCGGCGGTTTCCTGACGCCCTTATTGGGCCATGCAGCGAACACGTACAGTCTCTTTTATTCCCACAACGGCATTCCCATTGACATCATGCGCCACGAGTTCAGCCACCTGCTCTATGGGGGCAACAACTTCCACGCGGGCGGCGGCGGCTTTTACACCGGCGGCCAGTTCTTCATTAGCCGCAGTAACGGATGGAGCAACATGGGCTTGTACAACGGCTCCTTGAGTTCATGGAACGCCTGGGATCGCCAGCGCATGGGCTGGAAGGCACTGGGATCCACCTTCGAGGTCGCCGCCCGCAACGCCCCCAACACGGCCTTTGTCAATGGCGATCTGGATGCTTCCGTCCCAAGTGATGCCGGCACCTACGTGCTACGCGACTTCGTGCAAACCGGTGATGCCATCCGCATCAAGCTCCCATTCACCGACCCCAACAACGAATTCCCGGAGTACCTGTGGGTGGAGAACCACCAAGGGAAGGCCCAGAACGGCAATCCGTTCGATAAGTGGCAGCATGAAAACAGCGGCAATACCTGCGTGCAGGGCATTGTTCCCGGCCTGCAGATGTACGTGCAGGTGGGCAAGGAGACCCGTGAGTCCACGACATCCGCTGCCCCCATATACGGAGAGTATTGCGATTACCTGCGCCCCTTGGACGCCAGCGGCCATTTCGATGAGAACTTCGACGCGACCACCCAGACCACCACCTGTGTTTGCTGGCAATGCCCCACCAATCCCTTTGCCCGGAACCTGCCCAACCCCTTCACCGGCTCTGCCGACCGCGCTCGTTGTCCAAGAGAGCAGATGGACCCTGGAGCGGGATCCCTGCTTACAGGGTGCAGGTCAATCCGGCGCTCACATACACGCCGCGCCGGAAGCTGGTGATCACGGCATCATTTGCTCCGATGCGACCGTCCCCGTTGCTGTCCTGCTTGAGGAGGAAGAGGGGGTTGAGCACGTTTTGCAGACCGGCCTTCAGGGCGAAGTGCTTTCCGAAGTCCTTGCCCAATGTGATGTCCAGTCCTTGGGCGGGCATCTCATAGATGTCCGGCGTGCCCGTGCTGCCCACGGCGTAGAGCCGCTTCCCGAAGGTGTTGTACACCATGTTCACCTGGAATTTCGCCGCCGTGTCCGCGTAGAAGAGACCGGCGTTCAACACGTACGGGCTTTGTCCCATCATGGGCCGGTTCTGCTCCTGGCCCACGGCCTGTGCACCCAGCGTTACCGTGCTGTTGATCAGGGTGCCGTTGAACAGCAGGCCCAAACGTTGAAGGAACTTGTTCCCCGTGAAGGATGCCAAGGACCGGCGCAGCTCCACTTCGGCGCCCATGCTGGTGGCACCTTGTGCGTTCTTGAAGGTGAAGTTGCGCGTTCCGCCGGAGCCTGCCCCGGGCACAAAGAACATTTCGATGGGGTTGGTGAAGTCCTTGCGGAACACGCCCACGTTGAACACTTCGCCCACGGCGGGATACACTTCCCAGCGGGCGTCCAGATTGGTGATGGTGGCCGTGGTGAGCGCGGGATTTCCGTAAAGCACGTTGTTGCTGCTGAAGTCGTAGAATGAAAAGGGTGCCAGTTCGCGGAACTCGGGGCGGTTCACGGAGTTGCTCCAGGCCACGCGCACCAAGGATTTTTCCGTGATGTTCCACGAGGCGTTCACCGATGGCAGTACGTGCGTCAATGGTTGGTCCACGCGGACTTTCGCGCCGCCATACGTGGCGCCGTTCAGCTCCTCCCGGTTGTGCTCCACGCGCACGCCGCCGCTCACGGTGAACAGCTTGGCCCATTTCACGGTGGTGCCGGCGTAGCCGGCGAGCAGCGTGTTCGCGGCCGTGTAGGCATCGCTCGGGTTGGTGCCTTCCTCCAGCTTGAAACCGTCGGTGCCGTTGATGTGGGCCGCGTCGAAGATGGAGGTGAGCGGCAAGGTGCCCAATGCCGGATCGAACTGTGCTGAATTGGCTTTGCGGAAGCTCATCCAGCGGGCACTGAAATCGCGTTCTTTCCGTTCGGCCAGGCCACCGATGCGCACCACGGCGCTGAGCTTGCCGTCATCGGGATTCCCCAGGTCGCGGGAGAGTCCCAGTTTTCCGGTCATGGTGCCTTCAGCCAAGTCGCTGTAGAAGCGCCCGGCGTCCAGGGTGGAGGCGGTGGGGGCCACCACCACCTGGAAGGGCGCATCGTTTGCGCCGATGTCGCGTACGGTGCGGACGCGCCGGTAGTCGGGCTCCTTGCTCCATGCCTGGCCGTAGCCCAGGGTCCAGTCCAGGTGGGTGCGGTCCTCCATCAGGTCGTGCTGGCCGCGGAGCTGCCCGCTGTAGAGGGTGCGCTGCGTGTAGCGGTAGGCGAAATCGCGCTCATCAAAACCGGCCTCCATGTTCTGCCCGGTGCGTGCGGTGGTCTGGTTCTGGCCCACCTGGTTGAACAGGTTGCGGAACTCGAGTTTGGTGCCCGTGCCGATCAGTGCGCTCCAGTTGTGCATCACGCCCAAGCGGGCCGTGCGGAAGTATTCCCGGTCGTTGTACGCGTAGATGGTGTCGTTCTTCCCGGTGGCCGCATCGTAGGTGTTGTAGTTGTAGTTCTGTGCGGCGTAGCTGGCGCTGGTGTTGGAGAGGTCGATGGAGGTAATGGTGCCGAAGCGGGCCTTGGCGTTGTCCTTGCCGAAGCGGTGTGCAGAGAGCAGGCTGAAGCGCTGGTCGGGGCCGGCCATGCGGGAGGAGGTGCTCCAGGTGTTCGGCAGTTCACGGCCCAGCGCGGCCAGCTGGCCAGGGTTGGACACGGTGTTCAGGTGCACGGGGAAATCCGCCGGAAGGCTGCGCGATCCATCGTCGAAGCCGAGGAAGTCGGTCTTGCCGGTCTGGTCTGCCTGCATGTCCTGGAAGGTGGTCCCGGAGCGGATCCCCATGCCGTAACCAACCTTCACTTCGTTGCGGCTGGGCACGGCCAGCGTGGACAGTTCGATGATGCCACCGGCGAATTCGCCCGGTAATTCCGGGGCGCCGCTCTTGTACACCATCATGCGGTCCAATGCGCCGCTGGGCAGCAGGTCGAAACTGAAGGCCTTGCGGTCCGGCTCCAGGCTCGGGGCCGCCACGCCGTTGAGCAGCACGGTGTTGTAGCGTTCCGCCAGGCCGCGCACAACCACAAAGCGGTCACCCTGCAGGGTGATGCCGGGCACGCGCTTCACCACATCGGCTGCGGTACGGTCCTGTCCCTTGGCGATCTGTTCGCGCCCCACGCCGTTGGCCAGCTGGTCACTGTTGCGCACGGCCATCATCACGGCCGCATCGGTGTTCATGCGGCGCTCACGCACCACGTGCACCGCTTCCATCTGCAGGCCGCCTTCTTCAAAGACCAGTTCCACGTGCACCATGGAAGCCTTGCCCAAGGTCACCTCCCGCTCGATGTTGGCATGGCCCACCTGGCTGGCCACCAGCATATGGGTGCCCGGAGGCGCGATGAGGCTGAAGCGGCCGTCCAGGTCGGTGGTGGCCCGCAGGTCCGTGCCCTTCACCACCACGCTGGTGAAGGGTTGCGGTTCTTTCTTGCCCTGTTCCAGGGCGGTCACCACGCCGGTGATGGTGCCTTGCTGGGCGGAAGCCGCAAGGGTGAGCAGGAAGCACAATACGGGGAGAAGGACGCGTAACATTGGCATGCGGTCAGGGTTCTTTTGCGCCGCAAAAGTCCCCGCCGCCCGTTGCCCCTGTCTTTGGGCCGGGTTAAGGTTGTGTTACCCCCGTCAGGGCTTCACCTCCTTCCGCTGGTGGAAGGTCTTGCCTTTGATCGGCTGGTCCAGGAACCACCAGCCGGGCAGGTCCGCGCCCTTGCCCTTGCGCTGTTGCCACAGGCCCACGAGCTGTTCCTGCAGCACTTCGGTGGCCTCCTCCACGCTGTCCACCACATGGATGAAGTCCATCTCGCCCGGGCTGATCGTTCCTTTATCCACCATCATCTCCAGCTGCTTGCGCATCGGCTCCCAAAAATCCCGGCCGTACAAGATGACGGGGAAGTCCTTCACCTTCCCGGTCTGAATCAGCGTGGCCGTCTCGAACAGCTCGTCCATGGTGCCCACACCGCCCGGCATCACCACGAAGCAGATGCTGTATTTCAGCAGCAGCACCTTGCGCACGAAGAAGTGGTCGAAGGTGAGGTCCACGTCCAGGTATGGATTGGGGGCTTGCTCGTGGGGCAGCACGATGTTGCATCCCACGCTGGTGGCGCCCACATCCTTGGCGCCGCGGTTGGCGGCCTCCATCAGGCCGGGTCCGCCACCGGTCATCACCGTGAAGCCCACACGCCCCACCCGCCGGGCCAGTGAACGGGTGATCTCGTAGTAGGGATGCCCCTCGTTGTAGCGCGCACTGCCGAAGAAGGTGACGCAAGGCCCCACGAAGTGCAATTTGCGGAAGCCGTAGAAGAACTGCTGCGCGATCTTGAACTGGGTCATCAGCTCCTTCCACCGCGAGCGGGGACCACTGAGGAAGCTCAGGTCGATGTGGGAACGATCGCTTTTCGGTGGCGTCATGGCGCGAAGGTATTGTCGGGTGCCAGCTAAAACGGAAGGAATGTGTTTTGGTGACATTCCTTACACCCCGCACCAACGCATGGGCCGAACTTTGCGGCAGTGGTTCGATAAAGCCGCATACCCCATGAGCTACCATTTCTCCAAGATCCTCTCCAGCGACTTCAATGCCGCCATCGCAAAAGTCACGGAGGCGCTGAAGCAGGAAGGTTTCGGCATCCTCACCGAGATCGACATGCAGGCGGCGCTGAAGAACAAGTTGGGCGTGGACTTCCGCCGCTACACGATCCTCGGTGCCTGCAACCCGCCCTTCGCGCACCAAGCCGTAACCGCCGAACCGCACATCGGCACCATGCTGCCCTGCAACGTGATCGTACAGGAACACGCCCCGGGCCAAGTGGAAGTGTCCGCCGTGGATCCCGTGGCCAGCATGATGGCCGTGAAGAACGACCGGCTCGGCGCGATCGCGGGTGATGTGCGGGCCAAGCTGAAGCGGGTGGTGGAGGGGCTGTGAGCCAGCTCCAGGACGGTGATCCCTGCCCGTCGCAGGGATCCCTCAGCGCCCGTAGGTTTGGCGGGTGATGAATGCCCTCGTGATCAGCCAAGTGGATGCAAGCAGGCTCGACGCCCTGTCGGCCCTTTCGCAACACACGTTCCTGGAAACATTTGCCGATGCGAACACCTCAGCCGACATGGCGCGCTACCTCGCTGAAAATTTCAACGGGGAACGCCTCGCCGCCGAGCTGCACGATCCGGGTTCAACGTTCTTCTTTGCTGAGCAGGACGGGCTGGTCATCGGTTACTTGAAGCTGAACACGGGTAGCGCCCAAACCGAACCGATGGCGGGCGACAGCATGGAGGTGGAACGCATCTACGTGGTTCGCGCACGCCAAGGTGAAGGGGTGGGCCAGGCTTTGCTGGACCACGCCATGGCCCAGGCCCGGCAGCAAGGCATCCATGAAATGTGGCTCGGCGTGTGGGAGCACAATCCGCGGGCCATCGCCTTCTACCGGAGGAACGGGTTTGAGGAGTTCGGCGACCATGTGTTCATGCTCGGGAAGGATGAACAGCGGGATGTGCTGATGCGGAGGAGGGTGGGGGATGACTTGATATAGATTGATCGGCCTGAAGGATCAACCGGTGCCATCCTGGAATTGCGCAACCAAGCTGGCGACCAGCCCTGCCGCGATGAGCACATCACTCCACAACGCAAGCCGTTCATTAGGCCCCACGGGCTTCTTTTTGATGTGGCCCAAGGCCGCGAACGTGAAATAGAGTCCGCTTGTGAAAGCCGCGGCCATCCGCCACTGCGGTGCAACGAGCGAGAGCACACCGAGCGATCCCATGCAGCAATTCGCGAAGCCCAGCTCGCGCACCACCGGCAGGCTTTCGGTGCCTTGGATGTGGAAGATCCGCTGTGCGGTGAACGCCGGATCCATCACTTGCTTGATGCCCGCGATGAGCAACCGCAACCCACCTGCCGAAAAGATGAACCACTTGCTGAAAAGCAGCGCGGACCAAGGGGCTGCGTAGATGAGATGCTCCACCGATGCGCCACCGATCGGGATCACCAGGGCGGTGAGGAGGATGCTGATGAGGTAGGGCCTGCTCATGGAGAAGCAAAGGAACGGGAGGGTCAGGAACGAGGACACACACACCCCTCTCAATCGTCAAAGTGAAAGTGACCACCCCCTCCAGAGCCCGCTTGGCCGCCCCAGTGTTCTTCACCGCCGCCACCGAGATCCGCTGGTAAGTTCAAGCCGCGCGCCCCTGAGCCAAAGGGATCTCCGACAATTCCATTCCCTTGCCGATCAACTCCTCCTCCAGGTCAAAATCGTTCTGAAGTCCCAACCAGAATTTCGCCGAGTTGCCGAAGTACTTGGAAAGACGCAGTGCGGTATCCGCAGTGACGCGCCGCTCTCCTTTGATGATCTGCGACACGCGCGTTTGCGGGATGCCGATGTCCTTCGCCAAGCGGTAAGCGCTGATGCATAAGGGCAGCAGGAACTCTTCCTGGAGCACGGTGCCGGGATGGATGTTGGGGAGCTTCCCGCTACGGCGGGACGAAGACTTTTTCATGTGTTGCCTTCCTCACTTCAGGCAACTCTTAAAGGATTCACACCACCCTCACCTCGATCAGGTGGGCTACCTTCACGAAGCCCTTGTCGCGTGTGATCAATGGTGCGTTCAAATGCAATGCTGTTGCGGCGATCACCGCATCGGGAAGTTTCAGCTTGAACGTTCGTTTTATCCATGCGGATTTGTCACGTATGGCCCTCCCAATGTTCTCTGAGGCGTATTGTTCCAACAGGGCCATGGCCACCGGAACTCCGGCTTCCGTCAATTTTGGCCAAGCCAGAAATTCAATTCCCGTGATGATCGAGATGAAGACCTCTTGGCGGTCCAATACCGAAGCCATTTTCGGGTCTCCACCGGCAAGATCGATCAGGACACTGGTGTCCACGACCACGCGCGTACCGGCTTCCGTGGTCGGTTCACCACTCATTGCGCAAACGGCGCTGGATGGTCAGGCTATCTCCGGCGAGCTCAGGTAACACGCCAAGCCACTTTTTCGCATCGAACAGTTTGCGGGGCGGTTCTTGATCATTGCCGGCTTTCTTGTGCGCATCAGCTTTTTTCACGGTGATGCGCTTTGCCCGCTTGGCAAGTACACGTGCCCGTGTCTTCACCGCATTTGCCGCTTTGCTCTTCTTGGCCATGGTGCTACGAAGGTAGGTCAGCTCATCACCTTCCCCCCCACAATCCCTTTCATCCGCCATAGATCATGCGACGGTGGACTCCAACGCCCGCTTCGCCTCCCCAATGTTCTTCACCGCCGCCACGGAGATCCGCAGCGTTCCGTTTTTCTCATACACCTTGAAGCGCTTGGGTTGCATTTGTACCGCGCGCAGCACCGCGTTGAACGTATCGCCGGAGAAGAACGCGTGCTTCTGATCGGCGATGAAGGTGCCGCGCAGATCGCCTTTCTTGAGGATCATCTTCTCCAGGCCCATGCGTTGGCCCAGCCAGCGGAGGCGGATGCCTTCCATCAGCTCGTTCACCTCGTGGGGGATGGGCCCGAAGCGGTCCTGCACTTCGGTGGCGAAGGCTTGCAGTTCGGTCTCATCCTTGATGTCGTCCAGGCGGCGGTAGAGGGCTAAGCGTTCGGCGGTCTCGGCCACGTAGCTGCTGGGGATCAGCATCGTGAGGTCCGTCTCGATGATGCAGTCGTCGCTCTGGTCGCGGCGGGAGCCACGGGCGAGGGAGTGGTCCTGCGCATCGGCGAAGAGTTCCTTGAAGTGCTCGTCCTTCAGCTCGCGCACGGCCTCTTCGAGGATCTTGTGGTAGGTCTCGAAACCGATGTCGTTCACGAAGCCGCTTTGCTCGGCACCAAGCAGGTCGCCCGCGCCACGGATGTCGAGGTCCTTCATGGCGATGTGGATGCCGCTGCCGAGGTCGCTGAACTGCTCGATGGCTTGCAGGCGTTTGCGGCTGAGGTCGGGCAACAGGTGCGGACTGGGCGCGAGCAGGTAGCAATAGGCCTTTTTGTTGCTTCGCCCTACGCGGCCGCGCAATTGGTGCAGGTCACTTAATCCAAAATTCTGTGCCTCGTTCACGATGATGGTGTTGGCGTTGGGGATGTCCAAGCCGTTCTCCACGATGGTGGTGCAGACGAGCACGTCGGTGTTGCCTTCGATGAAATCCATCATCACCTCTTCGAGCTTGTGGCCTTCGAGCTGGCCGTGGCCCACGCCCACTTTCACGCCGGGCACCAGCTTGCGCACCATGTCGGCGATGAACTCGATGTTCTTCACCTTGTCGTGCAGGAAGTACACCTGGCCGCCGCGACTGATCTCGTATTCGATGGCGCCGCGGATCACCACTTCGTCGTAGGGTTGCAGCAGCGTGCTCACCGGGTAGCGGTTGGGCGGCGGCGTGCTGATGATGCTGAGGTCGCGCGCGCCCATGAGACTGAATTGCAGTGTGCGCGGGATGGGCGTGGCGGTGAGGGTGAGCGTGTCCACCGTGGCGCGCAACGTCTTCAATTTGTCCTTCACGTTCACGCCGAACTTCTGTTCCTCGTCGATGATCAGCAGGCCGAGGTCCTTGTACTTCACGTCCTTGCTCACCAAGCGGTGCGTGCCGATGAGGATGTCGATCTTGCCTTCCTGGAGGTCGGCGAGGATCTGTTTTTGATCGGCGCTGCTGCGGAAGCGGTTGATGTAATCCACGCGCACAGGCAGGTCCTTCAGGCGCTCGCTGAAGGTTTTCCAGTGTTGCAGCGCGAGGATGGTGGTGGGCACCAGCACGGCCACCTGCTTGCCGTCGGTGGCGGCCTTGAACGCCGCGCGGATCGCGACTTCCGTCTTGCCGAAGCCGACGTCGCCGCACACGAGCCGGTCCATCGGCACGGGCTTTTCCATGTCGCGCTTCACGTCGGCGGTTGCCTTCTCCTGGTCGGGCGTGTCCTCGTAGATGAAGCTGGCCTCCAGTTCGTACTGCAGGTAGCTGTCGGGCGGGAAGGCGTGGCCGGGGTTCTCCTTGCGCTTGGCGTAGAGCTTGATCAGGTCGAAGGCCAGCGCCTTCACCTTGGCCTTGGTTTTCTCCTTCAGGTTCTTCCATGCCGGGCTGCCGAGCTTGCTCACCGCAGGGGCCTTTCCATCTTCCTCGCCGCTGTATTTGCTCACACGGTGCAGGCTGTGGATGCCCACGTAGAGGATGTCGTTGTCGCGGTACTTCAGGCGGATGGCTTCCTGCCGGGAAGGCGGATGGCCTGGGCCGCGTGGCGTTTCGATGGTCTCCAAGCCGCTGAACACGCCGATGCCGTGGTCGATGTGTACCACCAGGTCGCCGGGCTTCATCTGCGTGAGTTCCTTCAGCGTGAGCGCTTGTGCGTTCTTGCGGAATCCTTCCTTCAGCCGGTAGCGGTGGTAGCGCTCGAAGATCTGGTGGTCGGTGTAGAGCGCGAGCTTTTGTCCGGGGTCCACAAAGCCTTCGTGCAGGTCCAACACCAAGGGGGTGAACGAAACCTCATGCTCCAGGTCCTTGAAGATGGTGTAGAGGCGCTCGCTCTGCTTGGCGCTGTTGCAAGCGATCACGTTGGCGTAGCCGGCATTCTGCTTGTTGTGCAGGTCGCCACTGAGGATCTTGAAGTCCTTGGCGAAGGAGGGTTGGGGGCGGAGTGCGAAATCGACGGAGTTGTGTGTTTTGGTGATTGGTGGTTGGTGATTGGTGATTGGAAGCTCGCGGGTGATTGGTGGCTGGTGATTGGTGAATGGAGGTGCACCGGTTGTTTCCCGTTCACTATTCACCGATGACCATTCACCCTTTCCACCCCAAAACACCTTCCTGAACCCCAGCAACCCCTTGATCAGCGCACTGTCCGTGGCGAGCAGCGTTCCGGGTGCGGCGTGCTTCTCCTTTTCCGGCGAACGCTCGTAGGCTTCAGTGAGCAGCTTCAGGCGTTGCTTGGCGGCATCGCCCATGGCTTGCATGTTGCCGAGCCAGATCACGGCATCGGCGGGCAATTGGTCGAAGAAGAGCTGGCTGCTCCCGGCCTCATCCTCCTGCAGGTCCGGCACGATCACCGCTTCCTTCAGGAATTCCACCGTGAGCTGGTCCTGTGGGTCGAAGCGGCGCACGCTTTCCACGGTATCGCCATAGAGCTCGATGCGGAAGGGCCTGTCGTTGCCGTAGCTGAACACGTCCACTATGCCGCCTCGGATGCTGAACTGCCCGGGCTCATACACGAAGTCCACGCGCTGGAAATCCATTGCATGCAGCCATTCCTCCAGCGTGTCGATCGGCAGTTCCTCTCCCCGGTTGATGGAGAGGGTGTTCTTTACCATGGTCTCCTTGGCCACTACCAGCGGGACGAGCGCCTCGGGGTAGGTGACGATGGTGAGGGAAGTGGTGATTGGTGATTGGTGACCGGTGATTGGTGATTGGTGACCGGTGATTGGTGATTGGAAGCCGGTGATTGGTGAATGGTGATTGGTGACTGGGACTTCAGCGCTGCCTTCCCGTTCACCATTCACCAATGACCGCTCACCAGCATTCCGCGACATCAATGCTTCCAGCACTTCCGTGCGTGTTACCCGCTCACCATCGTGGTGGCCTTCGGGATCGTAAGGAGTGCGGGAAGGGGCTGGGAAGAAGAACAGGGCATCCTGGTTGCGGTCCCCTGTCGGTCGACCCGGTGGGTCGATGCTACGCGCGCTGCTGCGCAGCGCCTCCAGGTCATTCATGAAATACGCCGCTTCCTCACGGTCGTTCAGCACCAGCACGTGTACGCCGGGTGTGTGCGCCAGCACGGCGTTGGCGATCAGCGCCTGCGCGGAACCTACAGAGCCGGAGATCTGCACGCGCGCGTTCTTTTCGCGCAGTCCTTCCGCGATGCGTGCCACGCGGGGATCGGTGCGGTAGAGATCAAGCAGGTCGGACAGCTGTTGAACAGCGTTGGTGCTTGCGAAGGATGTGGTCGATGGCATGGAACTCAAAATGCCCGAAACCCGGTGCCGGGGATTTCGGGCATCGGGTTCGGGGTGGTGCAAAGGTACGGTAGGTGGTCCGTGGCCTCACGCCAGCTACCATTATTGGAATCTCTCCCAGCCGACCATCACCATGTCCGGGACTATGCCCTTGGCGTTTTTCCTGTCCATTCCGGGAACGGCTTTCCCGGGTAAGGCACTAGGCGGTTTTTACCCCATACAGCTTCTTCCGCTCCGGTGGCAGCTCGTTCAAGTGCGGCATTTTACCTTGGCGAAACTCCTGGTAGAGCCGCAGGATGTCGGCCTGTGTGTCGCCAATGAAAGGGCCATGTGATACGATCGGCACGCCGTGGGGCTGGCCGGCATAGAGCACCACGCGTGCATCGGTCGCCGCGGTGAGGGTGATCGTGCTGTCCCCTTCACCGGAGGGTTTGGATAACCAGCCAGCCTGATCGGTGTGCAGTTCCGTGCCGCCTGCATCCATGTCACCGTCGATCATCAGCAGGAAGCCGTTGTAGGAAGCGGGCACTTCCAACGCCGTGGACGCACCCTGTTCCAGGTGGATATCCAGCAACGTGAATGGTGTGTGGTTCTGGATCGGAGAGGTAAGGCCGTTGCTGCTGCCGCTGTACACGCGCACTTCTACGCCATCGGCGCGATGGGTCGGCACGTCACCCACGAGGATCTTTTGCCAGCGGGGTTCGGCCCATCGTTGTGCCGGGGGCAGTCCCAGCCACAGCTGCAGAAAGCGCACGTTCGTGGGGTCAGTGATCTCCTCGGTATGCACGATGCCCTTGCCTGCGGTCATCAACTCGTAACTGCCGGCAGGCTGGTGCGCGCCGCCGCCCTGCACCACAAATGTGGCGGTCTCGAAACCGGCATGCGGGTGCGGGCCTCCTGCGGGTTCGCCACCGGGGAGGTTCAGGCGATCGTCCATCAGGGCGATGAAGGGGTCGGTGTTTCGGAAGTCCGTTCCATCCAGTACGGCCGCGGCCAGATGGCCCTTGCCAAGGAATCCGGGATGGAGCGGTGCGGAAGTGACCCGCTGGATCGTGCGTTGCACCATGATGTGTGCCTTTTGTTCGGCATTGCAAAGTTCCGGCACCGGGCAGGGAAATGGACGCTGCAGTTTCGCGGAGGAAAGCAGCATCCCAAGATCCGCCGTGATCAGGGCAAGGCTTAGGCGCATTGCTCGTGGCATGCCAAAGGAGGGTGAACGGAAAGACGGCCATTACATACCCAAGCGGCCGACATTCACATCGCTCATTGGATCAACGGCTTCCTGCGCGGAGGGCTTCGTTTAATTCCCCTCCAGCCCCAGCGTCCCCCATCTTCAGCACCGTGTTCCAATTGCGCGCGGTGTTCCGCACCAACATGGAACTGCCCTGGGAGCAGAACCATTGGCATGGACCGGTCCGGTGTGGCCGTCACAGGTTCACACGGATGGCGCTCCAGGCAAAATGCCCGACCTGCGCACGGCTTCCTCTACGTCATCGGCCAGCAGTGGCCCGCGGTACCAGTGTTGTTGGCGGATCTCCACCTTCCCCCTGCGGTCCACGTCGGTGAGGAACACCTGTTTGTGCTGCCGCTCCAACTGATGCACGATGTGCCCGATCCGGTGCATGCCGGTGGCATCGATCAAGGGCACGTTCCGCAAGCGTATGATGACCACCTTCTCGCGGTCGTTTATCTGCGTGAGCGCGTTCTGGAACATCTCCGCGGCGCCGAAGAAGAGCGGGCCGTCCACTTCGAAAACCCGCACACCGGGAGGTACCTTCAGTTCTCCGGGTTCTTCTCCTTGCTCCGCGACCAGCACGTCCTTCAGGCCCACCACATCGCTCATGCGCTTCATTAACAGGAAGGCGGCGAGCACCATGCCCACCTCGATGGCCAGCACCAGATCGAACACCACGGTGATGAAGAAGGTGGCCAGCAGCACGATGGCATCGTAGCGGTGGCCCTTCAGTGCGCTCGCGAAGTTGCGCCATTCGCTCATGTTGTAGGCCACCACCACGAGGATCCCCGCCAGGCAGGCCAAGGGGATCTGGACGGCGAGCGGGGCGGCCACCAGCATGATCACCAGCAGTGTAAGGGCATGCACGATGCCTGCGATGGGCGTGCGCCCCCCGTTCTTCACGTTGGTCGCTGTGCGGGCGATGGCGCCCGTTGCGGGGATGCCGCCGAACAGGGCCGACAACATGTTGGCGCCTCCCTGCGCCACCAGCTCCATGTTGCTGCGGTGGCGCCCGCCGATCATGCCGTCGGAGACCACTGCGCTCAGCAATGATTCAATGCCGCCGAGCAGGGCGATGGCCACGGCAGGCTGAAGCAGTTCGCGCAAGGTGGATAGGTCCATCGCCGGTATGTGCGGGGCGGGCAGCATGTTGGGGATGCTCCCGAACCGGCTGCCGATGGTCTCCACCGGCAAGGCAAAGCCCCGCACCAGCGCCGTGCAGATGATGATGGCCACCAACGGGCCGGGTACCAGGCTTGTGATGCGCGGCGTAAGGATGATCAGCCCGATCGACAGCACGGAGATCCCGGCCGCCCATGGATTGATGGTGTGCAGGTGCCCGGCGTAGGCGGCCCATTGCGCAATGACCCCGCTGGGCAGTTCACCCATCCGCAGGCCGAGCAGGTCCTTTATCTGTGTGGTGAAAATGATCACCGCAATGCCCGCCGTGAAGCCCACGATGAGGGTATGCGGGAAATACTTAAGCAGTTGCCCCGCCCGTAGCAGCCCCATGGCCACCAGCAGCACCCCGGCCATGAAGGTGGCGATGATCAGCCCGTCCACACCGTGCTGCTGCACGATGCCGTACACGATCACGATGAACGCACCAGTGGGCCCGCCGATCTGCACCCGGCTGCCTCCGAAGGCGGAGATGATGAAGCCTGCCACGATCGCGGTGATCAGGCCTTTGTCCGGCGGCACGCCGCTGGCGATGGCGAACGCGATGGCTAACGGCAAGGCAAGGATCCCGACGATCACCCCTGATGCCACATCCTTCCGGACCTGCTCGCGGGGAATGCCCGTGCGCAACAGGGTGAAGAGCTTTGGGGTGAACTCCGTGCGCATGCGGGGCAAAGGAACGCAAACGTCTTACTTCCCTTCCAGCCCCCGCGCCAGCTCCGCCATCTTCAGCACCGTGTTCCAGTTGCGTGCTGTGTTCCCCACACCGATGCCCTTGTCGAACTTCTCGGCCAGCTTGCTGGTGCCGAAGCCGTGCGGCGTGTGGAGGTAGGCCACATGGTACGCGCCGATCGGAGCCTTCAGCACCTGCAGGTCTTCGCCGGCCACCGCGAACGTGAGCAGCTTCGTGATCGCGGCCGCATCCGGTTTTTCCGCCAGCAGTGCGGCATGCACGTGCTTGCCCTCGGCCTTGTCCGGGAACGGGTCGTGCTGGATCACCGCCGCCCACTCCGCTGCCGTGGGCGCGAAGATGGGCCGCTCGTACTTGAACTTCTTCCGGCAGATGTCCGCCACCTTGGCAAGCGTTTCCTCGCGGGAAAGTGCGCTCCGCACCAAGGCGTTGCCGCTGTTGATGTAGGTGGTGGGCTGCTTGAAACCGGCTTTCGTGAGCGCTTCGCGTAGTTGCGCCACGGGCAGTTGCACGGCACCGCCCACGCCACGGAAGAGGAGGAGGAAGGTGGTTGGGGACATCTTGATGAAACCACGGACGGACACCGATGAACACGGATGTTGTACACAAAGATGCGGGTAGTGCGCTCACTCCACCACCAGCCTATTCACCTCAACGGCATCCGTCGAAGCGATACGAACCAAGTACATCCCGCCGTTCAACGCGGAAACATCGATCGTTTCCACATATTGAAAACTGTCGCGAGCGTCCACGCTCGTGACCTTCCCGAGCCATTTCTCCAGTACCATCCGCCCCTGCACATCCAGCACCGACAGCAGCGCCGCTGAACCCTCCGCACGTTCCACCCGCACGATGCCCGAAGCCGGGTTCGGCACCAGGCGGAACAACGTACTTTCATTGAAGGCCGCCACACCCGTATGGATCACCTGCACGGGTGCCGAGGTGGTGGAAACGCAGCCGAAACCATCGGTCACCACCACGGTGTAGTTGCCCTCCTCCATTGCTTCGATGCACGCCGTGGTGTCCGGTAGCGGATCGCCGTTGCGGTACCATTGGAAGCTGCCGGTGCCGCTGGCGCAGAGCGTATCGCCTTGGTCGGTGATCAATGGCGTGAACGCGGCCAAGGGGCAGCCCACCTGTGCGCGATAGATGTCGCCCCATCGGCTCACGGCGATGATGTATCCATCCACGTAGGCCGCATCGCCGATCTGGGCATTGATGATGCTCGGCAGCACGGTGCTCCACGTGAGGCCGCCATCGGTGGTGCGCTCCGTCTGGCCGCTGCCGTCCACGGCGTAGCCGGTATCCGGGTTGGTGAAGAAGATGCTTGCCGTGCCGAGCGAAATGCCGGGCATGGGGATCCATGTAGTGCCGCCGTCGATGGTGCGGAAGCTGCGCGTCCAGCCCAAGGTATCGTTGAGGAAGAAGATGGTGCGGCCCCCGTTGAGGCCGGGCATCGCCTGCCAGGTAAGTCCGCCGTCGGTGCTGCGGTAGTCGTCGCCATACTCACCCACGGCGTAGCCGTTCTGCGCATTGCTGAACCAGAGGTCGCTGATGGTGATGTTGCCCACGTCCAGCACATGCGTCCAGGTGGCACCTCCGTTGGTCGTGCGGTAGATGCCGCCATACACCGCGCCGCCTGCCACGATGTGCGTGAGCGCATCGAAGCTCCACGTGCAGCGGATGGCCACGTTGGGGCCGTTGGCTTGCATGCGCGTGGCAAAACCGTCTGTGGTGCGGGCGAAGCTGCCGCTTCCGCCCCCAAGGCATCCTGCACCGGTGGGCGTGAGGTATACGCCCAGTCCGCCACCGCCGGCCTTGCTCCAATGGCGGCCACCGTCGGTGGTGCGCAGCAGGCCTCCTTCAAGCCCGCCTGTAGTGGCCCAACCCACGGCCACGCCCACTTGGTCATTCTGGAAAGCTACTTTGTTCAGCACAGTGTGCCAAGTGCCTTCATTGGTAATGGACCATGTGACGCCCATGTCGTTGCTGCACTGAATGCGGCCATCGGTGCCAAGAATGCCGCGCCCGCCGGGAGATAGTGCCACGCTTTGGTGATCCGTGTTGCCTACTTGCTGCACGCTCCACGTGAGGCCCGCATCGGTGCTGCGCATCACACGGCCCCAGTTGCCGCAGGCCACCACCACGTTGCCCTGCACGGCCATGCCCAGCATGGAATAGGTGGTGGGCGAGGGAATGGAATCCCACGTGGCGCCGCCGTCGGTGGTGCGGATCACCTCGCCGCCATTGCCCACCGCCACGCCTTCCTGGGTGCTGTAAAAATGCAGGTCCTGCATGAGGACCTGTTGGTCAAAGGGTCCCACGCCTTGCCAGTTCAGCCCGCCGTCCACGCTCTTGAGCATTTTGCCGCCGTAGCTGCTGGCATAACCGGTGTCGCTATCGAGGAATTGGATGGCCGTAACGTATTGGTACGTGGTAAGCCCCGTGGAGGTGGGCGTCCAGTTGGCTCCGCCGTCCGTGGTGCGCAGGATCTTGCCGCTGTCCGAGCCGAGCCAGCCCAGGGTATCGTTCAGGAAAAAGACGCATTTGAAGTTCCCGTAGCCCAAGTGGCTGGTGGTGGTGGCCGTGGCGAAGCCGTCAGTGCTGCGCATGATCCGGCTGCTTTCACACACCGCGATGCCCCGTTGATCGTCCCACATCCACAGCGCCACCGGTTTATTTAATGTGTTCACGATGCGGCGTTCCCAAGTGGTTCCGCCGTCCGCGGTGCGCAGGATCGCGCCCATGGGCTTGTCCACGGCGAAGGCCACGTTTTCATCCACCATCCGAATGGCGGTAAACTCGCTGCGTGTCTTGATCGGCGTGGTGAGCTCCCATTGCTGGGCGCTGGCGGCGATAGTGATGACTGAAAGTACAAGGGTGCTGAAAGTTCTCATGCGTTGGCCAAAGATCGTTTGTGTTGACGGTACACGCCGGAAGGAGGTTGGTTCAGGATCCCATGAAGTTCTATCCCAGTCCACGAAGGTTCATGCCAAGCGGCACCTTCGGCCCCCCGTCCACGCTGGGTCACGCCAACCGGTGCCTCCGGCCAATAGCGGACGGATGCCCATACCCCCCGTCCACGCAGGGTCACGCCAACCGGTGCCTCCGGCCAATAGCGGACCCTGCGCGGACGGATGCCCATACCTTCGCTACCCATGCCATTCCTGTTGCGCTCTATCCCGGCGATCATCCTGTTCCTGTTGGTGGCGCCTTTGCAGGCCCAGCGCATCGACAGCATCCACGTCTTCAAGCAATTGCCTTCAGGGCACTACACATCAGCCTCGGCCAATGCCATGGCTTGGCAGCTGTACCGGGGCAACGCGGCGTTCACCGTGGTGAAGGGCGAACGGATGGCCACGGCGGCCGAAGCGATGAAGAGCTACACGGTGCAGCGGCACAACTTCCGCGACCTGCCCAGCCTCACCAAGGTGGCCATGGGCTTCAGCGGTGGCAGGCCCTTCACCCTCGGCGTGGCCGATGACATGGACCTGGTGATCAACTTCACGGCGCGCACCGAGTACCGCATCAGCGGCATGACGGACCGCATCCGCGTGCGGGCGCTGCTGGCAAGGATGGTGGTGGAGTAGCGTGCTTTCTTAGTCCCATCAGGGTCTCGCGCAGCGGACCTTGATGAACGCTACCCCTTCATCACCTCCTCCACCATCGCCGGGCTGCCGATGAACAGCGGCGTGCGCTGGTGCAGCTCCTTCGGCTTGAGGTCCGGGATCCGCGGTTCGCCGTCGGCCGTGCCGCCTCTTAGTCCCATCAAGGTCTCGCGCAGCGGACCTTGATGAACGCTACCCCTTCATCACCTCCTCCACCATCGCCGGGCTGCCGATGAACAGC
>CALMYC010000282.1 GCA_937873385.1 uncultured Flavobacteriales bacterium | reverse complement strand
TCGGGCACCATCGGCCCCGACGTCATCGACGTCACGCGCCTTTACCGGGATACCGGCTGCTTCACGTACGATCCGGGTTTCACATCCACAGCCAACTGCGTCTCGCACATCACCTACATCGACGGCGACGAAGGCGTCCTTCTCTATCGCGGCTACCCGATCGACCAGCTTGCGGAAAACGCCAGCTTCATCGAGGTCTGCTACATCCTGCTCAATGGCGAGCTGCCGACGAAAGCGCAGCTCGAGCAGTTCAGGACCACGATCTCGCGCCACACGATGGTGCATGAGCAGATGACGCGCTTCTTCACGGGCTTCCGCCGTGATGCGCATCCGATGGCCATCATGTGCGGCTGCGTCGGCGCCCTCTCGGCCTTCTACCACGACTCCACCGACATCAACGATCCGCACCAGCGCATGGTCGCCTCGTACAGGCTGATCGCCAAGATGCCGACGATCGCGGCCATGGCCTACAAGTACCACATCGGCCAGCCCTTCGTTTACCCGAAGAACGACCTCGACTACGCCTCGAACTTCCTGCGCATGTGCTTCGCGGTGCCGTGCGAGGAGTACAAGGTGAACCCGGTGCTGTCCGCGCAGAAGGACTGGTCCAGGCCGAAGCGCTGGGCAATGCGGCAAAAGATGCGGTAGGTGATGAAATCCGGCCGCTGGGGCGCAAGGATCAGGGTGTCAAACACCAGGTCCTTGTAAATGAAGGCAACGATGGTGAGCAGGACGATGGCCGTTGCCGAACGCACCAGCGTCCAGCGCAGTTCCTCCAAATGCTCCAGGAATGTAAGCTCCTTCCTTGGTTCCGCCATCCACCTTCGGCCAAAGAAGGCCGCGCCAAAGATAGAAGCGCGCCCATGCGGCATTCTGCGGCACCAACGGGTTCCCAACAGCGGCCGGGGGATTTCATCCCGGAACCGGTAGGCTTCCCAAAGAGATCCAAACTTCGGCCCCCTGTTTCCCCGGATCGCCCTACTTTTAAGCGATCAACTCATTCAGGCGCACATTCCGCCGTCCATTATGCAAATGACCAACGTAGCTCTCTCTCCCAAGGATGCCTTGGAGGAATTTTTCGGTTTCACCAAGTTCAAGGGTGACCAGGAGAAGATCGTGCAGAGCGTCCTTGACCGCAAGGACACCTTCGTGATCATGCCCACCGGCGGCGGCAAAAGCCTCTGTTACCAGCTCCCGGCCCTGATGTGCGAGGGCACCGCCATCGTGGTCAGCCCGCTGATCGCCCTGATGAAGAACCAGGTGGACCTGTTGCGCGGCTTCGGCGGTGAAACAGGCGTGGCCCACTTCCTCAACAGTTCCCTTACGCGCAATGAGGCCGCCCAGGTGAAGAATGATATCCGCGCAGGCGTTACCAAGCTGCTCTATGTGGCCCCGGAATCCCTGACCAAGAAGGAAAACGTGGAGTTCCTCAGCGACATCAAGATCAGCTTCTTCGCCATCGATGAGGCCCACTGCATCAGCGAATGGGGCCATGACTTCCGCCCTGAATACCGGCGCCTGCGCACCATCTTCAACGAGATCAAGCGGGTACCCATGATCGCCCTGACCGCCACCGCCACCGAAAAGGTGCAGGAGGACATCCTCAAGAACCTGGACATCCCCGGCGCAAACGTCTTCAAGGCCTCGTTCAACCGGCCCAACCTGTTCTATGAGGTGCGCCCCAAGAAGGACGTGGCCCGTGAGATCATCCGCTATGTGAAGCAGCATGCCGGCCGCAGCGGCATCATTTACTGCCTCAGCCGCAAAAAGGTGGAGGAGATCGCCGAGACCCTGGTGGTGAACGGCATCAAGGCCCTGCCCTACCATGCGGGCATGGACGCGGCCCAACGCGCCAGCCACCAGGACCGCTTCCTGATGGAGGACGTGGACGTGATCGTGGCCACCATCGCCTTCGGCATGGGCATCGACAAGCCCGATGTGCGCTTTGTGATCCACCACGACATCCCCAAGAGCTTGGAGAGCTACTACCAGGAAACAGGCCGTGGCGGCCGGGACGGGGGCGAAGGCAAGTGCGTCACCTTCTACAGTTACAAGGACATCGAGAAGTTGGAGAAATTCCTGCAAGGCAAGCCCGTGGCCGAACAGGAGATCGGCAAGCAGCTGCTGGCCGACACGGTGAGCTACGCCGAAACCAGCATGTGCCGCCGCAAATACCTGCTGCACTACTTTGGCGAGCAACTGCCCGGGGACAATTGCGGGGCCTGCGACAACTGCACCAACCCCAAGGAGTACTTTGAGGCCAAGAATGACCTTGCCCTGGTGCTCAATGCCGTGAAGGAGAGCAAGGAACGCCACCGCGCGCGGTTCATCTGCGACCTGCTCACCGGCACGGAAACCAGCGAGATCAAGAATTACAAAGGCGACAAGTTGAAGGCATACGGGTCCGGCGGTGAGCGGGACGGACACCATTGGATGGCGGTGATCCGCCAAGCCAACGTGGGCGGTTTCCTGCACAAGGACATTGAGAGCTACGGCAACCTCAGCCTCACCGAGGAAGGGAAGAAATTCCTGAAAAAGCCCGTGTCCATCACCTTTGCCAAGGAACGTGAATACGTCACGGACGATTCCGCCGATGACGACATTGCCGTGAACGGCAAGGGCGGTGGGGCCGCGGATGAACGGTTGATGGCCATGCTGCGCGACCTGCGCCACACGGTTGCCAAGAAGAACAAGCTGGCCCCGTATGTCATCTTCCAGGACCCCTCGCTGGAGGAAATGACCGTGCGCTACCCGATCACGCTGGATGAACTGACCCTGATCACCGGCGTGGGCGCGGGCAAGGCGCAAAAGTTCGGCAAGCCCTTCGTTGAGCTGATCGCCCAATATGTAGAAG
This sequence comes from uncultured Flavobacteriales bacterium, assembly GCA_937873385.1. Lineage (GTDB taxonomy): Bacteria > Bacteroidota > Bacteroidia > Flavobacteriales_F > PHOS-HE28 > PHOS-HE28. The sequence goes on along the minus strand of CALMYC010000282.1, from coordinate 19,020 downwards.
AGAACGAGGTGGAGCGCGTGGATGAGGCCGTGGTCCGGACCGTGATGCGGAAGAGCAGCAACAAGGTCCACATCATCCAGAACATTGACAAGCGGCTGGCCCTGGAATCCATCGCCAAGTCAAAGGGCCTGAGCATGGACGCGCTGATCGAGGAAATGGAGACCATCGTGATGAGCGGCACCCGCCTGGACATCAACTACTACCTGGAGGACAAACTGGACGAGGATGCCCAGGAGGAGGTGATGGACTACTTCCGCGATGCCGAATCCGACAACCTGGAGGAGGCCTTGAAGGAATTCGACGGCAGCTATAGCGAGGAGGAACTCCGACTGATGCGCCTGAAGTTCATGAGCGAAGTGGCGAACTAGGCCCGGTCCGGCCGGAACACGACCTTGCACTTGGGTTCACGGATCGCCATGGTCATTGGGCTCACGGCCCTCTTCATCGGTTGGCTGCTCTACCGGCTTTTGGTGAAGCGCGACCTGCTGGAACACAAGGGTACGCTTGCCGTGGCAGGGCTGTTCATCGGGGCATGGGTCCTGTTGGCCTATTGGATCTGGGGGTGAGGCCGGGACGTTCCCCTTCCGGAAGCCGGACAGGGGCAGGCCGCAGTTTGCTGATCGCCGATGGACGGACCCGCCTGGCCCCGGCATCCGGCAACTACTCCCCCAGCTCCCGCAACGCACCCCACGCCAACACCCCGGCCCCGATGGCCATGGCCTCCTCAGCGATATTGAAGGCTGGCGTGTGAAGACCGGGGGCAGGGCCTTTCTTCGGCTCCCCGGTGCCCAAGCGGAAAAAACAGCCCGGCATCACCTGCGTGTAAAAGGCAAAATCCTCGCTGCCCATGCGGCGCGGCATGTCCACCACGTGCTCCGCACCCAGGAATTCCGCGGCCGCCATCCGGATCCGTTCCGTCATGCCGGGGTCGTTCACCACCACCGGGTAGCCGCGCCTTACCTCGAAATCGCACGAGCCGCCATGGCTGGCGCAGACTTCCTTGGCACGCTTGGGCAGCCATGCATGCAACTCCTTCCGCAAATCCTCATCAAAGGTGCGCAACGTGCCCGCGATCGTTACTTCATCCGGCACCACGTTGGTGGCACCATCGGCGATCACCCGCCCAAATCCGAGCACCAGTTGCCGGTCCTTCCGCCACTCCTCAAACTCCTCCTTCAGGGTAAGCAGAAGCCGCGCCGCGATCATGATCGGGTCCACGAGCTTTTCAGGCGAAGCCGCGTGGCCTCCCTTCCCCTTTACCGTCACATGGATCTCATCGCTGCTGGCCATGAAAGGGCCCGCATGAAAGCCCACCTTGCCCACCTCCAGTTCCGGCGTCACATGTTGCCCAATGATGCTTTCCGGCGCGGGGTCCTTCAGCGCACCTTCCTTCAGCACCAGCGAAGCACCGCCGGGGATCTTCTCCTCGCCCGGTTGGAAGAGCAGCAACACAGTGCCGTTCCATCGCCCGCGCAGTGCGTGCAAGACCCGCCCCGCAGCCAGCACCATCGCCGTGTGGGCATCATGGCCGCATGCGTGCATCACCCCGGGATTGACGGAGCGGTAAGCCAAGCCCCCGGCTTCCTGGATCGGCAGCGCGTCCATGTCGGCGCGCAAGCATATCGTGGGGCCCGGCTTCGCACCTCGCAACACAGCGATCACGCCGGTGCCGGCAATGCCTGTGCGCACTTCAATGCCCCATTCCTTCAATTGGTCAGCTATGTAACGCCCGGTTTCATGCTCCTGGAAGCTCAGCTCCGGGTGGGCATGCAGGTACCTGCGGTCATCCACGGTGCGTGCATGGCCCGCCTTGATCAATTCCCGCACATGCTCCACCGTGATGCGGTCCGCCATCCCTCAGATGTCCAAGCTCAGTGAGAACTGGAAGATCCCCTTTTGGATCACGCCATCATCCACGCCCCAAGCCCAGTCGCCCCGCATGAAGTAGCCCAGCAGCCTGGCCCGCAGGCCGAATCCGTAGCCCCAGATGATGGGCTCGCGCTGGTTGCGGATGATGATGGTGAGCGGATTGCGCCGGATGACCTGCTGGTTGAAGAAGTTGTCCTCGGAATAGGGATCGTTCCCGGTCCACGCCGTGCCCGCGTCCGCGAAGCCCACCACCTGGAAGTTCTGCAGGAAATCGCTGCGCATGGGCGTATTGAACAAGTAGCGGAACAGGGGCAGGCGCAGCTCCGAATTGAGCACCGCGAACGCGTTCCCGTTGCGCGCATTGTAGTAGAAACCGCGCATAGGCACCGCCAGCGCCTGGTAGAAGTAGTTCTGCGAGGGGTCCAGCGGCATGCTATTGTCCGTCTTTGCAAATAGCCAGTTGTCCACGCCGCCCATGAAAAAGGCCACTTTTCGGCTGCCCAGGGACATGGAGCCCGCCAGGCGGTTCACCCAGATCAGGTCACGGTGCAGGTTCAGGCCATTGCGTACATCAAAGCCCACCACCTGCATCCCGGTTTGGGGACCGTCCGGTTGCTTGTAGTATTCGCCGAAGGCCTTGGCCTTCCAACCCGTGTACAGGTTCAAACCACGCGGCCGGCTGCTGTCGAACACATACTCCAGCTTTGCCCCCACGGTCTGGTCGTACACATTTGGTGCTTCGCGGGAAAACTGGTCGATGCTTTGGGTCACATAGCTGTCATGCCGGTACATCAGGGACCCGCGCAAGGATGCCAGTTCGCTGAACGGCCAGGTGAGACGGTAAGTGGCGGAATGCGTGCGCAACTTCACCACTCCAAGCGTACTGAAGCCCTGTGTGGCCTGCCGCTGCAGGATGATCTCCTTGTCCAGGCGTTTGCGCAGGTTGGCATACTTCAGCAGGTACGCGTTGTTGTTCAGGTCAAGCGCAAGGCGGAAGCCACCGGTGATCTTGTAGTCCTCGAACAGGTCGCTGACGGCCATGCGCGTAAGGCCGCTCAGCCCCGGGTTCAATGCATTCGCGCCCACCAAGGGCTGGTAGAACTGGGAATCGTAACTGTTGTCCAGTTGGGTAAGCACCTCGTCCGTGGCGAAGTTCACATTGTAGTTGCGCTGGTCCGGGAAGGTGAGCGTGGTGATCGTGGTGGTGTCCGCCGCGGTTGCCGGCAGCCCCACCACCGGCACGCCGCCCGTATCCGCAGCCGCTTCCTTCCCCAGTGGGGCCGCTGCCTCATCACTGAACCGGTAGTTGCGGATGTTCACCGCCCCGGCCGTACTGTCAGACCGGGCCGGCAGGTCCACTTTGACCACTGTGCTCATGTCGTCCGTCACGGATGACGGCGCCTCCCCGTTGCGGTCCGGCGGCTGCACCGCGCCACCTTCCTGCCCCGTGCCGCCATCTGCGGCCGTGGATCCCGTGTAGAAACGGTACCGGTTCGCGCTGAAGACCAATTCGGAAAAACGGCCGCTCCGAGCGTTCATGTCCTGTTCCAGAATGCCGCGCTTGTTGTCGGTGGCCCGCTCCGCCACCGTGAAGTATCGGTAATGGACCACGGTGTCCACGGCCACCACGGCACTGTCGTAGTGTGCCAGCCACCGGTCCTGCAACGTGTTCGCATTGCTGAGCCAGGTGTAGTGCGTGCTGTCGTACATCGCCGGTTGGCGTTCGTTCACCCCGGGCGTGTTGGTGAAGCGGGTGAGCAGGTTGCTGCGCTTTTCCAGGTCGTAGCGGAAGATGTCCTTGGAATTGTCCGTCCACATCGGGGCCGTGTTGGCGCGCAGCGTATCGTCCGTGCGGTTGCTGCTGAAGATGATGGAGCGCCCGCCATCGGCAAAGGCCGGGTCAAGGTCGTCGAACTGGTCGTCGGTGAGCTGCTCCTGGCGGTTGCCGATCACGTAGTAGAGGTACAGGTCGGTGCGGCCTTCGCGCACCCCGCTGAACACCATGTTGCGCCCATCGGGACTGTAGGCCATGCTGAGGACCTTTTCCAGCATGAACACGGGTTTACGCGTGGTTTTCCCATCGTCCAAGGTGTAGGTGTTCAGCAGAAGGGCCCCTTTTTTCTCCGTGGTCCAAGTAAGCGCGCCCCCTGTGGGATGCCACGCCAGCACCGGCCAGCTGGTGTCAATGATCCGGTCGATCTTCTTCTCACCCTTGGCCACCTTCCTGGCCTTCTTCGTGGCGAGGTCATACAGCCACACCTTGTACTGGCCCAGCTCGTTGCTCACCCAGGCGGCATGCCGTCCATCCGGGCTAAGCCTGAACTGTGCGTAGGTCCGCGCCTTTCTTGTCTTGATCTGGAGCTCCTGGAATTTCACATCCTTCCGCACCCGGTCCAGCTCGGCAAAGCGGACTTTGTAGTGGCCGAAGCATTCCTCCGTGAGTGTTTTCAGGGAAACCCCCAGCACGTACATGAAGCCACTGTCGGGATTGCGGCTCACCCGCGTCATGTACAGGATGTTCGGGATCACGGAAGGACCGTACACATCGGCCACATATGTCCATAGCGCCTGCCCGGCCAATTCGGCGTCCTTGCCCTCCAGGCGGTTGAACTTGGTATACCGGCCGCTCATCACGCCGTCCCGCACGCGTCCTTCGTCGGCACCGGTCCACGGGCCGGTCACATAGCCCACCAAGCCCTTGGTGTACCAGGCCGGCAAGTTCATCAGCGCACTGTTCTTCAGCACTTCACGCCAGTTTCCGCCGAACATCATCTGGTCCACGATCACCTGCGCAATGCCCGACCGCACCTGCCGGTCCAGCAGCGCCCGGTCGCCTTCGTTGTACACGAAGACCTTGCTGCCCACGATCCGCGTCACGCCGCCGATGTTGTATTGCTCATCATCGGTGATGCCGATGTTGCTTTGGCGGAAGTCACTCTGCGAGTTGTACACCACGAACTGCACCCGGTCGTCAATGGTGTAGTCAAAAAATTTCTCCAGGTCCTGCTTATTGCGCATGGCGCTGATGGAGACGTACTTCGCCACATCGCGCCCTTCCTTGTAGAAGTAGGTCTCGATCTCCGGGAAGCGGTAGCTCTGCCACAGGAAATCCTTGTACTGCACGCGGTTCTTGCCGAACTCCTGCTGGCTGCCGTTGTAGAATTGCGCAGAAGCGCCCCCGGCAAGCAGGCTCACCAACACGGGAAACAGGATGCGCAACGGACGGTTCACGGGCAGGGCAGGTACTTTTGCGGAAGGAGTTGCGAAGTTCACGCTTTTTCAGTCTGCATGCACGTCCAAAAATTCACCTTCAACCCCTTTCAGGAAAATACCTACGTGCTGCACGCGGCTGGTGAAGGTATCCTCGTGGACCCCGGTTGCAGCAATGAAAACGAGCAACGGGAGCTGGAAAGCTGGCTGGAGAACAATGGCATTCTGCCTGGGAGACTGCTGCTCACCCATGCCCACATTGACCACATCCTGGGCTGTACATGGGTGAAGGAGCGCTACGGCCTGCAACCGGAACTGCACCGCAAGGACCTGCCGGTCCTGAAAGCCGCGGAATACCAGGGCGCCATGTTCGGCGTGCGCTGCGATCCGCCGCCGCCTGCCCGTTTCATTGAGGAAGGCGAGGTGATCACCTTGGGCGATGAGCACCTGGACGTGCTCTTCGTGCCGGGCCATGCGCCGGGGCACATTGCGTTTTACAACCCCAAGCAACGCTTCATCCTCAGCGGCGACGTGCTGTTCCACCGCAGCATAGGCCGCACCGACCTGCCGGGCGGCGACATGGACACGCTGTTGGAGAGCATCCGCACGCAGCTTTATCCTTTAGGAGACGACATAACCGTGTACAGCGGGCATGGGCCGGAAACGACGATCGGGGAGGAACGGCGCGGGAACCCGTTCGTGCGCGGGTGAAAGAACGCCTTCGCGAAGCGCTACGACCTGCAATGCGGGAAACCGGTGAAGGAGCGTATGCAGTCGATCGTCTGATCCAGTGCACATAAGTGAAGCAACGACCGCCCCCTACTTCCGCTCGTAGCTCGGATTCACCACCTTGCTCTTCTCGAAGGCGTTGTTCTTCACCGGCACGCAGGCAAAGCCCTTCGGGGCGCGCAGGAAAAGGAAGCGCACGCTGAGGATCAGCGGGCGATAGGTGCTGCTGAACCATTGCAGCTTGCCGAAGTTGCCGCCATCCTCGGGCTGTATGCTGAAGATGGGCGTTTCGATGGCGGGGATGATCATCATGCGGTTGCTCCACTTGATGCCGTAGCCCAGCTTGAAGTGGACTTGCCCGATGAACTCCGGCGGAAAGGCCCATCGGTTCAGTGCGGTGAAGTCGGCGGTGTAGTCGTGTGCGGTGCTGAAGCGCCAGTCCAGGTTGGCGCCAAGGGTGAGCTGGATGAACTGGTAGTCGCGCGTCTGGAAGAGCTTGTTGGCGTTGGCGTGCAGGGTGAGGTGCTGGTCGTTGAAGCCGCCTTCGCCCGCCAGTAGCGAGGTGCTGTCCGAGCGGGCGTAGGTGCCGGTAAAGGACTCGGTGCCTTTGAGTTGCTTGTATGCCAGGCCAAAGTCCCAATAATCCAGGACCACGGGATCGCGGGTGGCGAGGAACCAGCCTGCTTCCAGGTAGAGGCCGAACCTGCCTTTCGGGTTGAACAGGGCGGTATAGGCAGTGTCGCCGTTGCTGAGAACGGTTTCCTCCTTGTCATTGAAGCGGGTAAGCGTGTAGGTGATGCCGGGGGCGAAGTAGAAGCCGCCGCGCCGCATCTTGCCGTCGGTGGGGAAGACCTCGGGGCGCTTGCGGCCGTAAATGCCCTGTGCACAGAGGCCTGCAGCAAGGAGCAGAGCAAGGAACAAGGTGATGGCGCGGTTCATCGGTTCAAAGGAAGGCCGGGGCCACCTGCACAACGCTGGAATGCCCCCGGAAGTGTGAACGGTGCGATGTGGGCAGCCGGACAGCTCGAATGGGCCCCAATGGACGATGAAGGACGCCGATCGGCGTTCATCACCGTCCATTCCCATTCCTTGGAACGGTTCAAACCCGCTGCAGCAATTCCAACGCTTTCCGCTCCACCATGAGCATGGTCGAAGGGTCGCTCTCCCACTTCTCCGCAATTCCAGGCATGGCCAGCACTTGCTCCATCACACGGTCGTGGCGTTGCCCTTCGCGCAGGGCGTCCACGTACGGGATGCTGGTGAATTTGACCAGGCTGTAAAGCGGCATCCATTCGCCGGGATGATTGGCCTGCAGATGCCCTTCGATCTTTTTGCGCAGCAGAAAACGCGGATCGGCGACCAGGTCGCGCATTTCCGTGTAGTTGCGCACGCTGAGGTCGGCGATGGCATGGCCGTTGGCCACGCGCTGCTCGTTGTAGGCGTGCAGCACCGCCCCCCAATTGTCGTCGCCATGCGCATCGAGCATCTTGCACAGCACGTGGCAATCCTCATAGCCCGCGTTCATGCCTTCACCGTAGAAGGGCACCACGGCGTGTGCGGCATCACCCAGCAGCGCTGCCGTGGCACCGTGTATCCAGGGGCTGCACCGCACCATCACCAAGTTGCCTTCCGGGTTGCGCATGTACTGCGCCGTCATGTCCGGGATGATGGCGTGGGCATCGGGGAAGTGCTGCTTCAGGAAGGCATCGGCTTGGGCTTCGGTGCGCACCTTGTCGAACCCGGCATCGGGAGCTTCGGGCAGGGCCTTGTGGGGCATGAAGAGCGTGCCGGTGAAGCTGCCGTTTCCGTTGGCCAGCCCCATGAGCATGTAGTACCGGCGCGGCCAGATGTGCAGGCACTGCGGGTCCATCAGCGGGCTGCCATCGGAGCCTGCGGGAAATGCGATCTCCTTGTAGTCATGCTCCAGGTACTCCTGCTGGTAGTTCATGCGGCCGAACTGCATCTTGAGCCTTACTGCACTGAAGGCACCGTCGCAGCCCAGGATCACATCGGCGGGGACCGTTCTTGCTTCTTCACCTTTCCGCACAAAGGTGCCAGCGGCGTTGTCGAGGTCCACGTCCACGCAGCGGCACCCGAAATGCAGCGTAACGCCGGGCACCTTTTCGGCTTCGTCCAGCAGCAGGTTGTTCAGCCGCCCACGGCTCACGGACCAGTTGGCCTTCCCTTCAATGCTGTACGGTTGGCGGCTCAGCTTGCCTGCGGGGTCGTGGGTCATCCGCGCGTACACCGGCACGGTGATGCCGCGCACGGCCTCCTCCAATCCCGCCACGTGCAGGGCTTGCCATCCACGGTGGCTCACCACCAGGTTGATGGAACGGCCTTCCCAAGCCTTGGTAGTGCGCGGGTCTTCACGCCGCTCGTACACGGCGACCTTGTGGCCCCGCTTGGCCAAGAGCACGGCGAGCAAGCTGCCCACCAAACCGCCGCCGACGATGGTGATGTTTTTCATGATGGTGGCCGGTGAATGGTGATTGGTGATTGGTGAATGGTGATTGGTGATTGGTGCCCTTCGGCTACGCTCAGGGGGTGATTGGTGATTGGTGGCAACCGCTGCCAACTGACAACTACGCCCTACGAACTACCCACTATGCCCCCCCAAGCATTCCTTCATGATCCCGCCAAAGCGGAACACATCCTCGAAACTATTGTACATGGGCACGGGGGCCATGCGGATCACGTTGGGTTCGCGCCAATCCACCGATACGGCACGCTCCGTGAGGCGATCGTAAAGCCCCTTGCCACGGCCTTGCGCAAAGATGGAGAGCTGGCAGCCGCGCTGTCCCGGGTCCTTGGGGGTGATGATCTCCAGCTTGGCATTGTGCTTTTCATTGAGTTCATTGATGATGGCTTCCGCATAGCCGGTGAGCTGCATGCTCTTGGCCCGCAACCGATCCATGCCGGCCTGGGTAAACTGGGCCAACGAAACGCCGTGCACCACCATGTTGAGCACAGGGGCGTTGCTCACTTGCCAGCCTTCAGCGGTTGGCATGGGGCTGAACTCCGGGTCCATCCGGAAGCGCGTCTGCTTGTCGTGTCCCCACCAGCCTGCAAAGCGGGGCAGGTCGGACCTCAAGTGCTTTTCGTGGATGAAGGCGCCGCCCACACTGCCGGGGCCGCTGTTGAGGTATTTGTAGGTACACCAGCAGGCAAAATCCACGTTCCAGTCGTGCAGTTGCAAGGGGATGTTCCCCGCAGCGTGGGCCAGGTCGAAGCCGGCCACAGCGCCCGCCTCATGCGCACTGGCCACAATGGCTTCCATGGGGAAGACCTGCCCGGTGAAGTAGTTCACGCCGCCGATGAGCACCAGGGCCAGCTCATCGCCCAGCTCTTGGATCTTCGCCAGGATGTCGTCCGTGCGCAGGGTGTGCTCACCTTCGCGCAGCTGCATTTCCACCAGGCATTCCTTGGGGTCCAGCCCATGGAAGGCGATCTGCGAGGCCAACGCGTAAGTGTCGCTGGGGAAGGGCCGGTGCTCGGTGAGGATCTTCACGCGCTTGCCCTTGGGCCGGTAGAAACTGACCAGCAGGAAGTGCAGGTTGCTGGTGAGCTGGTTCATCAGCACCACTTCCTCCTTGCGCCCGCCCACCACGGAGGCTTCACCCGCGGAAAATCGCTCATGGTAACTGAACCAGGGGTGCCGCGCATGGAAATGGCCCTCCACGCCGAAACGCGCCCAATCCTCCATTTCGCGCTCCACGGCAGCCCCCGCATCACGGGGTTGAAGCCCGAGGGAGTTGCCTGTGAAATAGATGATGGGAGCTTGCTCCACCTTGGGAATGAGGAATTGCTCACGAAAAGCGTGAAGCGGGTCCTTTGCATCCCACTGCCGCGCGGATCCAAGGGTGTTTTCTGGGAGTTGCATGTGGGCTGCGAAAGTAGCGGTGGCTCACCACAGGGTGCCCAACCAGCCGCAGAGCGGCACGGCGATCATCACGCCGTCCACCAGGATGGCATAGAAAAAAGCGTCGCGTTCCGGCTTGGCACGCACGCACAGTGCCAGCGCAAAAACGTACCCCACAAGGATGGTCCACGCAGCCGTGGTGTAGCCCAACCCCCGCAGGAAAAGCACCTCAAACACCGCCGAGCACAACAGCAACACAAAGGCCGCAGCCTTGGCCCCGTTCACGCCAAGAACCAGCGGCACCGTGCGCAATGCGGGATCATCCGTGGGCTGGTCGCGCACGTCGAAAAGGATGGCCAAGGCCAGGATCAACGGAATGCGCATGCAGGTGTAGCCGATGATGGCCAACACGGGCTGCCCCACCGGGTCCAGCAGCATGGGCACCGCCACGGTCACCACGGACCACACCACGGCAATGAGCACCGCCTTCAGGAACGGCACCTCGCGCAGCCCGATGCCACGCCCGTTGAACGAGAAGGGCGTGACATAAAAAAAGGTGAGCACGGTCATCGGCAGCAGCACGGGCCAGATCCGGGGCCACAGCGGCCACATCAGGACAAAGGCCGCTGCACCGCACAACCCCACCAATGCATACATGATGGACCGGTTGGCCTTGTACCATTTCAAGTTGGCGTACTCCGCTGCTTCCTTGGCACCCATGCGCGCCAGCCGCGTTACGCCATAAGCCGTGAAGCCGCCCAGGGTGGCGGCCAGCGCATAGCGCCGAGCAAGCCCGCCCTCATGCAGGAACAGCGAGGTCCACCAGGATTGGGCACCCACCGCCAGGGCCACCCAGACATGGCCGTAGATCAACCAGCGCAGCACCGGGTTCCGCACCGAGCCGTCCATGGTTCAGTGCCGCCGCGCGGGGTCGATCACGTACCGGTTCATCGCCAAGCCCACCAGCACGCCCGCAGCAGTGGACAGCAGGCTCTTCACCACGCGCTTGGGCCTGCCCACCGCGCTGTAGCCGGTGGCGTAAATGGGATCGCCCTCCATGTTCGGGTCCGTGATGGAACCGCGCGTTACATAGACCCGGGGCCAGGCCATGAAGCCCGCGTACACCGGGGGTATGATCAGGGAGTTCACCTCCAGGTCCAGCGCCATGGTCAGGCCTGCGCCCAACGCGAAGCCGCCCAACATCGGCCCCCAGGGCTTGTAGCCGTAGCGCGCATCGCGCTCGCCTTTGATGAACCACCGCATCTGCGGCACCGTGTACTCGTTTCCGAACACGGTGTCCATGAAGTACCACACCTTCTCTTGCCCGGTGCTGTCCGTTACGCTGAACACACCGCTGGTGGGCTCCGAGCGCTCCACCATGCGGCTCTTTTTCGGGACCAGGTAGCGGATCTCCAAGGTGCTTTGGCCCACCACCTTGCCCTCCAGCACCTGCCCGTTCATCAGGTTGATCTTGTCCTGGGCATGGGTGCCGAAGGCCAGTACCGCCCCGATCACGGTCAGTAGGATGCGCATGGGGGGCGAAGTTGGCGAAGGACCGGCGAACGGAGCAATTCCCAAACCGGTGGCCGGAGAAATGCCTTCCACTGCGCGAGGGTCCGCTCGTGCCAATTCCTTTTGCCCATCGATGCTCAAGCGCACGAGCGATGGACGCCCGTGCGAGATGAGGGATCCGGCGATCCGAAGTAGTTGGCGGAAACGCAGGGATCCGCATGTAGCCCTTTGGCTCCGCTCAGGGCGGTCTAGCGTTTCAGAACTTCACGAATTAATGCGAACTGCCCTGAGTGGAGCCGAAGGCCCACCCATATTTTCCCTTGGCTCAACACCGGAACCCAACTCCTTTAGGGGTAAGTAAGCTGCATTGCCCTGTCCGCCTGATGCCCATCATGCCCCCACCCCAATATCTTTGCCCGCCTTCCATAGAGCACCCTTCCCCCATGGCCTCCAATACCTACCAATCCCGGCACATCGGTCCCAACGCGCACGAAACGGCAGCCATGCTGCAAGCCGTCGGCCAGCCCACGCTTGACGCCCTCATCGAACGCACCTTGCCCGACAGCATCCGCACCGCCAAGCCCTTGGGCATCGGTGCCGCGCTTGGCGAGCGCGAGCAACTGGAGCACATGCGCGAACTCGGGGCCAGGAACCGCGTGTTCCGCAATTACATCGGCCTGGGATACAGCGGCACCATCACCCCTTCACCCATCCGCCGGAACATCTTTGAGAACCCGGGATGGTACACGGCCTACACGCCCTACCAGGCGGAGATCAGCCAAGGACGCCTGGAAGCGCTGTTGAACTTCCAGACCATGGTGGCCGACCTCACCGGCCTGCCCATTGCCAATGCAGCCTTGCTGGACGAAGGCACGGCCATCGCCGAAGCCATGCTGATGTTCCACAACGAGCGCCGCAAGGAGAACGAGCACCGCACCGCCTTCTTCGCCGACGCCAAGCTCCTGCCGCAGAACATCGACGTGCTCCGCACCCGTGCGCTGCCCTTGGGCATTGAGCTCATGATCGGGAATGTGCTCGCGGACCCCATCCCGGACCACTGCTTCGGGGTTGCGCTTCAATACCCTGCCGCGGACGGGTCCGTGCACGACTACCGCGCGTTCACCAACACGGCCAGGGAAGCCGGCGTGAAGGTGGCCGTCTGCACCGATCTGCTGGCCCTCACCCTGCTCACCCCTCCGGGCGAATGGGGAGCGGACGTCTGTGTGGGCAACACCCAGCGCTTCGGTGTGCCCATGGGATACGGCGGCCCGCATGCCGCCTTCCTCAGCACCACCGAGGAGTACAAGCGCTTGATCCCCGGCCGCATCATCGGGGTGAGCAAGGACCGCCGCGGGCACCAGGGCCTGCGCATGGCGCTGCAAACACGTGAGCAGCACATCCGGCGCGAAAAGGCCACCAGCAACATCTGCACCGCGCAGGCACTGCTCGCCGTGATGGCCTCCAGCTATGCCGTGTACCACGGCCCCGACGGCCTGAAGGCCATGGCCAAGCGCGTGCACCGCCTGGCGCATCGCCTTGCCGAAGGAGCCCAGGCACTGGGCTACAAACTGCTTTCCGCCGCTTACTTCGACACCCTGTCACTGGCGCTGCCCGCTGGAACCACCATGGATCAAGTGCGCCATGCCATGGAGGCCCGGTCCATAAACCTTTCCTACCTCAACGGCGCTGCGGGCATAGCGCTGGATGAAACCGTGCGCGAGGCCGACCTGAAGGACATCCTGGATGCCCTTGCCGAGGCCTGCGGAAAGAAGGCCGGGGCCGTTCCCGGCACCAATGGCACCGGATCGGCCGTTCCCACGGACCTGCAGCGCAGTTCCGTGTTCATGACCCATCCCGTGTTCAATTCCTTCCACACGGAAACGGAGCTGATGCGCTACCTCAAGCGCCTGGAGAACAAGGATTTTTCCCTGGTCCACGGCATGATCCCGCTCGGGTCCTGCACCATGAAACTGAACGCGGCCACCACCCTGATCCCCTTGATGTGGCCGGAATGGGCCGGCATGCACCCCTTCGCCCCTGTGGAACAGGCCGTGGGTTACCAGGTGGTGGTCAACGAACTGGAGGACATGCTGGCCAAGTGCACCGGCTTGTCCGCCACCAGCCTGCAGCCCAACAGCGGCGCGCAGGGGGAATACGCCGGCCTGCTCACCATCCGTGCCTTTCACCATGCCCAGGGCAATGCCCACCGCGACGTGGCCCTGATCCCCAGCAGCGCACACGGCACCAACCCGGCCAGTGCCGTGATGGCCGGCATGAAGGTGGTGGTGGTGAAGGCCGACGAGCGCGGCCAGGTGGACGTGGCCGACCTGAAGGCCAAGGCCGCACAGTACAAGGACACCTTGGCCTGCCTGATGATCACCTACCCCAGTACGCACGGCGTTTATGAGGCTGCGATCAAGGAGATCATCAGCGCCGTGCATGCCAACGGCGGGTTGGTATACATGGACGGTGCCAACATGAACGCCCAAGTGGGCCTCACATCACCCGGTGAAGTGGGCGCGGACGTGTGCCACCTCAACCTGCACAAAACCTTCGCCATCCCGCACGGAGGCGGCGGCCCCGGCATGGGACCCATCTGCGTGAACGAAAAATTGAAGCCCTTCCTGCCCGGCCACCCGCTGGTGGCCACCGGCGGCAGCCAGGCCATACCGGCGGTCAGCTCCGCCCCGTACGGCAGCGCCTTGATCCTGTTGATCAGCTACGCCTACATCAAGATGCTTGGCGACCAGGGCCTCACCGATGCCACCCGGTACGCCATGCTGAACGCGAACTATCTCAAGGCAAAATTGGAGAGCCAATACCCCATTCTCTATAAGGGTGACATGGGCATGGTGGCCCACGAAATGATCCTGGATTGCCGTGACTTCAAGCGCACCGCAGGCGTGGAGGTGGAGGATATCGCCAAGCGCCTGATGGACTATGGCTTCCATGCGCCCACCGTAAGCTTCCCCGTGGCCGGAACGCTAATGGTGGAGCCCACCGAAAGCGAAAGCAAGGCTGAACTGGACCGCTTCGTGGAAGCCATGACCGCCATCCGCAAGGAGATCGCCGACATCGCCGAAGGCCGGTTGGACAAGGTGGACAACCCGCTGAAGATGGCCCCGCACACCGCCGGTGAAGTGATTGCGGACACATGGCAGCATGCCTATGGCCGCGAACGCGCCGCATACCCGGTGCCCGGCCTGCGGGCCTGGAAATACTGGCCCACCGTGAGCCGCGTGGACAATGCCTACGGCGACCGGAACCTGGTGTGCAGCTGCCCGCCTGTGGAGGAATATGCCGAAGTGCCGATGGCGTAAGGCCGGTCCTGATGCCTGGTGCGCCCTTTGCCCGCACATGGTCACGTTGAGCACAATTCCATGAAAGGCAACGCGACCGGCACGCCAGGTGTCTTGTCCTTGGAACTGGTGGATGAACAGGACATTCTCCATAACTTCGCCCAGTACCTTTGACCCTGAAAAACCAAAAACACGTTCGATGAACAGAGTTTACTCCTTGGCGGCACTCCTCCTCATTGGTGGCAGCCTCTCCGCCCAGCGCGTGGCCAATGCTCCGCTGCGCACGTTCAGTAAAGTTGGTGCCGTGGATGCGGCCCTCCCGCAACACCTTTCGGCAAGCAACAGCCTCCGCGATGGCCAGGACATCGTTTTCGCTGAGGACTTCGCCAATGGATTTGACGGCAACAACGGCTTTGGGCCTTGGACCACTGCCGGTGCCAATGGGAACATCTGGGCCTACACCCACACCGGCCCGGTGGGTGCATACAGCAACCCCACGCAGATCATCGCCTCGGCCACCGTGGCCAATGGTTTTGCCATTTTTGAATCGGACTCCGCCAACACGAACTGGGCGGACACCACCATCGTGGCCAGTCCCGTCCAATTTGTGGGTTCACTCGTTTCGCCGATCATGGACCTGACCGGCTACCCTGCGGTAACGGTTGACTTTGCCCAACGCATGCGTTTCTGCTGCTCCAATGGCGGCCCGGGCCACTTCTTGGAGGTGAGCACGGACGGGGGCAACACGTGGCCTACCCGATACCCCACCGAGAATGGTATCCTTGACAATGCCGACCCCGGCACGGTGAACATGGCCATCAACATCGCCGGTGCACTCGCCGGACAACCGTTGGACAATGTTCAGATCCGCTTCACACAGGACGGCGCAAACGGCGTGAGCCACTACCATTGGCAGATCGACGATATCTCCATTGTTTCCTTGAACGCGAACGACATGATGATCACCAGTGCGGCCGAAAGCATTTGGGACTTCAACACCGCCAACACGTTCGACTCGATCCCCTACAGCATTTTCCCCATTTCACAGCTCCGCGGGCGGGCGTTGAACATTGCGGCATTCAACAATGGATCCAGCCCGGCAACCAATGTGCAGGCCCATTTCACCACTACCGACGGTTATGACCAGACCGTTGACCTTGGAACAATGGCACCCGGCATGAACGACACCGCGTTTGCCCCGCTTTGGACACCTACGGCCTCCATCGGTGACCACACCGTGTATTTTTCCCTCACCTCGGATGAAACGGACGACAACACGGCAAACAACTACGACACGGCCATGGTCAAGGTAAGCGACTTCATCTACGCCCGTGACCTCGGTGCCCGTACCGGTGGCTACAATGACAACGACCAAGGGGATGCCTTCCGCCTCGGCAACAAGTTCTACATCGCCAACAACGTGACCCTCTACGGCATCGATGTCGCCTTCTCCGCCGTGTCCGCAACGGACATTGAAGTGGACGCCCAATTGCTGGACGCCGGAACGAGTGGGTACCCCCCACTGGCAGAAACTGCATACCACAACTTGGTTTCCAGTGATCTCAGTCCCTTGGGCACTGGCAATTTCGTGAGCTTCATCTTCGATCAGCCGGTTAACCTGACCGCTGGTTCGGATTACCTCGCCGTGGTGCAACACTTTGGCGGCGCCAATGTGCTGATCGGCGTCAGTGGCACCAGCCCCGCCCAAACCTCGAACTTCTACCGCGCTTCCAACGACACGTGGTACTACGTGACCAGCACACCGATGGTGCGCATGAACTTCAACAGCAACATCGGCATCGGTGAGGCCAACACGCACAACGGCGTGGGTCTCGGGCAGAACTACCCCAACCCGGCCAATGGCGGCAATACCCGCATTGACTTCAGCTTGGAGCAAAGCGCCCCGGTGACCTTGGAACTGCGGGACGTCAGCGGCAAGCTGGTGGCCTCCTTGGTGAACGGCACCATGGGCCAAGGCGTGCACCATGTGGACGTGAACACCGCCAACCTCGGCGCGGGCGTTTACTTCTACACCCTCACCACCGGCAAGAACACCAGCACCAAGCGCATGACCGTGGTGCGGTAAGCATTGAACGGATCCTTGTGAAAGGGCTGCCCGAACGGGTGGCCCTTTCCTGTTTTGGAAGAATCCGCGCAAAAGGGCTTTTGCCCTGCCTGAAATAGGCCATCGGGCCTGCCCGTTCGTCTTGCAATTAGGCCATTGGTGGATCCCCCATGCCCGTTCATGGCAGTTCCTGCATCGGTGTGGTGCACACCTATTAACTTTGTCATTGCTGAAAACTGAAACAACCCAACCAACTCAATGAAGAACCTTTACGCTCTGCTGGTCGGTTCACTGGTTGCGGGCGGCGCCATGGCGCAGTCCCACTTGCTGGTACCGGCCAAGAAAATGACCGCAGCAACTGCGCATCCTGTTGTGCCTGTGCATACCCAACGCGGTGCCGCCATTTGGTCCGACGATTTCTCCGATCCCTCAAGTTGGCTTATGGGCGGAGATGGTGCCAACGACTGGGTGATCGGCCAAGTGGCTCCGGGCGGCTCCTTCCCTTCCCCCGCCATCCAATCCACCACGGCCAGCAACGGTTGGGCCATCTATGATTCCGACCTGTATTGTGCTACTTCGGACAATGCTTGGATGCAATTTGCCTCGCCCATCGACCTCACGGGGTTTGCTCTGGTTCAGCTGCAGTTTGAGGAGCTTTACCGGAACTTCCA
Source organism: uncultured Flavobacteriales bacterium (assembly GCA_937873385.1). GTDB lineage: Bacteria > Bacteroidota > Bacteroidia > Flavobacteriales_F > PHOS-HE28 > PHOS-HE28. The sequence goes on along the minus strand of CALMYC010000282.1, from coordinate 1,803 downwards.
CAGCATGACCTGGGTGGATGTGAGCACGGACGGCGTGAACTGGACCGCGTTCCAAGTGAACAGCAACGTTGCCACCAATGCCAGCACGGCCAATCCTGCAACCATTACCGTGCCCATTTCCTCCGTGGCGGGCAATCAAGGCAGCGTATACATCCGTTTCCGTTTCACCAGCGTCGCTGGCTGCGATTATGCCTGGCAGGTGGATGACGTGTCCATCAGCGCAATCACCGGATATGACCTCCTGGTGCTTGATGCAAAGACGACGGCCTATGACGACTTCACCACCACAACTTGGGATTCATTGGCCTATAGCATCTACCCCATCCCGGAGATACGCCCCTTGGACCTGAACATGAAATATACCAGCAACAGTGTTGGCGCTGAAAACTATACTGCAACCATCAGTACCAGCGATGGATTTAGTGCCTCCAACACGGGAGTCATCAATCCCTCCGATACCGTGCAGTACTATTTGACCACCCCGTACACCCCCCCTGCTTCAGTGGGTGTTTACGATATCAGCTACGAAATTACCGGCGATAATCCGGATCTGGACACCTCCAATAACAGCAAGTCACAGTCCGTGGAGGTAAGCGCCGCCGTGTTCGGTCGTGATGCAAATTCATTGGAATACCGCCTATTTGACGACACCTTGGGCTCGGCTTTCAAGGTGGGCAATGGGTTCAATGTCGTCAACGATGAAATGCTTTACAGCATCGATGCGGCGTTCTATACGGGATCCGATGTTGGTGCCGGCTTGGAAATGAACGCGCAATTGCTCGACCCCAACACCTCGGACTTCTCACCCCTCGCGGAGTCCAGCTATACGACCGTGACCCAGTCGGATCTCTCTGCCGGTGGCGAGGCCCATTTCGTTCATTTCATTTTCAACCCCCCGGTGGCACTGACTGCCGGTACTGACTACTTGGCGGTTGTCCAACACTTCGGTGGCGTTGTTTTGGAAGTTGGGGGTAGTGGCACGAGTGCTGCCCAGACATCGTTCCTCTACCAGTCCAGTGATGCCACATGGTACTATGTGACCCAAACACCGATGGTCCGCATGAACTTCACCCAGAACGTGGGCATTGATGGGACCACCGTCCGCAACGGCGTGGGCCTTGGCCAAAGCTTCCCCAACCCCGCCAACACTGCGGCCACTGTATCCTACAGCTTGGACAATGCCGCACAAGTGGGCTTGAACCTTTATGACATCAACGGCAAGCTGGTGCGCACCTTGGTGAACGGCAACGTGGCCGCTGGCAACCACCGTGTGGACATCAACACTGCCGACCTGCAAGAAGGCGTGTACTTCTACACCCTCACCACGGACAAGTTCACCGCAACCAAGCGGATGACGGTGGTCCACTAAGCTGAACGACCCTTCAAGGAAAAGCCGCTTCGCAAATGCGAGGCGGCTTTTTCGTTGTGGGGGCCCGGGCCCCAGGGGTTGGCTGGAAAAACCAATGGACCGGATGGGCGCGAATTCGCGCCCATCCGGTCCATTGAAACGTTCACCAAAAATCGTTCACTCCTCCTTCATCGCCTTCCTCACCTCGCGCATCAGGCTGCCGGCGAAGATGAAGGCGTTGAGCTCCGCGTTGTTGCTCTTGAGCAGCTCCCCCCGGCTGCCTTGCCATTGCAGGCGGTGCTGGCTGATGAAAAAGATCCGGTCCGCGATGCCCATCACCGAGTTCATGTCATGGGTGATCACCACCGTGGTGGTGTTGTACTCGTCGGTGATCTCCCGGATCAATTCATCGATGACAATGCTGGTCTGCGGGTCCAGGCCGCTGTTGGGCTCGT
>CALMYC010000281.1 GCA_937873385.1 uncultured Flavobacteriales bacterium | reverse complement strand
TGAAGCGATCCAACTGGCCCTGGGCCTTCAAGTGAAGCCGCAGGATTTCGTTTCGCCCTAATACCGCGACGACAGCATCCTGTTGGGCATCGGCATGCGGCCCTACGAGCTGATGCTGCAACTGATGGCCAAGCGCGACGACCCCTTCAGCGGCGGCCGCTCCTACTACTGCCACCCCAGCCTGCGGCGAAGCGACATGCCCAAGATCCCGCACCAGAGCAGCGCCACCGGCATGCAGGCCATCCCCACAACGGGCGTGGCGCTGGGCGTGCAGTACAAGGAGGTCATGGGCATTGCGGAGGACCACGGCGCGGAAAAACCCGTGGTGGTCTGCTCCATCGGTGATGCCGCCATCACCGAGGGCGAGGTGAGCGAGGCCTTGCACATGGCCGCCCTCAAGCAGTTGCCCATCATCTTTCTGGTGCAGGACAACGAATGGGACATCAGCGCCACGGCCGATGAGATCCGCGCCAATGATGCCACCCATTACGCCCGCGGCTTCAAGGGCCTGGATGTGCGCACCATCGACGGCACCGACTTTCCGCTGTGCTGGAACACGCTGCACGAGGTGATCGCCACCGTGCGCAAGGAGCGCAGGCCTTTCCTCGTACATGCCAAGGTGCCCTTGCTGAACCACCACACCAGTGGCGTGCGCATGGATTTCTACCGCAGCGCGGAAAGCCTCGCCGAGCACCGCAAGCGCGACCCGCAGCCCCGCTTCTTCCAGCAGTTGTTGGACTTCGGCATCCAGCACCAAGGGTTGAAGGAGCTGGAGAAAAAGGCCATCGCCTTGGTGAAAGCCGATTTTGAGGAAGCACGCCAAGCCGAAGACCCGCGTCCGGAAGATCTCTTCACGCACACCTTCGCCGCCACGCCGGTGACGGAGGAAAAAGGCGAGCGGGCCCCCAAGGACAAGGAGCCAACGCTGATGGTGGACTGCGCGCTCTTCGCCATCCGGGAGCTGATGCAGGAGGACCCGCGCTGCCTGCTCTACGGCCAGGACGTGGGCGCGCGCTTGGGCGGCGTGTTCCGCGAGGCCGCCACTTTGGGCCGCGATTTCGGCGAACACCGCGTGTTCAACACGCCGATCCAGGAAGCCTTCATCATCGGCAGCACCGTGGGCATGAGCGCGGCGGGCCTGAAGCCGATCGTGGAGGTGCAGTTCGCCGACTACATCTGGCCGGGCCTCAACCAGCTCTTCACCGAAGTGGCGAGAAGCTGCTACCTCTCCAATGGCAAATGGCCCGTGTCCAGCGTGATCCGCGTGCCCACCGGCGCTTATGGCAGCGGCGGCCCCTACCACAGCAGCAGCGTGGAAAGCGTGCTGTGCAACATCAAGGGCATCAAGGTGGCCTACCCCAGCAACGGCGCCGACCTCAAGGGCCTGATGAAGGCGGCTTACCATGACCCCAATCCGGTGGTGATGCTTGAGCACAAGGGCCTTTACTGGAGCAAGATCCCCGGTACCGAGGAAGCCAGGTGTACCGAGCCTTCGGCGGATTACATCATCCCTTTCGGGAAGGCGCGGACCGTGCAAGAAGCGGATGCGGCACACATCGAAAAGGGCGGGGCCGCCGTGATCGTCACCTATGGCATGGGCGTGTACTGGGCGAAGGCCGCCGCGAAACAGTTCCCCGGCCGGGTTACCATCATCGACCTCCGCACGCTGGTTCCCTGGGATGAAGAAGCCGTGATGGACGCGGTGCGCAGGCATGGGCGCTGCCTGGTGGTCACCGAGGAGAGCATCACCAACTCCTTCGCACAGGCCGTGGCCGGCCGCGTGAGCGACCAGTGTTTCGAGCACCTTGATGCACCAGTGCGCTTCATCGGCGCAGCGGACATGCCCGCCATCCCACTGAACAGCACGCTGGAGGCGGAGATGATCCCCAACGCGGAAAAGGTGGGCAAAGAGCTGGGGGAGTTGCTGGGGTATTGATTCGGAAACGAGCATGGCACGGTGGACACTTCCAAATACGAGAACGACTTTGGATTTGAGTGCATTGGGCAACGATTCATATTGCTGAATATGAACTTTCGACGTGAGAAGCCATAAAGAAACGTCTATAGATGGAAATAATAACTCAAGAATTACCAACTTCTGCTGAACTACTTTTTGTACCCAATACACACTATGGACGATATGTATATGAGCCAAAAACATATTCCTATTTCCTTAACCTCATGGAACAAGAGTTCGATTCCTTCTTGTACAAATCAAAAGGCGTCCAACCACCTCAACAAGAAGGTCGTACGCCAGCAGAAAGGTACCATGACTATATGGAATGGGAACGACTACGAATTGCCCATGTGAAAGTCTTCAATCGGAATAGACAGAGATATCACATATACAATGGGCAGTTGTATTTCTATACACCTATGCTCGGCAATGTTGGTCATGAGGTTGAAGCCGTACGACTTGATATGAATGATATCCAAAATCTCTTGAATGAAGCCCACAGGTCTTCTTTACCTTCCAATGGCATTTTCAATCGATTGAAGCGCCTGTTCATGGGGCACCGGCGTTCCGCACTTGTGGTCTGAACCTTCCCGGCAAGATCTACTGCATAGGCGTGTACTGGGCGAAGGCCGCCGCCAAGCAACTCCCCGGGCGCGTCACCCTCATCGACCTGCGCACGCTGGTTCCCTGGGATGAAGAAGCCGTGATGGACGCGGTGCGCAGGCACGGGCGCTGCCTGGTGGTCACCGAGGAGAGCATCACCAACTCCTTCGCACAGGCCGTGGCCGGGAAGATCAATGCTGAATGCTTTGAGCAGTTGGATGCACCGGTGCGCTTCATCGGCTCGGCGGACATGCCCGCCATCCCGCTGAACAGCACGCTGGAGGCGGAGATGATCCCCAGTGCGGAGAAGGTGGGCAAGGTGCTGGGGGAAGTGCTTGCGTATTGATTGCACCGGGGCAAGTACCTTGGCGCACGGGGCTACCGCTGCTCCAACTGCTTCCGCAGGAATTCCACCTCGCCCTCCAGATGCCGGATGCGCGCCCGGAGGGCCAGCACCAGTTGGTTATCGCCGCGTGCCCCGGATTCATCTCCACCCCTCCCATGAAGGACCGCGTTTTCGTTAAAGCCCAGCAGCTCGATCAAGGTCATATCGAAAATCTGCGCTACCTGCTCCAACAGATCAACGGTCAATCGCTTCTCCCCGTTCTCCAACCGTCCATACTCCCGTACATCATGGAAGCCCAGCCGATCGGCCATGTCCTGCTGGGTGAGCCCCTTTAGCTTGCGCACAGCCTTGATCTTCCTCGTGTACTCATCTCCTTTTTCCATGGAACAGTCGGTTCAGCGACTATTGTGGTCGGAAAATGTCCTTGGATGGACAAAAATAGCGCCTGAGCTTTGAGCTGCGGTTCGAAAACAAGTTGCCAGCTTTCCGTACACCCGTACGGATAGGGACAAGCCCAAAGGGTTGCCAGCATGTAGCAAGGCCGTGAGCGGATGCCGAAAAGCGCGAAGAGAGTAGGCGACAAAAACACCTCACGCAAATGGTCTAGCACCTCTTACTGGCGATTTTCATTGCTTCATTCAGCTTAATCAGCAATAGTGCATCCGCAAAGAAGGTCAATGTTGACTCCTATGTTACTGCTGATAATGGCTGCAAATTCCATGTTACTGGATGGGTGGACGTTGGAATTCATTGGAGTGGTATTACTGTGGACCACTACGATATAAACATGGATGGAGATTGCGGCCATTATCATTTTGCAGGCATGGTCACCCAGGATGGTGGAGGCATTGTAATGATGGACGCAAAGCTTACCAATCTTAGCACCGGTCAGGATGAGGATATCCAGACCTCCCCGTTCCGCACTTCCCTCATTTCGATTCTCAAGCAACTTGAAGCCGAATACCATGAATAAGATGCTCATCATAGTGATGGCCATTCTTTTTGTGGCCTGTGAGAAGAACATGGAACCGGATACCGAATCCATACAAGGCGAATGGAAGATCGTGCAGATCGATCCGCCATTCCCGCATTTCCAAAAGGACACCGTTGGACTGGAGGGGCTGGCGCTTTTCCTCCTTGTAGGCAAAGGCGATAGCCTCATGCCGTCAAGGGTCACGATCGACGAGCACAACATGGTGTTGAAATCGAACACGTCCAACCTGGATACGGTGGGCTATTCCATCAGCGGCCAAGACGAGGAAGGCTACAAGTTGAAGACAGCGGACGGTAGCTTGCACATGAAGGTCGGTCCGGCGCACGAGGCAACCCTGTCCATTGAAGGAGTGACCTACCAGCTAGCGCGAACCGGGCAGCAGGAGTAGGCATCCTGCAATTTCAATCCGTAAGATTGAAGGGGCGGCCCAGTACATTGGCTGCCCCTTCGGTCTTCCATGCAAGAACACCACCTCACCGTTCCGCGCACCGCCCGCTACCATACCTTGGGCGATGCGGCCACGGCCCGCGCCGTCTGGATCGTACTGCACGGGTACGGCCAGTTGGCGCGCTACTTCCTGCAGAAGTTCGAAGGCTTGGAGAAGAACTTGCTGATCGTGGCACCGGAAGGACTTTCACGCTTCTACACGGACGAGGCCCACAGCCGCGTGGGCGCCACGTGGATGACGCGCGAGGACCGCGAACATGAGATCGCCGACCAGATCACGTACCTGGATGCCTTGGCGAAAGAGCTACTGCACACCACCGGCGATGTTCCATTGAACGTGCTCGGCTTTTCGCAGGGCGTGGCCACGGCTTGCCGTTGGAGTTTGCAAGGCCGCACCACCATAAGCCGACTGGTGCTCTGGGCGGGCGGATTGCCGCCTGAACCCACACCGGAACAACTGCAGCCGTGGAACAAGCTGGAGCTTCAACTGGTGCTGGGCACACTGGATGAATATGCGGGCGACCAGGAATTGCAACAGCAGGTCGCCCGCTTGAATTTGGCGAAGGTCCGGCACGAAGTACACCGCTTCAATGGCGGGCACGAATTGCAGACCGTGATGCTGGCCACGCTACTGTCCGCTTGACCCGATCCACCCGCTTGCCCTTCCGGCCCTGACCGGTTCAAGATTGGGCAACGGTGTCCAGGAGCTTCAGAATGTGACCGGCGGTTTCTCGCCCTTCCACGCCAGCATCTGGTCCACCGTGCGCACCGATACGGAATGATAGTTCGGCCGCGCCCGCGCATAGATCTTCTCCGCGAGCAACTTGCCTTGGGGGGTGGCGATCAACTCCTGGTAGAGCGGCACCAGGAATTTCCGCCGGCCCACCGTGGTGAGGAAGTCTTCCAGCTTCGGGTAGGCCTTCGCGTGGCCATTCTTCACGCATTGCTCCAGCCACGCGGCCAGGATCTCCGAATTGCCCGAGGCCGTAAAATGGAAGGCGGCATCCAATGCATCCATCCGCTTTTCCGTTTGGCTGTTCGGCAAGTGGCGCAGGAAGTGCATCCATTCGAAGGTTCCCCAGCCGGCCGTGGCCAGATCCTTCGCAGGTGTGCCCTGGTTCCAACGCACGATCTCCGCATCCACCAAATTGAATTTGCCCGAAACAGGGATGATCACATTGCCTGGAATTCCCGGCTTGCCGATCCACTCGTCGAGGTTCATCGCAACATTTTCCGGCACCAGCAATTCCTTGTTGATGTAGGTCTTGAACGTATCCGTGGTGATGCTGCGGAACGCGAAGTGGTCGAAGTACCCGCGCAGGAATGAATCGAACTTGGGCCGTCCCACTTTGTCCTCCACAACGCGCAGCATGGCATAGCCCTTCTCGTAGGCTACGCCCGTCATGCCGTCATCCGGGTCCCGCCCCGCCAAATGCAGGTGAAGCGCCGTGTCCTCGGGATGCTTGCCACTGTCGATCTCGGCGATGGTGCCCAGCAGGTCCTGGTAGCCCAGCAGGCTCGTCATGTCGTTGTAGTCCTTGCCATAAAGCTTTTCCGTGATGCGATGCTCAAAGTAGACGGTGAACCCTTCATTCAGCCAGAAATCATCCCAAGTGGCGTTGGTCACCAAATTGCCGCTCCAGCTGTGTGCCAGTTCGTGCGCCACCAGTGCAGTGAGCGAACGGTCACCGGCGATGATGGTGGGCGTGGCGAACGTGAGGCACGGGTTTTCCATGCCACCAAACGGGAAACTGGGCGGCAGGATGATCACATCATAGCGCCCCCAGCGATAGGGCCCGTACAAGGCTTCGGCAGCCTCCACCATTTTCTCCATGTCCGCCAACTCCCATGCGGCGGTGTCCACCATGCCGCGCTCAGCATAAACGCCGGTGCGCGTGCCCGTTGCCTTGAAGCCCAGGTCGCCCACGGCAAGTGCGATCAGATAGGACGGGATGGGCTTGTCCATGTTGAAGCTGTAGGCACCGTCGGCACTGCGCTCCTGCGGGTTGCTTGCGCTCATCACGGCCATCAGCTCGGGCGGCACGGTGACGCGGGCATGGTACGTGAGGCGGATGCCCGGGCTGTCCTGGATGGGGATCCAACTGCGCGTAAGGATCGCTTCGCCCTGCGTGAAGAGGAACGGGAATTGCTTGTCACCGGTCTGCATGGGTGAGAGCCATTGCAGGGCCTTTGCGTCCGGGCTCGTGGCATAGGTGATGGACACCTTGTCCGCACCCTCCGGCAGTGCCACGCGCAGCGCCCGGCCCAGGATGGGGTCTTTTGCACCCAGCGTGAAACTTGCCGGTGCGCCGTCGCCCAAGGTCACCTTGTCGATGGTGAGGCCGTCCGTGTCGAAGACCACACTGTCCCCGCCCTGCCGCCGGAGCTGGTAGGTTGCCGTCCCTGTGATACGCTGCTGCCGCATGTCCACGTGGATGTCCAGGTCGAGGTGGGTGGCAACGGCTTCTTCAGGCCGGGCGTAGCTGTGCGGGTCCATGACGTATGAGGTTTTATCCGCCAAAGCTGCGGATGGTTCCGATGGGGCATTACAGGCGCCGAGCAAGGTGGCTGTGGCGGAAATGGAAAGAATGCAGAGCAATGGGTTCATTCGGGCGGAGCGGGCCAAATGTAGGAGGATGGGATATGGTGTCAAGGTTAAAGAGGGTGAATGACACCGGGATTGCCGGACGAACCGGACCATGGCACACGCCCATTGGAAAGTGTGGTGCACTTGCACTTGAATAGGCCGCCTCCTCTGCGACTGTCATTGACCACCCGGGTGACCGGATTCGAACCAGCGACCCTCCCGCCGCCACGGCGGGATGCGCTACCGGGCTGCGTTGTCGATCATGGACAAACGAACGAGGAGGCCAATTGGCCTCCTCGCTGCTACCAGTCGGGGTGACTGGATTCGAACCAGCGACCCTCCCGCCGCCACGGCGGGATGCGCTACCGGGCTGCGTTGTCGATCATGGACAAACGAACGAGGAGGCCAATTGGCCTCCTCGCTGCTACCAGTCGGGGTGACTGGATTCGAACCAGCGACCCTCCCGCCGCCACGGCGGGATGCGCTACCGGGCTGCGTTGTCGATCATGGACAAACGAGCGAGGAGGCCAATTGGCCTCCTCGCTGCTACCAGTCGGGGTGACTGGATTCGAACCAGCGACCCTCCCGCCGCCACGGCGGGATGCGCTACCGGGCTGCGTTGTCGATCATGGACAAACGA
>CALMYC010000280.1 GCA_937873385.1 uncultured Flavobacteriales bacterium | reverse complement strand
GTGCTGGTTTCCATTCCCATGAACAGCGTGGTGGGCAACACGGTCATGCGCGTGCGTGCCCGGTTCAGCCAGGCTCCCACGGCATGCGGCAACAACAATTGGAGTGAAGCAGAGGATTACAAGATCAATGTGATGCCCCAGCACAACACCTGCGCCACCGCCTTTGACATTGCATGCGGGCAGGTCTATCCGGGCAGCACCATCGGGGTTGCATACAGCATGCCGGCGAACCTCTGCCCATTCAACGGCCCTGCCAGCACCGGTGGCCAAAACTGGTGGCGCTACACGGCCACCTCCAATGAATCCGTCCTGCTCAGCACTTGCGGTGCATCGAATTTTGACACGCGCATCTCTGTCTTCACCGGCAGTGATTGCAGCAATCTGTCCTGCGTGGCCCTGAATGATGACAGCCCCGGTTGCGCAGGTGGATCCAGCCAGGTCGCCTTCAATTCCGCTTCCGGAAACACTTACTGGATCGCTGTTCAAGGGGCAGGTGCAGCCGAGGGTACCTATCAACTGACCGTCGTGTGCGACCCCATCTGTGCCCCACCGGCCAATGACCTCTGTCCCAACGCCGTTGCACTTGCCAATGGGTTGGCCGATGGATCCGGCGTCTTCGCACCTTACACCAACATCTGCGCCACCGGAGATGCCCCCACGCTCATGTCCGGCACCTTGCCCGTGGAGGGCGTCTGGTTCACGTTCAACAGTGGACCCTACGGCCATGCCTTGATCAGCGTTGCGGACAACAGCACTTCCCCCTACACGGCACCCCTCGTGAGCTATGCCATGTTTGCGGATGGTTGCTCCGGGCTGGGGGCCGGCAATGAAGTCGCCTCCGGTTATGATGTTGCCGGAACAAGCATCATGCAAACGGTTCCCAACACGGAATACCGCCTGCTGGTGCATAACACGGGTGGGGCCGGCATGGCCGGCACCTTCGGCCTGCTGGTGCAACACCCCGCCCACAACGATGCTGCCATCACCTCCATCCTGTCCCCTTCCCCGGGCTTGTATTGCGGCTCCTCCATGGCCCCGCAGGTCACCCTGCTGAACAATGGCGACAACAACCTGACCAGCGTGCAGATCACCTACGGCCTCTCC
>CALMYC010000279.1 GCA_937873385.1 uncultured Flavobacteriales bacterium | reverse complement strand
ACGCCCCCCCCAAGCCTCGTGGGCGTTAAAAACGGGGTGACGGTGACGCCGCTTTCGGCCAATCGTTTTTACCGGTTAATTGGTCCGTGATGGTGCGCGCACACACTCCCGCCTGCCCAGCCGCACCGGCGTTCCCGTTTCGCGATTGGCCAAATTGAACAGGATGCGCACCAGCAGCACGTTGCGGGTGGGCCAGCGGATCCGCACACATTAAGGGGCGCCTTCCTTGCCCGCTTCCAGGTGCCGGGTGATCGCGGACACCATGCTTGACCCGTTCTTGGGAGAAAGCAGGTAGGCACCGCCACCCTGTACGCGCAGCAAGACAAAGCTCCTCCTGAAATCACGCATGCTCAGATGGGCCAGTCCCGCATAGATCGCGGCTGCGCGGCCCATCCCCACGGGCACGCCGCAAAAACGCGTTTCCAGCCGGGCCGGCTGGCTGTTCCCATCGGGTCCCGCAGGAGGGACCTCCCTTCCAAGATCACGTGCGGTGAACCGGTCGATCAAATTCACGTCGAGCACGGTTCCCAATGGCAGGAGTTCCGTGGCATCACCCCTGCGCAAGACCAGTTCACCGGCCCCCAGTTCATACATGATGGGCTTGTTCGCGCGCTCACGGGCCCATGTGAGCAGCCCGACCAACGCCAGTGCCCCGGCTGCCACCCACCAGGCATGCGCGCCGTGCATGCGCGATGCCGCGAAGGCAAGCGCCGCGATCAGCAGAAAACTTGCGGCAAGGAGCACCACGGCTCCCCTTGGGCGGCTACTGGGAAAGTATTTGACCGGCATCACTTATCCCTCCAAATATAACCGCGCACCATGGCCATGTCCGGAAACAACAAAGCGGCTTCCGCCGCTTTGCCTGTACCGGAGGAGGGACTCGAACCCTCACAACCTTACGGTCACACGCCCCTGAAACGTGCGCGTCTACCAATTCCGCCACTCCGGTGTTCCCACGTCCGTTGCCGAACGGGGGCGCAAATATAGCTGCGTGCGCAATAGCCGCAGTAGCGCGTGCTGAATTATCCTTGCGTCCCCGGCATAGCTCAGTTCGTGGTTGGCAGGAAGCCGAATTTTTCGCCGTACTCCAACATCTGGCCAATGAAGTTGTCCGGGTATTCGATCCTGATGTCGGTGATCTCGCCCTTCGCGTCGATCACCGGCACCAGCCGTGGTTGGATGAAGCCCGCGTATGGTGCGGTGTCAATGTGCTCCGAGCGCTTGAGCACCTCGGCATGCAGCGCCTGGTCCACCTTCACACCGTAGTTCTCCACCAGGTCGTGCCCGGCCTTGAGGTCACCCTGGCTCTTGATGCGTTGCACTTCCTTCAGCAGCGCGCCGAAAAGGCCGCGCAATTTTTCGTAGTCACGGATGTGGAAGTAGGTTTTTCCTCCGCGCTCCACTTTCACGATCACACTGTCCGGGAGACCTTTTTCAAAGACCCAGGCACTCACCCATTGGCGGTTGCGCATGTGCGCTTCCTCCACCTGCTTGCCCAATTGCAGGCGGCGCAGTTGCACCATCAGGCCATTCCGAATGTAGCCGTCATACTCCGCTTTGCCCACTTCCAGGTTGGGCATCACGCCCATTTCAACCAGCTTGGGGTCCATCATGTAGTACAGCGCCACCAGGTCCGCGCGCCCTTCCTCCAGGGTGCTGGCATAGCTCTTCAGGGTCACGTCGGGCCCGGCCACACCAGGCTCCAACTGGCCACTGGCATGGCCCACCACCTCGTGCAACGCGGTGTGGATGTTGGATGCCAGCGATCCGTATTTCACCGCGCGGTCCACTTCCGCCTGGTCGAAGCAAAATTCCTGCAGTGCGCTTTTGCCGGTGCTCTTGTCATAGGCTTCGATGATGTTGCCCAAGCTGATGCTCTTGCTGCCGTGGTCCTTGCGGATCCAGTCCGCATTGGGCAGGTTCACACCGATGGGGGTGCTTGGCGCGGCATCCCCCGCCTCGCTGACGGCATTGATGAAGCGGTAGGTGATCCCCACCACATTTTTCTTTTTGTGCCGGGGCAGCAAGGGTGAGTTGTCCTCGAACCACTGTGCATTCTTCTGGATCACTTCCATGCTGCGCGTGGCCACCGGGTCGGTGATCTCCACGATGGATTCATACGAACCGCGCTTGCCCAAGGGGTCATTGTACACCTCGATGAAGCCGTTGATGAAGTCCACCTTGCTGGCGGTGTCCTGTACCCATGCGATGTTGGCATCATCCCAGGTCTTCAGGTCACCGGTGTTGTAGAACTTGATCAGCAGGTTGATGGCCTTGCGTTGTTGGTCATTCTCGGCCACACCGGCTGCCTTTTCCAGCCACTTCACGCACTCGGTGAGCGCCTGGCCGTACATGCCGCCCACTTTCCATACGTTTTCCTTGAGCTTACCGTCCGCACCGCGCACCAACTTGCTGTTCAAGCCCAGGCTGATCGGTGTGGAATCGCCTTTCACGTCCTTGGCCGCATAGAAGGCTTCCACCTCCTTGGCATTGATATCGTCGCCATAGAAGTTCACCGCGGACGCCAGCACCACGTCCTTGTCTTTGTCCAGGCTCACCTTCTTGGCGTCCGCGTTCGGGTCGAAGAGGATGTCCATCACTTCCGTTGGCAGCGTGGCGCCGCTGGAGGCCACCAATGAATCCAGGTAGCTGCGCGGAAAAGCGGGCATGAACTTGTCCATGCTGTAGTGGTGGTGGATGCCGTTGGCGAAGAAGATCTCCTTGGAATACGTCATGAAGGCCTCCCATTCCGTGCCGGAACGCGGGCCTTTATGGTCCTTGATGATCTTTTCCAATGCGTGGCGCACCACCAAATTGTGCCGGTAGTTCTGGTCCCACATGATGTCGCGCCCGCTGAGGCCCGCCATGGAGAGGAAGTAGGCCAGCTTCTTTCGTTGAAGGGTGAGCTGCTCCCAACCGGGAACCTGGTAGCGAAGCACACGCACGTCACCAAAATGGTCCACCTCCCATTTGAAGGAATCCGGGGCCAGCGGATCCACGGCATTCGCTTCTGTAGGTGCCTGCCCGTTTCCGCCACAGGCCATGAGCAGGGGAAACAGGAGCAGGGCGAGCGCGGATCGTTGCATGGTGTGGAATTGGTTCAAGGCCGCGAATATACAGGCCGACCGGAGGTGGCCGAAGGCTGCGGGCAGGGCACGATCAGGCGGCGCCGGCACCGTTGCGCGCCTCGCCCGCCAGTTTGCGCAGCTTGTGGTAGGCGGCGAGTTGCCGGTTGTAGCGTTTGATGTCGGCCGGGCCCAGTTCCTTCAGCAGGCGGATGTCCATCTTGTCGCTGAGGTCGTGCAGTTTGACCCTCAACGCCAAACCGTCCATGGCCACGCGGTCAATGTAGGTTTCGTAGTCCTCGCCATCCTTGCGCGAGATGTGCTCCAGGGCCTTGAGCACGCGCGGCGGGAAGCCTTTCCCCATGAGTTCCGCCACGGTCAGTTCGGAGCGTTCCAGCACGTCATGCAACGCGCCCAGCAACTGTTCCTCCAAGTCGGTGCCCCGCATCATCACCCGCATCACATGCAGGATGTACGGCTTCTGCGCCCGGTCCTTCTGGCCCTTGTGCACCTTGGCCGCAAGGCGTATGGCGCTTTCCAGCAAGTGCTCCCCGACCACTTCCGTCATGGGGCCAAGGTGATCCGCAGGTCAAGTGCCGCGGGGTCCTTCATGATCACCGACCAATCCGTGTCCAGTGAGAGCTTGTTCGAACCGGCAGTTTGACTCGTCACCCCATCAGCCAATTGGGTCCCGGTGATGCCCTTTGCGAACTTGAAGTTGTATTTGTAGTGCATGGCCTTCAGCACTTCCGCCGTGCCCGTGGTGTCCGTGCCGGTGCCACCGCCCATTTCCTTGCCCAAGCCTTCGGCGTAACGGTTGTTGGTGCGCACCAAGGTGCTTCCTTCCCAGCGGAAAAAGGCGTGTTGTGCGCCGGTGGAATCGGGCATCAATACGTTCAAGGCCCTGTTCAGTGCGTCCACGTCCTTGAAGGCAAAGGAAATCCGTTGCACAAATCCATCCTGCTCGTTCTTGATCTTCACTTTTTTGATCCCTTCCAACTTCTTCAACGACCCGACCTTTGCATCCGAACCGGTGATGGGGCCGTCCTCTTTCGGCTTCTTGCCTGATTTCTTGTCCCCCTTGTCGCTGAACATGTCCGCCATGCCCTTGACGTCACTCATGTCCACCACGTATTCCATGGTGCCGCTGCCGTCCTTCCTGAAGGTGTAGTTTTCCTCGATGGTGAGGCAGCCCGTGGCCAGCACGATCAGCGCCAGCGCGGCCATCCTCAGGAGCGGATACTTGCTTGGGGTGAAGGTTCTCATGGGATGCGAAGATGGGTGATGCGCCAAAGATATTCCGTCAACAAAGCGTTCAGCAGCAGGAATTTTGCGTTGAGAGGTCCTGGAGTCGGGAGTCGGGAGTCGGGAGTCCTGGAGTCGTGAGTCGTTAGTCCTAGAGTCGTGAGTCCTGGAGTCGGGAGTCGTGAGTCCTGGAGTCTCATCCGCGCCCAACAAATGGCAACGAGCAACTGACTACCGGCAACTAACCGGCCCTACAACGCCAACCTCCCCTGCTTCTCCATCACCATGCGCAACTGCCCCACTTCCTTGCGCAGGTCCAGCACGCTCCTGGAGAGCTCGTCCCGGCTCAGGTTGGGCTCGGGCAGTTCGTGGCTGATGAAGTGCACGAATTTCCAGATCTCCAGCACCTCGGAGATGGGCACCTCATAGGGCTGATAGGCCGGGTTGGTGCTGCACAGCAACAGGGTGCCGGTGGTCTTCAGTTGGTTGTACACCACCTTGAACACGATGCCGTCCTCCTTGGTGATGATGATGTAGGGCTGGCCGTCGCGCAGGGTCTGCCAGTTCTGCACGTATTCACCCGTTACCCAGGAGCCCTCACCCACCGGTGGCATGCTGTCGCCGCTGATCTGGAAGGTGCGGTACTTGCGGTCCCGGCTCAGGAACGGCATCTGGAAGGTGGGCAGCACGCTGATGTACTCGGGGTCGGCGTAGCCCAGGGCGTAGCCGGCCTTGGCCTTGTGGTTTACCAGCTCGATGTTCTCGCGGTCGCCCCGGTCCACGGTGGTGGCCAGCACCCGCAGGCGGCGTCCGTTGAGGTCCACGTCGCCGCCGCGCTCCAGGATGCCGAGCTGGCTTTCGCTCAGCAGGGTCAGGTCGTCCTTGAGCAATTTGTCCAGGCCTATCTTGAAGTAGCCGCTGATGCGGACCAGCAGGTCCAGCGAGGGCTCGGCGCTGCCGTTCTCATAGCCGCTCCAACTGGAGCGCTTCACTTCGAGGGCGATGGCGGTCTCTTCCTGCGAGCGGCCGCGGCGGCCGCGCAGCAGCTTGATGTTGGGGCCGAAGAAAGGATTCGTGGGCATGCTTCACGGGGGTGTTGGTGAAGCAAAGGTAATGACATATTCCACGACTTCTCATTGACGGATTATCCGGCAGACGGCAAAAGGCACAGACTCCCCCCTTCCGATTAATCCTCGGTTCCCGCACCCAGCAACGCATACCCTTCGCTCTTGGCCACGAAGGTGGCCGCCGTGATGTCGCCCACCACGTTCACCGCCGTGCGGCACATGTCCAGGATGCGGTCCACGCCGAGGATGATGGCGATGAGCGCGGGATCCACGCCCAAGGAGGCCAGCACCACGATCACATACGGGATGGAGCCGCCGGGCACGCCCGCCGTGCCGATGCCGCCGAGGATGGCCAAGTACGCCACGGTGAGCTGCGTGGCCAACGTAAGGTCCACGCCGGCCAATTGCGCCAGGAAGATGATGGTGACGCCCTCGTAGAGCGCCGTGCCGTTCTGGTTGGCCGTGGCCCCGATGGTGAGCACGAAGGAATTGATCTCCTTGGGCACGCCGAGCTTCTCGCGCGATTCGCGCAGCGCCGTGGGCAATGTGGCGTTGGAGCTGGAGGTGCTGAAGGCGGTGATGGCGGTGGTCTTCACGCGGCTGAAAAACTCCAACGGCGGAATGCCGGAAAGGAACTTCACCGAGGCGCCGTACACCAGCACGCCGTGGATGAGCAACCCGCCAAGCACCACGGCGATGTACCAGAGCAGCGCGGTGAGCAGGTCCATGCCGAAGGAGGCGATGCTGCTGAACACCAGCAGGGCCACGGCCACAGGGGCCAAGCGCATGATCCAGTGGATGATGCGCACGGAGATCTCGTACAGCGCAGTGAAGAAGCCCAGGAAGGGCGCGGCGGTTTCCGCGGGCACCATGGCCGCAGCGATGCCCAGCACAAGCGCGAAGAACATGATGTGCAGCAGGTTGGGCGTGCCCACCATGGCCGATACGGGGTTCTCCGGCACCAGCTGCGACACCACTTCGGTGATCAACGCCACGGGTTTTTCCTTGCGTTGTTCCAGTGCGGCGGTGGTAGCGCCCACGCGTTCATCGGCGCTGCGCCCGTACTCCGCCTCCAGCGCCTGGGCCGTTTCCGGTGAAATGCGCTCGCCCGGCTTCACCAGGTTCACCAACGCCAAGCCGATGACCACCGAGATGGCTGAGATCACCACGGTGTAGGCGAGCGTCTTCACGCCCACGCGACCCAGCTTGCGCACATCGCCCATGCCGGCCACGCCCGTTACCAGCGCCGAGAACACCAGGGGCATCACCACCATCAGCAGCAGGCGCAGCCAGATGTTGCCCAACGGCGAGGTGATGTTGGCCACGGCCCAGGTCAGGCGCGAATCACCCGGGCCCATGAGCAGGTTTACCGCGATGCCGGCGAGCACGCCTGCCGCCAAGCCCAGCAGGATCTTGGTGTGGAGGGGACGTTTCTTCCTTGCTTCCTTTTGCCCGGTCATGGGTTCATCGGTTGGTGGTGGTGATGCAAGAAAAGCCGATCCCGCGGGGTGGCCAAATACCCCTCAAGGAAACACGGTCGCTGCTTGTGCCACGCTGCGTTGTAACTGTTCCAGGTCCAGCCCGGTGCGGATTCCGCGTTGCTCCAGCTCATACACAAAGGCTTCCATCGCCAAGTTGCCCACCAGATCGTCCTCGGCCATGGGGCAGCCGCCATAGCCTTTCAACGCACCGTCGAAACGGCGACAGCCGGCCTGCCATGCGGCATCCACCTTGGGTTTCCAGTTGTCCTGCCGGGCATGCAGGTGGGCACCGAACTCCACTTCGGGCATCGCAGGAATGAGCGCGCTGAACATGGCCGAGACATCGTGCGGCTGCGCCACGCCCACGGTATCGGCCAAGGCGATGATGCGCACGCCGAGTTCCTTCACCAAGCGATCCGTCCATTGCAGGGCGATGTCCGCGTTCCACGGATCACCATACGGATTCCCGAAGGCCATGCTGATGTACACCACCAGCTCCTTCCCTGCTTTGCGCGTGGTTTCCGCGATGTGCGCCGTGCGTGCCCAACTCCCTTCGATGCTCGTGTTGGTGTTGCGCTGCTGGAAGGTCTCGCTGATGCTGAACGGATAGCCGAGGTAGGTCACGCTTTCCTGCTTCACGGCCGCTTCGGCACCACGCTCGTTGGCCACGATCACCAGCAGCTTGCTCTTGGTGCCGGAAAGGTCGATGAGCGAGAGCACTTCGGCCGTGTCCGCCAATTGCGGGATGGCCTTGGGGCTGACGAAGCTGCCGATGTCGATGGTGTCAAAGCCCACGCGCAGCAGGCCGTTCAAGTAGCCCACTTTTACTTCCGTGGGGATGAACGGGTGGATGCCCTGCATGGCATCGCGTGGGCATTCGATAAGCTTTACTTCGGTCATGTCAACCAGGGATTTTTATTGGGCTTGCTGGATTTATCCGCCTTGCGGCGGATAGAATACGAACCACGGATAAACACGGATGAACACGGATAATGCATAGCTGCGATATGCCATGGATCCGCCTTGCGGTGGATTGAATGGGAACCACGGATGAACACGGATAATGCAAGCTGACAATGCGCTCTTCCCGTTTTTGAAATGATCCGTGTTCATCTTGTTCATCCGTGGTTCCTTGACTTCACAATGCCACTCTTTTCAATTCGAGCTTTGCTCGCTTGAAATTCAGGACTAAGCCTACACGCAGATCAGTCAACTTCAGGTAATTCAGCATCTTGCCCAGTTCATGGTCGCCGATGTGGTCTATGGTCTTGGTATCCACGACTATCTTGTCCATGACGATAAGGTCGGGAACATAGAAACCTACAGGAACCTCCTTGTACAGTACTTCATACTGCGGCTGTTGCTCGAAAGGGATACCTCGAAGACGTAGTTCCACGGCCAAGGCATTCTCGTAAGGCTTTTCGAGCAAGCCATGGCCAAGGGTGTTCAGCACCTCCATGGCCGCGCCGATGATCGCCTCGGTTTCAGCAGCGAAAAGGAGTTTCTTTTTCCCTGAACCACCATCGCTGGCGTTATCCCGTGCCATTTTATCCGTGTCCATCCGTGTTCATCCGTGGTTCAAAACCGTTGTTCCGTGTCCCCCCGGTATCCACCGGGGCGTGTTTTTCCGTGGTTCCCCTCTGTTCGCCGTAGCGCAGCGTAGGCCGCATTGATCCGCTTCAGCAGCGCCGGTCCTTCATAGATCAACCCGGTGTACACCTGCACCAGGTCCGCGCCGGCATCCAACTTCTCCATGGCGGTTTCCGCGCTGTCGATGCCGCCCACGCCGATGATGACAACTGGCTTCGGCAATCGTGCCCGCAGGTACTTCACCACCTCCGTGCTCCGCGCTCGCACCGGCCTTCCGCTCAGCCCGCCCGCACCGATGGCCTCCACTTCCGCCTTGGGCGTCTGCAAGCCTGCACGGGAGATGGTGGTGTTGGTGGCGATCACGCCCGCGATGCCGCTCTCCTTTACCACGGCAACAATGTCGTTGAGCTGCTCATCAGTGAGGTCCGGCGCGATCTTTAGCAGGATGGGTTTGGATGGTTGGTGATTGGTGATTGGTGATTGGTGATTGGTGATTGGTGATTGGTGATTGGAGGCCGTCCTGTTCACCAATGACTTATCACCATTCACCGCATGTTCATCCGCGCGGTGTTTCAGTTCCTTGAGGATCTCCAGCAACGGACCTTTCTCCTGCAAGGCGCGCAGGCCGGGGGTGTTCGGGCTGCTCACGTTCACCACGAAATAGTCCACAACGGGGTGTAGTGCCTCGAAGCACTTCACATAATCGTTGATGGCTTGCTCGTTCGGCGTCACCTTGTTCTTGCCGATGTTGCCGCCCACGATGCTGCCCGGCGTGCGCTTGCGCAGGCGTTCCACCGCAGCCTGCACGCCGCCGTTGTTGAAGCCCATGCGGTTGACCAGGGCATGGTCGGCCCTCAGGCGGAACAAGCGTGGGCGGTTATTGCCAGGCTGCGACACCGGGGTGACAGTACCCACTTCCACAAAGCCGAAGCCGATGCGCGCCATGGCATCCACGTGCTTGGCGTCCTTGTCCATGCCAGCGGCCAGGCCCACTGGTCCGGGAAACTTCAGGCCCATCACTTCCAGTGCCGCTTGTTCGGAAGGACGCTTGCCGCCCACTATCGCCAGTGCGCCGGGAATGTGCTTGGACACTTCCAGCATGGAGAAGGTGAGGTGGTGCGCACGCTCGGGGCTCAGGCAGAAGAGCAAGGGGCGGAGCAACTTGTACATGGGAGCGGCAAAAGTAGGTCCACCTACCTTCGCCACCCTTCCGCCCGGGAAGCCCGAACGATCGGTGCTCCCTGGTTCGTGATGCACCCCGCTTCTCCATTTTCTGCAATGCCTTCCGCAACTTCGGTTTCCTCCCGGGCCAAGGATGGCCTGTTGGCCACAGGCATTCTGCTCATCGCATTCAATCTGCGGCCTGCGATCGCAGCCATCGGGCCAGTGGCGGGCACCATCCGCGAAACCTTGGATCTTTCCAATTCCGCACTGGGCCTGCTCACCACGCTTCCCTTGCTGGCCTTTGGTTCCGTTTCGCTGCTCACGCCGGTCATCACGCGGCGCTTCGGCATTCCGGGCATGCTGGCCGGTGCCATGGGGCTGCTCGCACTGGGTGTGGCCATTCGTTCAATCCCATGGGTTGCCGCCCTGTTCGCTGGAACCGTGCTGCTGGGGATCGCCATTGCATTCGGCAATGTGCTGCTGCCATCGTTGGTGAAGCAAAGCTTCTCCAAAAAGTTCGGGCTGATGACGAGCCTGTATTCCGGCATGATGGGCGTGGGTGCTGCATTGGCTGCGGGCATTACCGTGCCCCTTGCGGAGGGCAACCCGTGGGGTTGGCAAGGAGCGCTAGCCGTCTGGTCGCTGCCAGCGTTGCTGGCCCTTGTAGTGTGGCTTCCACAGCTTTCTCGTTCCCGCCAACTGCTTACTGCCGATGGCCCGCGCAAGAAGGGAAAATACCTTGGCCGCTCCCGCCTGGCCTGGAACGTGGCTCTGTTCATGGGGCTGCAGTCGTTTGCGTTCTATGTGGTGCTGGCCTGGTTGCCGGACATGTTGCAGGGCCGTGGCGCCAATGCCGTATTCTCCGGTTGGATGCTCTCCCTGTCACAAGCCACAGGGGTGCTCGGCTCGCTGATCACCCCGCTGTGGGCAGGTAAGCGGAGCGACCAACGGTCCATCATCATGGTGCTGGTGGCCTTGGAGACGATCGCCCTGCTGGGCTTGATCTTTCCGGCGTTGGGGCCGGTTCAACTATGGGTATCCCTGATCGGATCCTCGCTCGGCGGTGCATTCGGCCTTGCTCTTTACCTCATCGTAGTGCGCTCTGCGGACACGGAAACGGCGACACGCCTTTCCGGCATGGTGCAGGCCATCGGCTACCTGCTTGCCGCCACGGGCCCGTTGGTCGCGGGAAGCCTGTTCGACCTTACCGGAGATTGGCGGCTTGTACTTCTTCTGCTGCTCGTGGTTGCCGGGATCAAGCTCTACTCCGGGCTTGGCGCGGCCCGGGCGGAAGTGGTGTCCGTTTAGCGCACTGGAGAAGCATTGGCCTGTTCATCCGCCCAGCGTCCAACGCACGCCCAGAAACCCTCGGACACCTTGACCAGGGGCGTATGTGTAGGCGGTGTCAAAAGTGTGGCCATTGGGGTTGGAAATCGGATCGGAGGCTGTCTTGTTGAAGGGATCGAAGGGCCGCATGAGCGGGTTCTTCGGGATGAAGTTCAACAGGTTCTTCGCGCCGCCATAAAGCTCCCAACGATCGCCGATGGTGTGTTTCACCTGCAGGTTGACCAGGGCATGCGTGGGCGAATGGTCAGGGCGGAAGTCGTTCGGCAGCACGGGCAGGCGCATCGGGCCGTACACCTGTCCGGTGAGGTCCACCGTCCACGGCTTGCCGAAGGCGTAACTGGCCGTGAAGGTGCCTGACCAGCGGGGCGCGAAGTAGAGGTCCTCGCGCAGACCCTGATCCTCCTTGAACACCTCCATGCAGGTAGCGCCGGCAAGCAACTTCAACGGCTTCCCGATGCGCGCCTCCCCGTTCAAGCTTACGCCGCGTGATACCGCCCTGCCATCGAGGTTGTCGTAGATGATCAGGTCACTGTCGGTTTCATAATCGGGCACGATCTGGTTGGTGAAGAGGGTATGGAAGAGTGTGCCGTCCAAACCGAAGAAGGCCTTCTCACCGGACCATTTGCGCACCACGTTCAGCGATCCATTCAGCGAACGTTCGGGTTTCATCTCATGGGCGATCACCACAGTGCGTGCACCCGTAAGGGCGGCATGATCTTCGGTGAACAGGTTGACCACGCGGAAGCCGGTGCCGAAGTTGGCGCGCACGGCCCAGCGACCGCTCGGCGCCCACTTATAGGCCATGCGCGGCGAATGCACGAGACCGTGGTCCTTGTCGTTATCCAGCCGGTAGCCCAGCAGCAGCTTGTGGAACTCGTTCATGCTCCATTCGTCCTGCACGAGGAGGCCGGGCAGTGGGCGCTGCTCAGGACGGTCGCGCAGGTGATCGCCGTTCGCATCGAGCACGTTGGTGGCGGGCGTGTTGTCGTGGTAACGGGTGTGGCGGTAGGCAAGGCCGGTGAGGAGGTCGTGCCGCTGGCCCAGCTTCCGGCTCCAATAGAGCTGCCCGAAGTACATCTGGTGTTCGGCGTTGTAGGGCGTGGTGCCGTAAAAGGGACGCTGCCGATGGCGGTTGGCGCTCATCTGCAGCATCAATGTGCCGGGCACCGCCAACTGGTACTGGCCGATCGCCTCCCAGCGGCCGGTCCGGATCGTTTCGCCATAAATGCTGTCGCCGCCGGCAAAGGCCGGGGTCCAGTTCATCTGGCCGCCCCAGCGATCCTCGTACACGTACCGGAAGGCCATACTCGCCGCGCGGCGGTCGGGGCGGCGCAGCGCCAGTTTGTTGAAGACGGATATGCGCTCCTGCAGGACGAGGTCCGTGAAGCCGTCCTTGTTGTCATCCCGCGGGCTCCTGTAGTTGAAGACATTCACACCAAGCAAGTTGCTCAGCTTCCTTTGGCCTATACGCATGCCCACATCGGCGTTGAGCTCGCCCCAGGTGGTGCCCATCACATCGGCCGATGCCAGCGGCGCCAACACGGGGTCCTTGGTGATCACGTTGATGATGCCGCCCATGGCCTCGCTGCCGTAAAGCGCGCCACCCGGCCCCTTCATCACCTCCACGCGCTCGATCATGCTGATGGGGATGCCACTGAGCCCGTACACCGTGCCGAGTGAACTGACGATGGGCATGCCGTCGATCAGCACCAGGGTGTAAGGGCCTTCCATGCCGTTGATGTGGATGTCGCCGGTGTTGCACACGCCGCAGTTGAGCTGTGCGCGTACGCCGTTCACCATGCCTACCGCGTCGAACAGCACCGGGCCGGGGTTTTTGCGGAACAGCGCGGGCGTGATGACTTCGACGGAAACGGGGCTGTCGCTGCGCGAGACCTCCTTCATGGTGGCGGTGACAACGACCTCGTTCAGCTCGGCGGTGGATCGTTCAAGATGAATGTCGCCCAGCTCAATTTCCTGCCCGGCATCGATCA
Organism: uncultured Flavobacteriales bacterium; assembly: GCA_937873385.1. GTDB lineage: Bacteria > Bacteroidota > Bacteroidia > Flavobacteriales_F > PHOS-HE28 > PHOS-HE28. The sequence goes on along the minus strand of CALMYC010000279.1, from coordinate 4,009 downwards.
TGATGCCGCGTTCGATCGGCGGGAACCCCACGGCGGAGATCGCCAGCACGTGCATGCCCGCGGGAACCTGCTGCACGATGAACCGGCCCTGTTGATCGGATGAAGCTCCCAGTCGGGTTCCTTTCACCGCCACGCTGGCGTAGGGCAATGGGCCGTCCGCTGCAAGAAGGCGGCCCGAGATGGAGCCGGACTGCGCGTCAAGCCCAAGTGGCGCCCACCACCCCAAAAGGAAGAAGGCGCTGATGTGCCCCATGGGACAAAGATCATTCCTTTTTTAGATTTATCTAATTTTACTTGTCCACTACCTCTATTTTCATTTTGAAGTGGCCGGAGCGGGTTTTGGGCCACCGCGCGGATTGCCCGGTCCCTGGCGCACGCAAATGCGTTCTGATGCGCTTTGGCGCCCATCCTGTCCATGGTTCCGGGGGAGCTTGAGGGAGGTGATCAAGTCCCGTCAGGCATCCGGATCCCAGCAGCCTCAGGTTGGGCTGCGGGAATGGATCTTGCATCCGCCTTCGGAAACTGCCCGTTCCTCCATGGAGGGACCTCCGCCTTGTTGCACAGGCAAGCTCCGAATGCCGTGACACGGTTCCTTGCCGCCGTACGGATCCCCGAACAGCCGACCTAGTCCACATGGCCAACGCGCGGTGATCCGGCAGGGGGTCAATGAAGTGGTCCCATTTTTTAGTCCATGCTAATCCATAATTTTGCCGCATGTCGATCCCGGCCCACACCCGAAGCGAAGAGGATCACCTGAAGGCTGTGCATGCACTGGTGCAGGAAGGTGCAGCGGCGGGCACCAAGGACCTGGCGGATCGGCTCGGCACCAGGTCCAGCAGCGTCACCGTGATGCTGAAGAAGCTCGCTGCGAAGGGCTTGTTGAAGCATGAACCGTATTACGGAGTGAAGCTGACCGCCAAGGGCAAGGCCGCCGCGCTGAAGCTTGTGCGCAAGCATCGCCTGTGGGAGACCTTTTTGGTGGACCGCCTCGGCTTCGGCTGGGACGAAGTGCATGAAGTGGCCGAGCAACTCGAGCATGTGCGCAGCGAAAAGCTCACTGAAAAGCTCGCTGAATACCTCGGCGACCCCGCCTACGACCCGCACGGCGACCCCATCCCGGACCGGGCGGGCAACATGCCCTTGCGCGATGTGAAGGCACTCTCCGATTGCAATGCCGCGGCCCGGGTGCGCATCGTGGCGGTGGAGGACGGCAGTGATGCCCTTTTGCAACTATTGGCCCAAAAGGGGATCGGCATAGGAAAGGTCTTCACACTGGTCGGCCGGCAGGATTTTGACCAGAGCGTGGAGCTCAGCAGCGCCGATGGAGCCATGCTCTCCCTTTCCGCCCGGGTCGCCTCCCACTTGCTGGTGCAGCCTGCCGCGGCGCGCAAACCCAAGCAGGCATGAACAAGGACGACCGCTCCTTGGGGGAGGTCCACTCCAGTGTGGCCATTCCCAATGCCAAGGGCTGGCGGCGCATCCTTGCTTTCCTCGGCCCGGCCTACTTGGTGAGCGTGGGCTACATGGACCCCGGCAACTGGGCCACGGACATCGCGGGGGGAAGTGCCTTCGGCTACCAGCTGATCTGGGTGTTGCTGATGAGCAACCTGATGGCCGTGTTGCTGCAAAGCCTCAGCGCGCGCCTGGGCATTGTGCGCGGGCTGGACCTCGCCCAGGCCAGCCGCCACACCTACCCGCCTGTCGTGAACATTCCGCTCTACCTCATGGCCGAGGTGGCCATTGCGGCCTGTGACCTGGCGGAAGTGATCGGCATGGCCATCGGCCTCAACCTGCTCTTCGGCCTTCCCGTGTTTTGGGGCGTGCTCATCTCCGGCCTGGACACCCTGCTGATCCTCTTCCTGATGAACAAGGGCATGCGGCTGATGGAGGTCTTCATCGTCTCCATCGTCACCCTGATCGGCCTGGCGTTCCTCATTGAAATGTTCATCGTGGAACCCGTGGCCGCCGACGTGCTCAAGGGCCTGGTTCCCACAGCGCTTTCCAATGAGGCCCTCTACATCGCCATTGGCATCATCGGTGCCACGGTGATGCCCCACAATCTCTACCTGCACAGTTCGCTGGTGCAGACCCGCCGCTTCGAGCGCACCCCCAAAGGCATGCGCGAGGCCATCCGCTTCAACCTTTTCGACACCACCATCGCCCTCAACATCGCCTTCTTTGTGAATGCCGCCATCCTGATCCTCGCCGCTGCGGCCTTCCATTCCGCCGGGCATTTCGATGTGGCCGAGATCGATCAGGCGCATGAGCTGCTGGGCGAATTGTTCGGCTCCCTGGCACCGGCCCTTTTCGCGATCGCACTGATCGGTGCCGGGCAAAGCAGCACCATCACCGGCACGCTGGCCGGCCAGATCGTGATGGAAGGCTACCTGGACCTGCGTATCCGCCCCTGGCTCCGGCGCTTGATCACCCGGCTCATTGCCATCATTCCCGCCGTGGTCTGCATCTACCTGTTCGGCGATGATTCCCTCGGGCAGCTCCTGGTGTTCAGCCAGGTGGTGCTCAGCCTTCAGCTGGGCTTCGCCGTGATCCCGTTGATCCACTTCACCTCGGATAAAATGCGCATGGGCGAATTCGCCATCAAGCCATGGGTGCGTGTGCTGGCTTGGGCCACCGCCGCCATCATCGTGGTGCTCAATGCCCAACTGGTGGTGCAGGAGATCACCGGGTGGCTGGCAACGCCCGGCCCGCATGTGCCATGGGTCAAGTACCTTGTGGTGCCCTTGGGGATCCTGGCCGCATTGCTCCTGCTGTACATCTCTGCCCGCCCCTTCTTCGCCATGCCAAGGCCCGTCCGACACCACATAGATGCCAACGTGCCGGAGATCAACGTGCAGCCGCAAATGATGCCCAAGCGCGTGTGCATCGCGGTGGAATTCAGCAAGCAGGATGAAAAGATCATCAACGCCGCCATCGCCCAAGGCGGATTGGATGCTCAGTACATCCTGGTCCACGTTACCGAATCGGCGGCAGCGCGCTACCTGGGCGCACTCACCGGTGACCGCGAGGCCGTGGATGACGAGAACAACCTGGCCAACTACGCGGCCAAGCTCAACATTGCGGGATACAAAGCGCATTCCGTGGTGGGGCATGGCAATCCGGTGGTGGCCATCGCCACCATTGTGAACCACAGCGAAGCGGACCTGCTGGTGATGGGCTCGCACGGCCACCGGGGCCTGAAGGACCTGCTCTTCGGCGCCACCGTGGATGCGGTGAGGCACAGGGTGAAGGTGCCGGTGCTGGTGGTGAAGTGAAGCAGGGCCCCCCGCTCTGCATTGGGCGTGGGGCCGGAATTGGACCGCAGTGCGCATACGGCAGGTTCCCATGGCTGGCATCTACCTTTACCCACCCCGGCCCGAAAGGTCGTCCGGCGCACCATTGGCATCCGTTCAGCACCAATAAACCCATAGATGAAAGAATACTTCAGCCATTTTCTGCATGAATTCCAATTGCCGCTGCAGAATCCTGTGCTGGTGTTCTCCTTGATCCTCACGATCATCCTGCTGGCACCCATCCTGTTGAAGCGCTTGAACATTCCGGGCATCATCGGCCTGATCATCTCAGGGGTCATCATCGGCCCTTACGGGCTGCACCTGCTGGACAAGAACTCCGCGATCGACCTCTTCTCCACCATTGGCCTGCTGTACATCATGTTCATCGCCGGCCTGGAGCTTGACCTCACCGAATTCAAGGCCAACCGCAACAAGAGCCTGCTGTTCGGCCTGTTCACCTTCATCCTTCCCCTGGCCATCGGCTATCCCGTTTGCCGGTACCTGCTCGGCTACGACTTCAATGCGGCATTCCTCACGGCAAGCATGTTCGCCACCCACACCTTGGTGGCATACCCCATTGTAAGCCGCATGGGCGTGGCGAAGAACCAGGCCGTGGCGATCACCGTGGGCGGAACCATTCTCACCGACACGGCGGTGCTGATCATCCCGGCCGTGGTGATCGGCAACAGCAAGGGCACCCTGGACAAGGACTTCTTGGG
>CALMYC010000278.1 GCA_937873385.1 uncultured Flavobacteriales bacterium | reverse complement strand
GCAGACGATCATGACGGATCGCCGCGCGGATCGGGGAGCGAGCCCGACTGGACGGTGTTATGGGCGTTCGCGGCGCGGCACGGCGTCAGCTGGTTCGGCGCGGGTGCGGCCTTCTACGCCAATTGCCAGAAGGCGGAACTAAGGCTTGCCGAAATCCCCGGGCTCGATCGTATCCGCGCATTGGGCAGCACCGGTTCGCCCTTGCCGGCAGCGGTGATGCGCAGGGGTGCGATCTTGGCGCTTTCCAGCAGGATGCGCACCACGCTGGTTGCGCGCAGCACGCTGAGGTCCCAATTGTCCTTGTAGGCAGCGCCGCCCAACACCTTGTCGGTGTCGGTGTGGCCTTCCACCATGATGTTGATGTCCTTGTCGTTTTCAATGGCCTTGGCCAAATTGGAAAGGGCTTCGCGGCCTTTCTGGTCCACTACGGTGCTGCCGCTGGGGAAAAGCAGTTGGTTTTCCAGGCTCACGTAGATCTGTCCATCCTTTTGGGTAACGGTGAGCCCCTTGCCTTCGAAGCCTGTGAGTGCTTGGCTTACACGGTCCTTCAGGGATTTCATGGCCGCGTCCTTTTTGTCCAGTTCCGCCTGCAGGGTGGCCAGCTTGGCCTCGCGGTCCTTCAGGGAACTGGCGAGCACGGAAAGGGAATCCTCCTTGTTCTGGAGTTTCAACCGGTTGGCCTCCAGGTCGGTGAGCAGCTTGCGGTTTTCGTTGTTGCCGCCCGCCACCAGCGCATTGTATTTGTCCAGCAGTTCGTTGTTCAAGGTGTTGATCTTGTCGTACTGGGTGGTGAGGCGGCGCAGGCTGGTGCCCAGGGTCAAGGTGTCGCGCTCCAGCATTTCCTTGCGGCGGGTCAGGTCGTCCATGGAGACCTGCTGGTCCTTGAGGGCGGCCTCGGCCTGCTGGGCTTTGGCCAAGGCGGCGGTTTCACTTTCCTGGCTGGCCTTGTAGCGGCTGTTGATCTCCTCGAATTTGCGGGCGGGCACGCAGGCTGAAAGGAGGGCAACGAAAGTGATCAGGGGCAGAACGGTGCGCTTTCGGACTTGCATGATTATCTTTATGAAAGTGCCCAAAGTTGCCCAACACCAAGCCGATGCCGCATGCGCCGTGCAACCTTTTTATGAACATTGCGTTTTCCCTTAGGCAATGGAACCCTTGAGCTGGAGCGGACTTCCTGCTGACCGGATCTTGACGGGCACGCTGGACGCGGAACTGGAGGAGTACCGCCTGTTGGCGTATTTGCAGCGGGTGGACGGCTTTTACCGCGAGCGGAAGCTCTACCCGTGCTTGGACGAGCTGGAAGCCCGGATCGCGCAGTGGCGTGCCCTGAGCGGCAAGGCGCAAGAGCTGGAATCGGGTTTGGCCGGTGATGTTGCCGGACTGGACCTGCGCCGCGGTGAACTGGTGCGCAAACCTGCGGAACAACCAGCGGGGGATGCCGTGCTGCGCATGTTGGAACGTGCACTTCCCCAGTTGCATGCGGCCATGGAACGCGGGGGCGAACTACGGGAGGAACTGAACCGAAGCATCCGCTTCGGGCCGGTGGGCGTGCTGCCCCTGGATGCGCGGGAGGGATGGCTCCTGCTGCGCCAGCGCAATGAGGCCCTGGTTTATTCCTATGCGCTGCCCATCGTGCAACAGGTGGTGCCTGCCGGCCAGCATACGCAAGTACGGACACAGTACTTTGCCACGTGGACCGTAGGGCTTTCCACCAACTATGGCCAGATCAAGGCTGAGCTCGTGCGGAACGGCCCGTTGCCCAACCCGGCCACGTTCGTCTTTGAATCGGACTACAGCTTGCCGCGTATCGAGACATTTCTGCCGCTGGCCAAGCGCATCGCGTACGAGCTGGTATCGGCGGTGCGGGCCTGAGTGCCGGAGCGGGCCAATTTCACCAGGCGCAGATCGAGCAACTCCATCGGGTTCACGGCGAGGTCCAGGACCTTGGGGGAAAGCAACACGATGTAGCGCTCGTGGTAGAGGGGTAGCAGCGGGACGTCCTGCATGGCGATCTTGTCCGCCTCGGCCAGGTCATGCATGCGGTCCTGCTCGTTCTTGCGGGTGATGGCCCGTGCGAAAAGCGCATCGAAGCGCGGATCGGCGTACCGGGTGGTGTTCAGGCTGGAAGCACGGGCGGTGTCCTTCTCGGCATTCTTGCCATAGATCAAGGCAAGGAAGTTTTCCGGGTCGGGCAGGTCGGCCACCCAACCTTCGCGCCAAAACAGGGCGGCACCACGCTCAATGCGGTCGAAGTATGTTTGGGGCGGCACCGCACTTACCGTAATGGCAATGCCCAGTTCCCTGCCCAGCAGTTCCTGCACTTTACTGGCCACGCTGCGGTAACCGAAGCCCGAATTGTTCACCTGCAGCTGGATCCTGGGGAATCCTTTTCCTCCGGGATAGCCGGCCTGTTCCATCAGCTTGCGCGCACTGTCCGGATCGAACGGAATGCCCGGGACCAGGTTGTAGGGATAGCCTTGCAGGCCCGGCGGGACCAGACCGTGGTTTGCGGCCACGGCCATGCCGTGCAGCACGCTGTCCACCACGAGGTGCCGGTCAATCGCCATGGCGAATGCACGGCGCACACGCATGTCGTTGAAAGGTGGCTTGGAGGCATTGAACCCGTAATACTGCACGGCCAACGCCGGGGTGGTGAGCACATCGAACCGCTTTTTCCCTGTCCTGGCATCCACTGAATCGGCGAGCACGCCGATGCTTTCCAGCGAAAGTTCAGCCACCATGCCCAGATTTCCCTTCAGGAACTGGTCGATCTCCTTTTCCTTGTCCTGTACGAAGGTGATGCGCACCGCGTCCATATAGGGCAACGCCGCCCCGTCCGTGTCCCGGCCCCAGTAATGCGGGTTCCGCTCCAGCACGATGACTTCTTCGGGCCTGGAGACTTTCAGTTGGAACGGACCGGTGCCGATGGCATGGCGGAACAGGTCGGTCCCGTATTGGTCCACCAGTTCAACGGGCCAGATCCAGCAACCCGGACCGGCAAGGCTTTGGAGGAAGTTGGGACATGGCCGCGTGAGGGTGATCCGGACCGTATGCCCGTCCGGCGCGGTGATCCCACTGACCTGCCCCCCCTTTGTGCCCGACGCGTAATAGGCATCAGCCCCGTCCACCTTGTCCTGGAACAGCCAAAAAGCCTGGTCGCCGGTGCCCTTTGCGCACAGCGAGGTAAAGCAATGTACAACGTCGGCGGAGGTGAGTTCCCTGCCAGTGCCGCCCGGGAATGCCGGGTCATCCTGGAAGCGCACGCCATCGCGCAGGTGGAAGGTGTACACCGTGCCCGATGGGTCCAGGTCCCAACGCTCGGCCAAGGCCGGCTCCACGGCCAGGGTCTTGGCGTTGAACCGCACCAGCCCTTCGTAGATCTGTGCCGCCACGCGCTGCTCGGCCATGCGCGTGATGGTGAGCGGAAAGATGCTCGTCAGCGGTTGCGTCTCGTTGAAGTTGAACACGCCGCCATGCACGTCTGCGGCTGAACGCAACTTGCCGGGTGCCTTGCCGCAGCCATTGAGCAGCAGGAGCAGGAACGCCGGGAACAGGATGCGCAACATGGAGCGGCCCAAAACTATCCGGGCCGGGTGCGGTGGGGCGGCGCGTAAAAGGATTTACCAACATGGGGCCGGTGATTGCCGCTCCCCTTGGGATAATTTTCAAGCCGCCGCCGCGTACCCACCTTCGCCGACCCCGTGCCCAAGCCCATCCATATCCCCGCATTTCCACGTGCTGTGGCAGCACTGTTCTTGCTGCCGGCCAGCGGCACGCTGCATGCGCAAACGCAGGACAACCGCGTGGTGAAGCACATCGTGGTGGACAAGGACACGTTGGTGCTGGACACGCTGAGCGTGGTGCCGGGGTCTTTCACGCTGTGGGCGGATACGGTGGAAGTCCCGGCGGATCGCTTTGTGCTGGACCCTTACCGCAGCCTGCTGGTGTGGAAAGGTGCGCCTTCCGGGGATACGCTCATCGCGCGCTTCCGCGTGATGCCCCTGCTTCTGGGCGGGCGCTTCCGGCACAAGGACCCGGAAAAGCTCCTCCGGTCCTCGGGTGATCGGGAAGTTGCCTTCAAATACGTGCCCTCCAAAGGGGAACAGGACGTGTTCGGCATGGGTGGGCTGAGCAAGAGCGGAAGCATTTCACGCGGCATCCTTTTCGGGAACAACCAGGACCTTTCGGTAAACAGCACCATGAACCTGGAGCTGAGCGGGAAGCTCACCGACAAGATCGGTGTGCAGGCCTCGGTCACCGACAACAACATCCCGATCCAAGCCGGGGGAAATACGCTGGAACTTCAGGATTTCGACCGGGTGTTCATCAAGCTCTTCGACGACCGGCAGGAGCTTGCGGCAGGAGACATCATGCTGCAACGGCCGAAGAGCCATTTCCTCACCTACTTCAAGAAAACCAAGGGCCTCAACTATGCCACAAGGATGGGCAATCCCGGGGGCGTGCAAGACCTGCTGGCCGTAAGTGCGGCCATCAGCAAGGGCAACTTTTCCCGGAACACCATCCAGGGCGTGGAGGGCGTCCAAGGCCCGTACAGGCTCACGGCCAGTGATGGCGGCACCTTCATCATCGTGCTTTCCGGCACCGAGCAGGTGTATGTGGACGGCCAACTGCTCACCAGGGGCATGGACAATGACTACGTGATCGATTACAACACCGCCGAGGTCACCTTCACCGCAAGGCGGCCCATCACCAAGGACAAGCGCATCACCGTGGAGTTCCAGTACTCCGACAAGAATTATGCGCGTTCCTTGGTGCGGTTGGGACACACTGTTCAATGGCCCAAGAACACCCTTCGTTTCGATCTGTACAGCGAACAGGATCATCGGAACCAACCCTTGCAACAGCAGCTGAGCGACACGGAGCGAGAGGTTCTCCCCCTTGCCGGCGACGCCCCTTTGGCGGCCATCGTGGCCGGCGCGGACAGCACCGGTTACGCCAATGATCAGGGGTTGTACCTCCGG
>CALMYC010000277.1 GCA_937873385.1 uncultured Flavobacteriales bacterium | reverse complement strand
GGCCGAAAGCGCCCGCCCATGGGTGCCCCTCTGCAGGGCTATAGCCCGTTCACGGGCACGCTCCTCTAGCCACGACTTTTACACCCGCCCGCCAGGCGGTGCAGCGGTTGGAATAGGTGCGCCCGTCGCAGCCGCAATACGGCACATACTCCCTGGTGCACGGGCCCTCGCCGGGCGGGTGCTCCATCCGGCACGGGCCATCCTTGAGCACTTCCAGCAGCTTTGCCTCAAACACCTTCGGTTGCTCCACGTTCGCAATGTGTCCCGCCCCAGGGATCATCACCAAATGGTCTGCAGGAAGATCGTTGATCCGCATGATGTCCCGGCCGATGGACGGCGGGATCAACCGGTCGCCCTCTCCCCAGAGCACAAACACCGGCATGGTCCACATGTAGCGGTGTTGTGCATATTGGTCCTCCCGCTGGATCAGGTCCCGGAGCAAAGCCGTGTAACCCGGGCGCTTCGCCGCACCTGCGTCGTGTGCTTGGCGCAAAGCGAAGCCGGGCACTTTGCGCGGCTTGTACAAGATGGCATCCATGCTCCGCTGCACATCCGCCTTGTTCTTCGGGTCGAAAAAATCCAGAATGTCCTTTGCGCCGAGTGCTTGTGCGGCACTGTCCGCCACGGCCTTGGTGTAGGCATTGGCCGGTCCGTCGTAGATCACCAGGGCCCGCACGCGCTCCGGGTACTGCTCGGCGAAATTGGCCGCGATGGCGCCTCCGTAACTGTTTCCCACAAGGTAAACGGCCTCTTGCATCTTCAAGCTGTCCAACATGGCGGCGAGGTGCGACACCTGCGCATCCACGCTGTTGCCGCTCCAAGCATCCGTGCTTTTGCCGTGCCCGATGAGGTCGGGGATGATCAGGTCGCAGGTGGTGCTGAGCGGTTCCGCGTTTCCCGCCCACATGGCCGCACTCCCGGTGATGCCGTGTATCAGCATCAACTTGGGCTTCTCCGTGAACCGCGCGGCCCAAACATGCATCGGCCCTTCGGCGCCTTCGAAGGTGTGCTCCACCAAGCCGGCATGCTTGAATTCCTTGCTGGCCTTGCGCGCCTGCATGCGCACCACGTTGCAGGAGGAACCCAGCAACGCCACACCAAGGGCAATGGCCAACTGACGAAAGGCGATCATGCCCATCCTTCCAACTCAAGTGTCTGTCCCGTCAACGCTTGATGAATTTTACCGCGGTGGCACGTGCATCGCCCAACACAACGGAATAGACCCCTGCTTCCAAACTCTCCACATTCACTGTGGTGGGGCCACGATCAAGGCGGCCTTGCAACATGGTCCTTCCCATCATATCAACGAACCCGTACTTCTGCCCGGCCAACTCCGGCACGGCCATGATCGTGGTTGAACGTTGCGCAGGAACCGGGAACAGGACGGCACCGTGGGCAGCATCCACCTGTTGGATCCCGGTGGTGGCTGCGTTGAACACGTCACTGATCTCAGTGGGGGTAAGTGCCCTGTTCCAGATGCCGATGTCGTCAATGCCGCCGTTCACGCCGAAGTACAGCGGGCTTTGGCTCCAGGGCGAACCGCCGATGATCAACGGTTCGCTGTTGTTCCCGATCCCGTCCGCACCGGCTGCGATGCTGTCCACCGGAACACTGTTCACGTACGCCGTCAAGTATCCGTTCGATGCCCACGTGATGGCCACGTGCGTCCATTGGCCTGCAGGTATGAAGCCGGCGCTGAACGTGTGCGGTGCGCCAATGCTGTTCCACACTTCAGGATAAACCTGGCCGTTCTGCACACCAAGAATGAACCCGCTGTTGAACGAACCGTTGACACGCCCGATGATCTTCTGGTTGGCGTTGGCATCGGCGAGTTGCACCCAGACAGCAACGGTCATGCCCGATCCTGTGTTGAAGAGCACGTTGGAGGGCACGAGGTCCCAGGAAAAGCCGTCGAAAAAGGAAGCTCCACCCGCATTGCCAAAACGATCGGCGGCCGCGCCAGCACCCGAGGACGAACCGTTCAATGCGTGAGGACCGGCGTCCACCACGGAATTGTTCAAGGGATACCAGGCCACCAGGCCGGTGGTGGGCACGTTGGCCGGCACTTGGGCCATGGTGGAGAGCGCGAGGGATGCAGCGGCAAGGAGTACCGGTGTCTTCATGGAGCTTGGGGAATTGCGTTCATTGGGTTGACGAATGTAGCCGAATTGAACCGGGCCGATCCGCAGGCAGCAACACGCCTGCATGTAATATTGCCACATGCCACAGGCCGCGCCCTCCCCGCTGGACCGGCTTCGCAGTTACCCTAAAGGCTGGCTGCGATACGTGCCAGCGTTGGACAGCCTGCTAAAGTATTCCGGCGCAGCGGCCCGGGCCGACCTGATCGCGGGGATCACCGTGGCCGCAGTGGCCGTTCCGCAGGCCATTGCCTACGCCCTGGTGGCCGGGGTGCCGCCGGAATACGGCCTGTACACGGCCATTGTGATGACGGCGATCGGTGCCTTCTTCGCCAGCAGCAGGCAGCTGATCAACGGGCCCACCAATGCGATCTCCATCGCGGCCTTATCGGTACTGGCCCCGTTCGCCGTGATGGAGGACAAGCTCACGGCCATGGTGGTGCTGGCCTTGCTGATCGGTGCCATCCAACTGGGCGTGGCGCTGTTCCGGCTGGGCGACCTGACCCGCTACATCTCGCATTCCGTGATCGTGGGCTTCACCGTGGGCGCCTCACTCCTGCTGATCATGGACCAGATGAAGCACTTGTTGGGCACACACTATGCAGCAGCTCCTGACGAGCACTTCATCTTCCGCTTCTGGGGCAACCTGGTGCATGGCGGTGGCGTGGACCGGAACACGGTCCTGGTGGGTGCAGCCTCCATTGTATTGTACGTGGGTCTGCGCTGGATCAAGCGAAAGCTGCGCATGGTGCTCTTCCCGGAACTGCTGGCCACCGTGGTGCTGGTGACCGCGGGCACTTGGTGGCTTGGTGAATTGGGCGTCAGCCTGGTGGGCGCCATCCCCGCCAAGCTGCCTTCCTTTTCAGTTCCGGAGCTGGACTTGGGCCTGATCCGCGACATGGCGCCTTCCGCGTTGGCCATCGCCACATTGGGCTTGTTGGAGGCCATTGCCATGAGCAAAAGCTTGGCGCTTCGCACACGGCAGCAGTTGGACCTGAACCAGATCTGCCTCTCCGAAGGGCTTGCCAACCTGGGCAGTGGTTTTTTCCGCGGGCTGCCGGGCTCGGGATCGCTGACCCGCTCGGCGATCAACCTGCAGGCCGGCGCGGTAACGCAATGGTCGGGCATTTTCGCCGCAGGAGCGGTGGCGGTGATCGTATTGCTGTTCGCGCCGTTGGCGCAATACATTCCCAAGGCCTGCCTGGCGGGCATCCTCATCGTTACCGGCGTGCGGATGATCGACCCCCAGTCCGTGCGCTACCACGTCAAAGCGTCCAGTTTCGACGCGGGGATCGTGGTTGCCACCGCATTCTCGGCGGTGTTCATCTCCATCGAGTTCTGCATCCTCATCGGCGTGTTCCTGTCCTTCATGCTGGCGGTGCCGCGTGCAGGGCGCATGCTGCTCACCGAGTTCAGCATCCGCAGCAACCGGATGATCGCGGAGCGCCGTGCCGGTGACCCCATTTGCACCAGCATCCTGATGTACGGCCTGGAAGGAGAGATGTTCTTCGGCAGCGCCACGGCCATGGAAAAACATTTGCACTTCATGGAAACCCGCCTGAAGGGCGGTGCCAAGGTGCTGGTGCTGCGCCTCAAGCGTGTGCGCAACCCGGACGCCGTGTGCATGCATCTGCTGGCGGACTACGTTGGGCGTTGGGAGGCCTCCGGCATACATGTGATCGTCTGCGGCGTGCGTGATGACCTCTACCAAGCCATGCTTCGCACAGGATTCAACATGCAGGTGACCGAAGTGTTCCGCGAGCAGAAGACGCGCTTCAGCAGCACACTGATGGCTGTGGAGCGCGCGTATGAATTGCTGGGGGATGACAACCCATGCGTGCACTGCAAGGAATTGCGCAGTTCGGGGAGGGATGAGTACTATTTTGTGGTGTGAGGGGCAGGGCGGAAATGGCCTGCCACATGCGGCGTGCCCATTCAATATTGGTGGTGTAAAGGGGCTTTAATGGACACTGATGGACGGGATGGAAGGGTCCGTCCATCAGTGTCCAACCGTTCGCTTGGCTTACATACGGATCCGCGCCTGTCGTTCGTTCCAACAGGATGAAGCTCAGGAATCGCTTGGCCCGCTGGATGGCTTCCCCTTGGCTTGTCCTGGTGAATGTGCTGCTCTGCGAGGCGGCGGTGCTGGCCAACCATTTCTTCCAGGTCTTCTGCCGTCCGGTTGCTTGGGCGTGGATCGCGTTGATCCTCTGCATTATTCCTGTCATCCTCTTCCCGCTGATCAAAGAGCATGCGAAGCGGTTCCGGCTTCCCCTATTCTTCCTGTTCGGCATTGCAGCGTGCATTTGCTTGTACTGCATCCTGTTCCTCGGAAAAGTGTTCTTGTTCGGTGCAAATCCTGTTGCGATTCTCGGATACCCTCCTGTTCTTTTGTTGGCACAGGTCATCTACCATGCCCGCACCACCTCCGGTTCGTTCAAACCCTTCTTTTCCGGGATCCTGTTATGTGCCAGCTTCGCCATCGGCATGGCCATTTGGTTCAATCGCAGCTTCGACGTGGTGCAAAATGCCCTTCACGATCCCTCCAAGGCAACCCAGGTACCAGCCAACTACATGACCGAATTGATGCTCGGCATGCACATCAAATACCACATTTCATTCTGCGCCTTGGATGGTTGGCGCCCACCGCTGCATGACCCATCCATTGTGGTGGCCGCATGGCTCAACGTCCCGTTCCTTCCGGACCCACACCGAGAGAAGTATCGCGGAGACTTCGCTTGCCCCTCTCCACTTTTCTATGGTGGGGACCGGATCACGGTCTACAAGCGGGTGTTCCCGAACAAGGCCCTTTGGCAACCGTGCTCATGTGCGAAAGCGTATGCTGAAGATTATTTCAAGGCTTGGCAACGGATGGAATGAGCGTGTTCCATGGGTCCCCCACAAACCTCCTCCCCCGCGCTCGTGTTTTTCGCGGGCCTGCATGCCGCAGGTATGTGCGTAGCGCTCGGTCCGTTCTTCAAAGCGTTGGCCCGGGACCGTGTTTCCGCACGTGTGTACCTATCCGAACGTAGCCCCGGCCTTGCCCTCGCTATTGCTTCACTACGCGCGTTCGGCGCATTTCCGTGGGCAGCTCGATGGTATAGATCCCTGCGGGCAGGCGGGCCATGTCGATGGACCCGGAATAATGGCCCGACCCGACGCGCTGGCCCATGATGGATCGGATGTGGTACGGGACACCGGACAACGCCCCGCCCTCACCGAGTTGGACCTGGCCGGTGGTGGGGTTCGGCCGGGCGGAGAGGGCTGCGGACAACTCCCGTTCGGGAATGCCCGTGAGGGTGCAGTTGTTGTTCCAGGAAAGCATGCCTGGGCGGTCCAGCAGTTCGAATGACGCAACGGAGGTACTGCTGGTGCTGACCGAGAGGCTGATGCTGGCGGTCGTCACTACCCGGGATTCTGGGGTCAAGTTCTCCGCATCGTAGTAAAAGCAGGTCCTGCCATCCGCCGTGAGTTCGTTCCGCGAATTGACATCATACACGACGTTCATCCCCGCTTCACGTTGGAAATGGGTGAGGCGCGAAGTGGCCGGGCTGGTGTTCCACAAGGGCATGCCATCCGCATCCAACCGGGCCAATAGGCCGCCGTAGTCACCCTTGGTCCCGCATACCAGCAGGTCGCCATTGGCCTGTTCCTGAACATCATGGAACCAGGCACCACCGCTTACATCCGTGTAGCTGCGGCACCAGACCACCTCTCCATCCCCATCCACCTTCATCAGTATCGCCCTGAATTCCGTTACCCCGGGCAAGTAGCCGCAAGCCATGAAGTGGCCATCGGCAAGGGCGGAAACACCGGATAGACGCATGCCATAGGTGTTGCCCACATCATAGCTTCGCATCCAATCCAGCCCGGTGCCACCATGCATCAGCATCACCCCGAGGTCCACGTTAGGGTTGGCAGCGCTGGGCGCGCCCATACCGACCGACAAGATCCGCTGGGAAGTCCCGATGCGCATGGAACGCGCGAGCTGGAAGCTGGCATTGGCGACGATCGGCGTGATGCTGATGCCGCTGCCGTCCACTTGGCCATCCACCCGATCGACTTCGGGAGCACGCACCCCGCCCCGGATGGTGAACGCGGTGAAGGAGTCCCCGTTGGGCACGAGGCTGATGATCTGGTCCTGGTGGTTGTCGCTCTCCAGGTTCTTGATCCATTCCAAATTCCCGCTGGCATCGGTCTTGGCCAAGAACGCCATGGGCGTATAGGGAAAGGCGACGGACCGCCCCCCGCCCACGAGGATGCCATCGCCGGCGGGTATAGCATGGTTCACTTAGGAAGTCTGGCTCTTCAAGGAATAGGCATGTACGGCAAGAGGCGACATATCCGCCCCGTTCCAGGTAAGCTCCAAGTGGGTGGAGTCCACACCGAACTGGTTCAGCGCCGCTGTGATGCGTACGCTATCGTTGATCAGGCACGAGAACGATCCCGTGGTGTTGCTTCCGAGCAATTGGTAGCTCTTCGGCTGTTGGGCCATCAACGCACCGGCGCCCAATATCAATAGGAAGGAAAGAGGGGCGTGCTTCTTCATGATCGGAGGGATTTGGAAGCGAATGTATCGAAGGAACATCCCATTGGAATGCGTGCGGCACACGGAGCACCTGTTTTTCCGCTCCACCATCGACGAACGATCGCAGCAGTGGGGCACCCGCTACTTCCGGTGGTTTGCCCGAGCTGCATGCCGCGCTGCGAAGCGTATAACGGATAGCCCGACCCGGCCCTTCGAGCACCTCCGGAACGCGCTCGCGTTTTTCACGAGCGCGTAGCGTTCGATCCGCCTCTGGCGGTTTCCGGAAGGTGCGCAGCATGTGAAGCCCCGATATCTATGGGAAGGCCCTTGCGTGCAACACCTGCCCACATCCATGGGTGATCTGTAGATCGGAACGGCACCGGGACCTTCCTTCACCACGCTCTACTTCCCGTCCGGGATGCCGTAGTCGCGGGGCGCGTCCAACAGGCGCTTCAATGCGAGCAATCGTTCCTGATCATCGATCCACGCGATGCGCTCCAGCAGTTCGAGCTTGAGGGTCTTGAGGTCCATGGATCCGGGGTTGGATCAAAAGTAGGTATCGAGCTCCTTCCCCGGCACCGATATTCTGCACCGCCATCATGTGCGCCAAGATGATGCTCACCGCCACGGCTACCGGTATGGAATGCCCGAACTGGCACACTGCCGACCACCTGAGCGATGCGGTGTATTGCAGGAAGTGCGGGACGGAATTTCCCGCGGTGAACGGGGGAAGTAAAAGAACGGTGGAGAGACTTGGGATGAACTGCTAAGCAACCTTTCGCAATGGGTACGTCTTTCAGGAAGCTCTTCGTCTCCTTCCTGTCACCTCATAATAACCCATCTTGAAGCACCACCCGCCAGCGGTTCGTGAAGCCGTAGTACATTCGACGTAATAACTCATCGACGGGTCGTGTGATCCACCAAACCCACCATCATGAACATCTCCTCCCTCCGCATTTTTCAAACCATTACTGCGATAGGTATTACCCTATCGGCCCATGCAACGTACGTTTCCTTGGAGGTCATCCCGGAAAGCTGTGGCAACAGCAATGGAATCGTGACCGCCAGCGTCTCAGGGCCGGAACCCTTCACCTTTCTATGGTCCAACGGAGCCACCACCCAGAATTTGAGCAATGTTCCGGCAGGCACTTATTCCCTCACCGTTACCGATGGAGATGGGGTGGTGACCGTAGCGGTGGCAACTGTACAAAATGTGAACGTACTGATGGGGACGGATCCCTATTATGGAGGCGAAGATGGTTCCGGAGGAACTCTTGGTATGCCGTACAGTGCCCCTTGTCCGGGCCAATGCAATGGTCGGCTCGCATTTGACCTCGAGCCCATCGGCGGAACACCACCCTTTGATATCACTTGGAGCGGGGCGAACAACCCGATCGAACAAGGTTTTCCAATAGATATTTTCGGTCGATACGTGCCCACATACCAAGGGTTCTGCTATGGAGACTCGGTATCCTACTCGTATGTTGATGCACATGGTTGTCCGAGCCTGACTTTTCAATTTGACGTTATGGGCCCCGACACTGCGATGGTCGTTTTGGCCGTGCATGGTGCATGCGGCGGTGGGGCAAATGGATCAGCGGAATTTTTCATTCCCAATTCTGCAGGTTTTGGATCTTCTTCGATCGCCATCTATTTCAATGGGTCATACTTGGCAGGTTTGGGAACCGGATATGTTCAACGGAGCGGTCTTTCGGCAGGCGATTACGAACTACGTTGGACCTTAGAACCCTGCGACACCTTCATTGTCCCATTCACCATTCCAGCCCTCGGAGTGCCCTGCGGCACCGTCAGTGGCACGGCATTCTTGGATGATGATCAGGATTGCCAACGGGATGCGAATGAGATACGGCAACCGGAGCTGGTACTTACGATCCAACCGGGTCCGCAGTACGTTCTCACCAACGGATCCGGCAATTTCGAATTCGCGCTTCCGAATGGCAGCTACACGCTGGAGCATAGCTCACCTGGGCTGGTGCCACTGTGCCCCTTGCCTCAACCGATTCCTTTCACCGTTGCGAGCAATGCAGCGGTTATCAATCTGGGTGATAGCAGTACGGCGCCCTTCGACCTGGGTTTGTACATGGCCGGCAATGTTGCACGTCCCGGCTTTTACAGTTCAGTTTATATCTCTGTGGGCAATGTATCCGCCAAACTTGGTGGTCCGATCCAAGTGGTCACCACCCTCGACCCGGCGCTCACCTATATGAGTGCAAACCCTACGCCCACTTCGGTGGTGGGCAACACCATTACATGGGACTTCCCCAGCGTATCGGCCTATCAAGTATTTGGAACGAGCGTTTCAGTCATGGTCCCGGTGGCCACTCCCCTGGGCACGGTGCTCAACTCATCGGCAACAGTAACTACCGCCACCACGGAAGCGAGCCTCTCCAACAATTCGTATGCGATCACGCAGGTGGTAACCGGCAGCTTCGACCCGAACGACAAGACCGCACGGACCAGCAGCGGTTATAGCAATACGCAGTTTTTTCTCGATCAGGACAATTGGATCGATTACACCATCCGCTTCCAGAACACAGGCACCGATACCGCATTCACCGTGGTGATCATGGACACATTGGCCCAAGAACTTGACATGGCCACCTTCCAGCCTTTACTTGGGTCGCATCCGTACACCGTCTCCTTCAAGCCCAGCCGTGCGGTGGAATGGCGCTTCGAGAATATCCTACTGCCGGACAGCAACGTGAATGAACCGAAAAGCCATGGTCTCCTTTCGTTCCGCATCCGTCCCGTGCAACCCACTCTACCCGGTACCGTGATCGAGAACATCGCCAACATTTACTTTGACTTCAATGAACCCGTGATCACCGAGCCGAGCGTGCTGACAGCGGAATTCAGCACGGGCATCGCAAATAGCACCAGACTCACAGGCTTGTCGCTCGCTCCTGTTCCGGTCCGCGATGTGCTTCATTTCACCAGTGGGCAGGAACTCACCGGCCTACAGGTGATCGCGGCCGACGGCAGGCTGGTATTGTCCGCACCGGTCCATGGCGTGAATGGCAGCATCCGGGTCTCCGAACTGAAGGCCGGGACGTACCTCATCATTGGCATGCGGAACGATGGTAGCACCGTGCGCCAGCGATTCGTGAAGCAGTAGAGGGCAGCGTATAAGGGTTGTGCTGCCGCCGCCCCCACCAAGCGCTCGCATTTTTCACGAGTGCGTAGCGTTCGACCCGCCTCCGGCGGTTTCCCTTGCATGGTGGACGTGCTCCGCGTGAGGGATAGCAGCGGAAAGCCCACAGCGAGGAACGAGCGAGGACTTGCAGCGGATAGCCCGACCCGGCCCTTCGAGCACCTCCGGGACAGGGCCGGGGCACGCCCAAAAAACCAAGCAGGTCGTCCATTCAACCTTGGCCGCGCAAATGGACCTCAATGGACACCGATGGACGGGCTGGAAGCGCCCGTCCATCAGTGTCCATTGAAAAAGTACCACACCTTTACCTTCGCCCCTATGCAACTTCAGAACTACATCGCCGGCCAATGGATCGCCGGCACAGGCAAGCAGACCGAGCTCACCGACGCCATCACCGGTGAACTCATCGCCACCACCAGCAGCGGCGGGCTGGACTTCGGCGCCATGCTGAACTACGGGCGTGAAGTAGGCGGCCCTCCCCTGCGCAAAATGACCTTCCCCGAGCGCGGCCGCATGCTGAAGGCCCTCGCCCTTTACCTGATGGACCGCAAGGAGGAATTCTATCGGGTAAGCTACAAGACCGGCGCCACCAAGGCGGACAGCTGGGTGGACATCGAAGGCGGCATCGGCAACGTGTTCGCCAACGCCAGCCTGCGCAAACAGCTCGGCAACATGCCCTTCTACGTGGACGGTCCGCCGGTGCTCACCAGCCGCGGCGGCACGTTTATGGGCCACCATATCATGGTGCCCAAGGAAGGCGTGGCCGTACACATCAACGCGTTCAACTTCCCCATCTGGGGCATGCTGGAGAAATGCGCCGTGAACTGGATGGCCGGCATGCCCGCCGTGGTGAAGCCCGCCACCGTCACCAGCTACCTCACCGAAACGATGGTACACGCCATCATTGAAAGCAAGATCCTGCCCGAAGGTGCCTTGCAGCTGATCGTGGGCAGCGCGGGCAATCTGCTGGACCACGTGGAAAGCCAGGACGTGGTGACCTTCACCGGCAGCGCCAGCACGGGCCGCATGCTGAAGGTGCATCCGCGCATCATCGCCGAGAGCGTGCCCTTCAACATGGAGGCCGACAGCCTGAACAGCATTGTGCTGGGCGAAGATGCCGTGCCCGGCACGCCGGAGTTCGACCTTTTCGTGAAGGAAGTGGGCCGCGAGATGACGCTGAAGTGCGGCCAACGCTGCACCGGCGTGCGGCGCATCCTGGTGCCCGAAAAGCTGGTGGAGGACGTGCAGATCGCCATCGGCAAGCGCCTGGCCGGAACGGTGATCGGCGATCCGCGCGCGGAGGGTGTCCGCATGGGCTCGCTCGTGGGGCAGGCGCAACGCGAGGAAGTGCGCGCCAACCTGAACGAACTGCTCAAGGGCAGCGAACTGGTGTACGGCGATCCGCAAAGCGTGGAAGTGAGCGGGGCCGACGCGAAGAAGGGCGCCTTCATGAGCCCGATCCTGCTGCGCAACAGCCAGCCGTGGAAAAACCTGCAAAGCCACGAGGTGGAGGCCTTCGGGCCGGTGAGCACGCTGATGCCGTACAAGGACCTCGAAGACGCCATCGCGCTGAGCAAGCTGGGCAAGGGTTCGCTGGTGGCCAGCATCGCCACGTACGACCCGAAGATCGCGCAGCAGTTCGTGTGGGGCGCCGCCAACCACCACGGCCGCATGCTGGTGCTGGACCGCGACATGGCCAAGGAGAACACCGGCTTCGGCAGTCCGCTGGCCACGCTGGTCCACGGCGGCCCGGGCCGCGCCGGCGGCGGCGAGGAGATGGGCGGCAAGCGCGGCGTGCTGCACTACCTGCAGCGCACCGCCATCCAGGGCAGCCCCACCGTGATCACCGCGCTCACCCAGCAATACCAGCAGGGCGCCAAGCAGCACATCACGGAAAAGCACCCCTTCCGCATGCACTTCGAGGAACTGCAGGTGGGCGACACGCTGATCACCGAAAAACACACGGTGACGCTGGACGACATCGACCGTTTCGCGGACCTCAGCGGCGACAAGTTCTACGCCCACATGGATGCCAACAGCCTCGAGGGTACCATCTTCACGGGGCGCGTGGCGCATGGCTACTTCATCCTTTCGCGCGCCGCTGGATTGTTCGTTGATCCGCCCAAAGGCCCGGTGCTGCTCAACTATGGCATAGAGGAAGCGCGCTTCACCAAGCCCGTGTATCCCGGCGCCACCATCCACGTGAAGTTCACCGTGAAGGAAAAGGTGGACCAGGAGAAGAAGCCCAAGACCGCGGACAGCCCCAAGGGCGCGGACATCGCCTCGGGGATCGTGAAGTTCCTTGTCGATGTGGTCGACGAAACTGGCGATACCGTTGCTATTGCGACGATCCTTACGATGGTGAGGAAACTTGATCAGAACTGATGGCAAAGCGCCCAACCACCGGTCTCTCCTTCGAGATCGATAAGTTGACACGTTCGATCGAGAACGTGGTGACGGGCGACAGCTTCCAGACGGTGGTGTTGCCCTGTACCAAGAATGATCTGAAGACAGCCTCGCGAAGCAATGGCTGGTTGTTCAACTGGAAGCAGGAATCGGCGATGCCCGGACGTGATGTGTTCAAATTGACCATTGTTGAGAACCCAGCGGTCATTCAGGGACTGGTGAGCCTGGAAGTGAAGTCCGACCACATAGCCATGCAACTGGTGGAGAGCGCACCGTTCAATCTCGGCCGTAACAAGGTCTACACAGGAGTACTCGGCAATTTGGTCGCCTTCTGTTGCAAGCGCTCATTCGAGCGTGGCTTCGCAGGAAACTTGGCTTTCATCGCCAAGACACGGCTCATCGGCCACTATGAAGAAACGCTCAAGGCCGTTCATGTCGGTGGCGGACGGATGGTTGTAGAGACCGACGCGGCGCAGTATCTTGTGGACAAATACTTCCCCGCATGAGGACCAAGAAGTTCGACCTGGATGACATCGGCCATATCGGTGGCGACCGACCCTATACGGATGAAGATGCCCGCATCGTGTCGGCTTTCATTCAGGCCCGGAAAGGCACCAAGCGCAAGCCGAAGCACGCCGTTGCCAAGCCGAAAGGTCCCGCCATGGCGGGGAAGACCGGAGTTCGCTCCACCACCAAGAGGAACGCGAAAGCCAAGTCGCGTATGGCTTGACTAAAATATGGACTCCCGCTTCACCAAGCCCGTTTACCCCGGCGCCACCATCCACGTGAAGTTCACCGTGAAGGCGTCATCGTCCCGCCTCAGCGGGGAAAAGGTGGACCAGGAGAAGAAGCCCAAGACCGCAGATTCACCCAAGGGCGCGGACATCGCCTCGGGGATCGTGAAGTTTTTGGTGGATATGGTGGATGAGACGGGGGAGACGGTGGCTATTGCGACTATTTTGACGATGGTGAGGAAGATGGATCAGGATTGATAGCACGGGTTTCCGATTCCTGACCACACATGAAGGAGATACCCATCCGGAGCCTCTCCACGGCCGCTACTTCGCTGCGGTTGTCGGATGAATTCGATATCCGGAGCATTGAACGGGTATTGGACGGCAAGGACATGGTGCAGGCCCTGCACCGGCACGATCACTACTTTTTGTTGGTGGTGACCAAGGGCGAAGGCACGCACGAGTGCGACTTCCGGCCACACGCCATCCAAGCGCATTCCATGTACACCATGCGGCCGGGGCAAGTGCATCGGTTGGACCTGAAAGCCGGTAGCACGGGATACATCCTGCAATTCAAGGCGGACTTCCTGGCGACGCACGAACAAGGTGCCCGGTTGGTCCTGCGCCGTGCCGGTCACATGGAAGTGTTCAACGCCGGTGCTGAACGGCATGATGAGTTGATGGTGCTGCTCGATCGCATCGCCCGGGAACTCGCCTCACAGGAGCAACGCCAGATGCACATTGTGCGCGCATACCTGAGCGCCTTCCTGGCCGACCTGGTGCTGCGCGCACCAGCGGTCACCTTGGCGAACGGAGGCAACGGCTACGCGCAGGAGCGCTTGGAGGAGCTGCTGGAGCTGATCGAGGCGCGTGTGTACGACACGAAGGAAGTAGCGGCTTATGCGGAACTGATGCACCTCTCCACATTCCAGCTGAACGCCGTTGCCAAAGCCGGCACGGGCCGCACCTGTTCCGAGCTGATCAACGACCAGATCATCCTGGAAGCGAAGCGCTATCTGCTGGCCACCACCGACCAGGTGAACCAGGTGGCCGATAGACTTGGATACGATGATGTGTCCTACTTCATACGCTTCTTCAAGAAGCATACAGGGCATACCCCGGAGGGTTTCCGGCAGAAGTCGGCATAAGTGCCGAACGATCACGTTTTCGTCCTATCCCCCTGGGTAGTGTCCACGGTTGCTTTGTCCCCGCAAACAACGCAACCCATGAAAACGAAACTGAAACTGCTGGCGTCGCTGAAGATCTGGCTCGTCATCTACCCCTCGATCACCCTCTTCCTGGCCCTGTTCGGTGAGCCGCTTTCGGCATAGCCGCTGTACCAGCGCACCTTCCTGCTCACCATCTGCCTGGTGCCCTGGATCGTGTTCGCAGGGGTGCCCTTCGTGGACCGCATCATCCGCGCCTTCTCCACCAAGGAAGCGCAAGCCTGAGCGCCTAGCAGAACGGATCGCTCATGACCCGACGACACTTCATAGGGCTTGGTGCCTGTGCCGCCGGGGCACAGGCCCTGCCTCTGCGAACGTTCGCCGCGGTTTTGAAACCTTTGAACATGAACGAGAACCAACAATTCGATGTGATCATCGTGGGCGGGAGCTACTCCGGCCTCGCAGCGGGCATGGCCTTGGGCCGAGCACTGCGCCGCGTACTGATCGTGGACAGCGGCTCGCCATGCAACAGGCAGACGCCCTACTCGCACAACTTCGTCACGCAGGATGGTGTGCCGCCCGATGATATCGCGGCGATCGCGCGGAAGCAGGTGGAACGCTACACCACCGTGGAGTTCCTGAGCGGACGGGCCACGCACGTATCCGGATCGGACGGCGGGTTCAGTGTGGACGTGGAGGATGGCGCATCGTTTACGACAAAGAAGCTGGTGTTCGCTGCGGGCATCCGCGACGTGATGCCGGCGATCCCTGGATTCGCCGAGAGTTGGGGCATCTCCGTGCTGCACTGCCCCTATTGCCACGGCTATGAAGTGCGGGATGAGGTGACCGGCGTTCTCGGCAATGGCGACAAGGCGTTCGAACTGGTACGCCTGATCGCCAACTGGACCAAGGACCTTACGCTCTTCACGAACGGACCTTCCACGCTGAACAAGGAACAAGCGGCCCAGTTGCTTGCGCATGGGATCCGCGTCGCAGAGAACGAGGTGCTCGGACTGGAGCACGATCGGGGACAACTCCATCACATCCGCCTGAAGGATGGAGGCCCCCAAGCCGTGCATTCCCTGTACGCCATGCCCGCCTTCGAGCAGCATTGCCCGATCCCGCAAGTGCTCGGCTGCGCATTTACCGAGGAGGGCTATATCCAGGTGGACACGCAGCAGCGAACGAGCATCCCCGGGATCTACGCCAGTGGCGACAGCACAACACGGCTGCGCACGGTAGCCAACGCGGTGGCGACCGGTACCTCCGCCGGCATGATGCTCAACAAGGAACTCGTCGCTGAGGAATTCTGAGCAACGTCCAATTCAATGAACACCCCCCTCGTTGCCACGAAGCGACATGCCGTCATCACCGGCCTGTTCTTCATCACCGCCACGGTAACGGCCATCATCGGGCTGGCTCTCTATATGCCTGTGATCAATGCCGCCGATCCGTTCACCGCGGCCAGCACGCGGGCTGGGCGTATCGCCTGGGGCGCGTTATTCGAAGTGCTGCTTGCCATCGCGAACGGTGGCACCGCGCTGATGCTGCTGCCGGTGCTGAGCCTGGTCTCCAGGCGTCTTGGTCCGGCATACGTCATCTTCCGATCCTTGGAAGTGGTGAGCATACTTGTGGGTGCCGTGAGCATGCTGGCCCTTGGGACGATCGCCACCCGGACAGGTATGGAGGCCTCGGTGGGACAAGCCATCGGAACCACGCTCATCGCCCTCCACGACTGGACCTTCGTATTGGGACCGCACTACCTGCTCGGGGTGAACACACTCATCTACAGCTACCTCTTCTTTCTCTCCGGGCTGGTACCACGGCCACTTGCCGTTCTGGGGATCACCGGCGCCCTGCTCATCCTCGTGGTGGGCGGTATCGAAGTGCTGGGCATGATCTCGCCGTATTCGGCCACGACCATGATGATGGCACTGCCGATCGCGGTGTACGAAATGGTGCTCGCGGGTCGCTTGATCGTCAAGGGCTTCAACTTGTCATCGGTCGCCAACGTCCCGATATAAAGCTTCTCAAGTAGGATATAACATGCCCCGCACCGGGTACATGGACTTTTGCCGCGTCGAACAACAAAAACCAGGACACCATGAACACATCCATGAAACCGGTCGAGCGGACACAAGCGAGCTGCGGCAAGGCGAACTGCGACTGCACCACCTGCATGTGCGGCCCGATCTGCCCGACCAGCGAATGTGCCTGCGGCTGCGCAGCGCAGTGATCCACCAAGGAAGGGGCGGCCCGGTGCCGCCCCTTTCGGCGGATCTCCGAGGAAAGCCACCACAACAAAAGTCCACCATGAAAACTGAAAGCAAGACCATAGCATACGATCTCCAAGCGAGCTCATTCAACTGGGAGATCGCTCCCGGAAAGGCCATCCAGGCATGGGGTTTCAACGAACAGCTTCCCGGGCCCGTGCTTCGCGCGAACGCCGGTGATACACTGGTCGTTCGTTTGACCAACAACTTGAGCGAGGCCACCACGATCCACTGGCATGGCATCTGCCTGCCGGCGGCCATGGACGGCACGGACGCGACCCAGCGCCCGATCGAGCCAGGTGAGGTTTTTGAATACCGGTTCGTTGTTCCGGATGCGGGCACCTTCTGGTACCACGCCCATCAGAATGAAACCGTCCAGATGGAACGGGGCATGTACGGCGCCTTGATCGTGGATGGCGACACGGATCCGGTAGTGGACGGTGAGCAGCTCTTCATGATCGACGACATGAAGCTGGACGCGAACAACGAATTCACCGAACCGGCCTGGTTCCTTCCACGGATGATCGAACGGCATGACGGGCGGCAAGGCGACACGCTCCTGTTGAACGGGAAGGAGGACCTGGTGATCAACGCCCACGCCGGTCAGACGGAGCGGTGGCGGTTCATCAACTCTTCCAGCGCCAGGTACTTCCGGTTGTACCTCGGTGGAAAGGAATTCAAGATCATCGCTTCGGATGGCGGATTATTGGAACATCCCATGGCGGTCACTGAAGTGCTGATAACCCCCGGGGAGCGCGTGGACATCGCGGTCGGTCCTTTCGCCGAAGGAGAAACGTTCGCCATGGAGTCGTTGGCTTATGACCGGACAACCTTCCTGAAGGCCAAGCGGGAGACTTTCGCCTCTGTGAAGGTGGGTGCAGCCAGGCCCTCTGTGGCCCATATACCGGACCGGTTGAGGACGATCGAGCCCCTCACGGACCAAGGTGCGGTGACCACCCGGAGAGTAACGCTATCTGTTGTTCCCTTGCTCAGGGATCAAAAGGACATTCGCGTCAACAACACCGTGCACGGGAACGACAAACCCGTGATGGTGGGCGAATTACAGGTTTGGGAAGTGGCCAATGCCAGTTTGATGGACCATCCCTTCCACTTGCATGGCTTCTTCTTCCAGATGATCGAAGAGGATGGCAAAGCTCCGGCCTTTAGGGCATGGAAGGATACATACAACGTGAAACCGAAGAGCACGATCAGGATCGCCTGGATGCCGGACAACCGCCCGGGAACATGGATGTACCACTGCCACATCATCGAGCACCATGCGGCAGGAATGATGGCCCATTTTGATGTCGTGGACGGCAGTAAGCCGTACGGGAGACCGGCACCCGCCCACAAGCACCATCACCATTGATCGTCCATTTGCGCAGGCGGGATATGCGGAACACCACATGGAATTGGAGTGTGACGATCACGGTGTGAACGCCCGTCAGTTCCGTGCTGGTGCCGGGCCCGTACGCGGAGCCGACGGGATCGGAACCCACGCCTCCTTGCCGTGATCGGCTGGAACCGGGCGGAAGGAGGACCAGAGCAAGCCATTGCCGATGTAACGCTTTCCGAACAGCATGTAACGCCGCACGCCCGAACGCCCTGGACTTTTGCGCCCCTCGGATGAACCACCACAACCAACTTCCATCACACATGAAGCGAACCAAACCCTTCCTCCTTGTTCTCCTCCTTGTGCTCAACGCCTCCTCTTGGACGAGCGTGCAAGGACAACCGGCAACTACAATGGATCCGCGCACCATCGCGGTGGAGCAGTCTGCCATAAGCCCCATCCGTACCGTGAGCCAGTGGCTGCTGCAAGGCAGGGCGCTGCGGGCACACCACTGGGCCCACAACGCATTCCGGATCCGCCTTGGTCGCTCGATCAGCCTCACTGTGCCCAGAAACTGACATCACCATGAACCCACTTTCGCATTTACGTTCCCGGCTCGCCTTTCTGCTCACGTTGTTCACCGGCACATTCGCTTTCGCGCAAAGCGCCCAGCGGGTCACGCTCAGCGGCACGGTCAAGGATAGCCTTAGCGGCGAAACGCTCATCGGCGCCACCCTACTGCTGCGCGGTGCCGCGAGCACCGGCGTGTCCACGAACGAGTACGGTTTCTATTCCATCACCCTGCCGGTCGGCACGTATGAGGTGACGAGTTCGTTCATCGGATACAAGGCGGTGAGCAAGATGGTTCAGCTCACGTCGAACATGAAGCTGGATCTCGCACTGGCCCTGTCCAGCAAGGAGCTGGGCGAAGTGGTGGTGGCCAGGGAGAAAAAAGGCTTCGATCTGCAGCGGCCAGATATCGGCGCGGAGCGCATGGACATGAAGGATGTGGCGAAGTTGCCCATGATCTTCGGCGAACGCGATGCGTTGAAGGCGATCCAGCTGTTGCCCGGCGTGAAGAGCGCCGGTGATGGCCAGTCGGGGTTCTATGTGCGCGGTGGCGGAGCCGACCAGAACCTCATCCTGCTGGACGAAGCGCCGGTCTACAACGCGAGCCACCTGCTCGGCTTCTTCTCCACCTTCAACGCCAACGCGATCAAGGACGTGCAGCTCTACAAGGGATCGATGCCCGCGCAGTTCGGCGGAAGGATCGCATCGGTGTTGGACATCCGGATGAAGGACGGGAATGACCGCAAGCTCGGTGTGAGCGGGAGCCTCGGCCTGATCTCCTCAAACCTCACCATTGAAGGACCGATTAAGAAGAACAAGGCCTCCTTCATCATCGCTGCACGCCGCACCTACGCGGACGTGTTCCTCAAGCTCCAATCCAACAAGGACATCCGCGACAACAAGCTCTACTTCTACGATCTCAATGCAAAGCTGAACGTGGATGTGGGTGCAAAGGACAAGCTCTTCCTGAGCGGCTACTTCGGCAGGGACGTTGTGGGCCTCGGCACCACCCTGGGCATCGATTGGGGCAATGCTACCGGGACGTTGCGCTGGAACCACATCCATTCACCTCGCTGGTTCAGCAACACCTCGCTCATCTACTCGAACTACAACTACGGCGTGGCGTTCAAGACCGATGCGCACGACTTCAGCATCACTTCGGTGGTGCGGGATCTTGACCTCACGCACGAACTGAGCTTCTACCCCAAGCCGGGCTCGAAATGGAAGGTCGGCTTCAGTTCCATCCGCCACACGATCACGCCCGGCAAAGTGGAGTCCAGCGGCACATCGGGTGTCAATGCCTTTTCGATCCAGGAACAGTACACCTGGGAGAACGCCCTGTTCGCTTCGTGGGACAAGACGGTCACCGATCGACTGACCATGAACGTGGGACTGCGCGTCTCCGGGCTTTCCGTTCTCGGGAAGGGTGATTTCTACACGTTCGATCCCACAGGCGAAGTGACCAGCACCACCAGCCACGGCAGCGGGTCCATCGTGCAGACCTACGTGAACCCCGAGCCAAGGCTCTCCTTCAGTTACCTCACCTCCGAGTTCGCTTCCGTTAAAGGTTCGTTCGCACGCATGACGCAGAACATGCATTTGCTCAGCAACAGCACGAGCGGCAGCCCCACGGACCGGTGGATCGGCACCTCGAACAACATCAAGCCGGAGATCGGCGACCAAGTGAGTGGCGGTTATTTCCGCAAGCTGAAGGCTGGCGCATACGAGCTGAGCGGCGAGGTCTACTACAAGTGGATGCAGAACCAGATCGACTATCGCAACGGTGCCGACATCCTCGTGAACCAGTACATCGAAGGCGAACTGCTCTTCGGAAAAGGACGTGCCTACGGCTTGGAGGTGATGGCGCGCAAGAACACGGGCCGCCTCACCGGTTGGGTCGGCTATACCCTGAGCCGGACCGAGCGCCAGATCGACGGCATCAACAACGGGGAATGGTACTTCGCCCGGCAGGACCGCACGCATGATGTATCCATCGTGGGCACCTACGATCTCAATGAACGCTGGAGCTTTTCCGCCTTGTGGACCTACAACACGGGAAACGCGGTCACCTTCCCCACCGGCAAGTACACGGTGGATGACCAGGTGATGTTCTCCTACACCGAACGGAATGCCGGCCGCATGCCCGCCTACCATCGCCTCGACCTCAGTGCGACATTGACCCGGAAGTGGAAGAAGCATGAGAGCACTTGGAACTTCTCGTTGTACAACGCCTACGGCAGGCAGAATGCCTACACCATCACCTTCCAGGAGAACGAGGACGACCCCAGCCGCACCTCGGCCATCAAGACCTCCCTCTTCCGCTGGGTCCCTTCCATTTCCTACGGTTTCAAATTTTGATCACCATGAAGCACCAACAACACCTCATCATTGGCATGGCCTTGCTGGGCACGGTCCTCAGCTCCTGCAGAAAGGAGATCACGCTCGATCTCGGGAATGAAAGCAACAAGGTGGTCATCGAGGCCATCGTCTCCGAAGGCAACGGACCGCAAACGGTGCGGCTCACCCGCTCGGTGGCCTTCGAAGCCTCCAACGCGTTCCCCGCCATCAGCAACGCCACCGTTGTGCTGAGCGACGACCAGGGTAGCAGCGCGCTGCTCACCGAGACCAGCCCCGGCTTTTACAGCACGGACAGTATCGTGGGCAGTGTGGGCCGCACGTACCACCTGAACGTGCAGGTGGACGGCACCACCTATGCCGCTGAATGCCGCATGCCTGTGGCGGTACACATGGACACCTTGATGGTGGACAGCTTCCCCGCGTTCGGCGTGGATACCAGGATCATCGTTCCCGGCTACATCGATCCCGCAGGCATGGCCAACTACTATCGCTTCACCGTCGTGGTCAACGGGGAAAAGCAAGCAGGCCTTAGCCTTGAAAGCGACCGCTTTACCGACGGGAACCTGGTGCTGCAGCCGCTGTTCATGAGCGGTCTTGAGCCCGAAAGCGGCGATGTGGTGGAGGTCACGATGCAGTGCATCGCACCGGAGGTCTACGACTACTTCTTCAGCATGATGCAGAACGTGGACAATGCCGCCACGCCCGCCGACCCCGTGAGCAACATCAGTGGCGGTGCCTTGGGGTATTTCTCGGCGCAGACGACTTCGACCAGGAGTGTGACGGTACCGTGAGCACGCGATGAACACGGCCCCGCACCTCCGCACACCGGCGCGGTCATCGCCTCGGGAATAGTCAAGTTCCTGGTGGATGTGGTGGATGAGACGGGGGAGACGGTGGCTATTGCGACCATTTTGACGATGGTGCGGAAGATGGATCAGCAGTGATGAACTGGTCATTGCACGATTGTCCCATGTCCCATGGCCGTCGATGACGATCAGGCATGTGCATGGGACAGGAGACGGTGCTGGAAGGGCTCCGACCTTGTGCGCCGTGGCTTTCGCGGAAGCGGGGTCAGGCATGATGGCGGAACACCCTGTTTCCTGCCCTCTTACGGGACCGGCAAGCGCTCCCCTTCAACCGGGAACGGGGTGAGGGCCTATGTCGCCGGGTTGGGCCTGTGCAAAGGTTCCATTTCCGATCTACTTTTATCTCTGCAATTGGCAATACACGGTGCGCACCTGCACACTTTGCAGCCATGATCCCCACCACCATGCACACACGCGCCGCTCTTCCGATCCTGTTCGTCGTTGGTCTCCTCAGCGGTAACGCCCGCGCACAGATCTCCGCCGGTCAATACACCTCCTTTTTCCTGTGCGGCGATAGCACCGTGAATGGCTGGGGGGACAACTCCTTCGGCATCTTGGGCAACAATAGCACGCAGGAAAGTTGGGTGCCTGTGCAAGCCATGGGACTCACCAGGGTTGTGGCCATTTCAGATGGGAAGGAAGGCCACGTACTGGCCCTCACTGACGATGGGACGGTTTGGTCATGGGGCGCCAATTCGTTCGGGCAATTGGGCGATGGCAGCACCTCGCCGAGCCAGGTGCCCATCCAGGCCACGACCACGGGAAGGGCCGTCGCCATATCCGCCGGCGGGTTCCATTCAATGGCATTGATGGAGGACAGCACCGTGTGGTGTTGGGGCTATAACATGTACGGACAACTCGGCGATGGCACCGTTGTGGACAACCATTTGCCGGTACAGGTGGTGGGGCTCGACAGCGTGATCGCCATAGCGGCGGGATGGGGCTATTCCATGGCGTTGCGGGCGGACAGCACGGTGTGGACCTGGGGCCGGGGCATTGAGGGCTCCTTGGGCAATGGCGGCGATACGGACAGCCCTGTGCCGGTGCAGGTGTGGGGCCTGACAGGCATCACGGCCATCTCCGCTTCCCGAGGCGCTTCCATGGCACTCGCCAGCGACAGCACCGTGTGGTGTTGGGGGGCTGGTTTCTACGGTCAACTCGGAAACGGTACGATGTCCAATAGTAACGTCCCCGTGTTGGTGAGCGGGCTCACACAGGCTGTTGCGATCAGCGCCGGCTATGTGTTCGCCGCCGCTTTGTTGCACGATGGCACGGTGTGGACCTGGGGGAGGAATTTCACGGGTGTGCTTGGCAACGGCACCAACACGGACAGCAGTGTGCCCGTGGAGGCGCTGGTGCCCACGGGCATTGTTGGCATTTCCGCAGGTCATGATCATTGCATGGCGCTCCGGGACGATGGCAGCGTATTCAGCTGGGGGTGGAATATTCACGGCCAATTGGGCGAGGGCACCAACCAGGACCACAACATCCCCGTGCCGGTGGTGGGGCTGTGCCCGGGTGGCACCAGCGCGATCACCGGGCTCAACGCCGGTGAAGTGCTGGACGTTTTCCCGGTG
>CALMYC010000276.1 GCA_937873385.1 uncultured Flavobacteriales bacterium | reverse complement strand
TGCTTGATCTCGGGGAAGGCGCCAGGCCCGTCCTGTTCGACCATAACGGCGACGGCTTGATGGACCTGGTGGTGGCGAACGAAGGGTATTTCCAAGAAGGCGGCCCCTATTTGGGCCGGTTGGCCTTGTTAGAGAATACTGGGACCCAGACGCAGCCGGCGTTCAACTTGGTGGACACGGACTATGCGCAACTTGGGGGGCTGAACATGGGCCCTGGCCTGCATCCGGCCTTTGGGGATGTGGACGGGGACGGGCAGCCGGACATGATCCTGGGCGATGTCAACGGCAATTTGTACTTTTTCCACAACACCTCCGGCGGACCGGTGGCCCAGTTCCAGGCATCCCCCGTGCCGGTGAACGGTGATGACGGCAGCGCAATTGACGTTGGGGCCAATGCAACCCCGCAGCTCTTTGACCTCAACGGTGACGGCCTCCTTGACCTGGTGGTGGGCGAACGGAACGGAAACCTGAACTACTACCGCAACAGCGGTACGGCACAGGTGGCGGCGTGGCACTTGGAAAGCGCCGCATTGGGCGGGGTAAGCGTAAACGACTACTGGAGCAATACCGGCTACAGCGTTCCCTTTTTGTACACGGACAGTGATGGCCAGCTCATTTGTCTCTCTGGCAGTGAGAGCGGCGGCATCCACCGGTACGACAACATCAGCGGCAATGTAATGGGTATGTGGAACTTGACGGACAGCCTGTGGAACGACCTGCATGAGGGCAGCAGGACCGCACTTGTATTCCATGACTTCACGGGCGACAGTGAACCGGATGCCGTGGTCGGGAACTATCGCGGAGGGCTGAGCTTCTGGGCCAGCGACCTTGGTGCAGGCGTTGGCACCCTCCCCGTCGCCGATGCAAGTGGCGCATTCAGCTTGGCGCCCAACCCGGCCACGGATGAAGTCACCGTGCTGTTGCACACCCCCCTGCTGCCGGGCATGGAGGCTGAACTCATCGACCTGCTGGGCCGGACCGTGCAAAAAGCGGCATTGCACCGCACGGAACTTCGCCTTCCACTTTCCGGCCTGGCCCCTGGGGCCTATGCGGTTCGCATCAGCAGCGGTACCCGGCAATGGACAAGGCATTTGGCCGTGGTGCACTGACGCGCCTGCGGGCACTGGAGGGCATCCCAAAATTGTTTTTGACAGCGAGCTTGTGGGATTTCGCGGGCAGATGAGGCGCGAAACCGGAACATAGCCGGTGGCAATGTGAGGATCAAGCAACGATATAGGGCCGTGAAAGACCCAAGTGCAGCCCGAAGGATAATTTTGAGATGCCCTCAAATGAAAAGGGGCACCATGCCAGTGCCCCTTTTCCGTGGTTCCTTGCGGTGGCTCAAGCCGGCATCTTCATATTGTCCAGCACCTCCATCACTTCCTTGACCGCCTTGGCGCTGGCGCGTGCCAGCTCCATTTCCTCCTTGTTCAGCTTGAGCTCGATGATGCGCTCGATGCCCTTGCGGCCCAGGACCACCGGCACCCCGAGGTACACATCCTTGAGGCCATATTCGCCTTGCAGCCAGGCACAGACCGGGAACACGCGCTTCTGGTCACGCACGATGGCTTCCACCATCTGGGCAGCAGCGGTGCCGGGCGCATACCAGGCGGAGGTGCCCAGCAGGTTCACGATCTCACCGCCTCCTTTCTTGGTGCGCTCCACGATGGCGTCCAGCCTGTCCTTGGCGATCAACTCCGTGACGGGTATGCCGCCCACGGTGGTGTAGCGCGGCAGCGGCACCATCGTGTCGCCATGGCCGCCCATCAGCACGGCCTGGATGTCCTTGGGGCTCACGCCCAGTTCAGTGGCCAGGAAGGCACGGTAGCGCGCGGTGTCCAGAATGCCGGCCATGCCGAACACGCGGTGGGCGGGGAACTTGCTGTTCAGGAAGGCGCAGTACGTCATCACATCGAGCGGGTTGCTCACCACGATGATCACCGCATTGGGGGAATGCTGCACCACGTTTTCAGTCACGCTCTTCACAATGCCTGCATTGGTGGCAATGAGGTCATCCCTGCTCATGCCCGGCTTGCGGGGCAGGCCGCTGGTGATCACCACCACATCGCTGTTGGCGGTTTTGGTGTAATCATTCGTACTGCCCACCGGGCGCGTGTCGAACCCGCTGATCGGCGCTGTTTGCCAGATATCCAGTGCTTTGCCCTCGGCAAATCCCTCCTTGATGTCCAACAGGACCACCTCGGTCCCCAATTCCCAACGGGCACAGGCATCGGCGCAGGTAGCCCCCACGTTTCCGGCCCCAACAACAGTGATCTTCATGTGTCTTGTCTGCTTTTGGAAAAAAATGTGCGGACCATCGGGTCCGGGGACAAAACTACTTAGCACAGGAGAAACCGGGAAGGACTGAGCACCGGTCCATCGGAAAATCAATGGGGCATGCCCCGGGCGGCAAGTTGGAAAGCCGAACAGCGGGGGGAGAAGTCAAAGGTGCGGCCCTGCCCCATGGAAGAGGGCAGGAATCCCCGAATGGGGCGGATCATGGTAATGGAGCCGGATGTCCGCGCCAGTGCTGCACTTGCCAACTGCCGGAAAGGAGTATCTTACGGCCGTTTAAGGTCAAATGGCTGGCGAATCGGCAACCCTTGGGGAACATTTACGTCTTGATTCCGCATGGCCAATCATGGAACCAGCGGAACCGGCGTACAATGCCGTATTGGACGGGTGCTTGGCGGGCGAGCGCCGGAGCCAACAGCGCGTGTACGAACTGTTCTACGGCAAAATGATGGCCGTATGCCTCCGCTATACCAAGAACCACGACCAGGCCAAGGACATCCTGCAGGACGGCTTCATCAAGGTGTTCAAGAACTTGGAGCACTTCAACCGCACCGGGAGCTTGGAAGGCTGGGTACGGCGGATCATGGTGAACACCGCCATCGACCACTTTCGGAGGGCCCGGCATTCCTACTTGCTGCTGGGGGAAGACCGGAGCATGGAAGAATTCCAAGACTTGCCGGAAGAGGAGCAGGTAGAGGAGATCCCGGACCTGAAGCCTGCGGATGTGATCAACGCCATGCAGAAGTTGACCCCTGCCTACCGCACGGTGTTCAACTTGTACGTGTTCGAGGAAATGACGCACAAGGAGATCGCGGAGCTGCTGGACATCAACGTGGGCACTTCCAAGAGCAACTTGGCCAAGGCCAAAGCCAACCTGAAACGCTTATTGAAGCAAGACCATCACCTGCCGTGAACCATGGCTGAACGCGTGAATTATATGGATCCCTTTGAACAACAGCTGAAAAAGAGCCTGGAGCACTATGCGGTGCCCTACAACTCCGCTGATTGGTCACAAATGGAACGGGCACTTTCCAGTGGTGTTCGCGGCTGGGGCCATGGGCGCGCGCTCATGGCAGGCCTGCTGGTGGCCGGCGGTTTGTTGATCGGTGGCACGGCATACTTCCTGGGGCGCGACACGGGGGCACCAAATCCCTCCGGGGCCAACACCAGTACCGGTTCGCCCGCAAGCGCACCGGCGGCCACCGTGCAACAGGCCGCTTCGGAGCCCGCGTGGCCATCGGGCACCCAACCCGGATCCGGCAACTTGGAACCCCGGGCAGACTTGCATCCGGCAAACGCCATGGCTTCCACAAAGGGAACCGGGGAAAGATCCAGCAACGAAAAGTCCGGGAGAACAGGGAAAATCCCCCATGCAGGTGGCTCCATGCCCTCCACCACCGCTCCCGCAGCTGCCCAAGCCGTGCCTTCAGGCAATGGTTCCGGCGCGGGTGCAAGCCTGTTCCGCACCAGCGTGCATGAAGCCTGCCCTGGCAGCCCGGTGGACTTCACCGTGGAACACATGCCGGAAGACGGCATCTACCTGTGGAACTTCGGTGATGGCAGCTTCAGCAACAAACCCAATCCGCAGCACACCTTCACCAAACCGGGCAGCTACCAGGTCATGCTTTCCATGTCCAACACGGGCATGGGCAGCATCCACAATAAACCGAGCAGTGACATGATCGTGATCCACGAGGCTCCTGCGGCAAGCTTCAACGTGGTGAAGCAGGAATATCCCGGCCTACTGCCATCCGTGCACTTCGAAAACCGTTCATTGGGAGCCAAGAGCTACCAATGGGACCTGGGTGACGGCACCATGAGCACGGAGGCCCACCCGGACCACATCTACAAGGCCAAGGGCGTGTACAAAGTGGAGTTGACCGTGACCAATGAAACCGGCTGCGAGGACCGCAAGATGAAGGAAGTACGGATTGACAAGGACTTCAACTTGGGCGCCGCGACGAGCTTCTCGCCGAACGGGGATGGAATGGACGAGACATTCATGCCACAAGCACTTCCCACCCTGACCTCCAAATTCCAGCTGGCGATCTATGACCCGGCGGGCATACTGGTGTACAGCACCACGGATGCCAGCCATCCCTGGTGCGGCCGGATGAACAATGACCAAGGCGCTGCCTGTGCCCCCGGGGATTATGTATGGGTGGTGG
>CALMYC010000275.1 GCA_937873385.1 uncultured Flavobacteriales bacterium | reverse complement strand
GCCGCGCCGACGGCCTACAGCTTCGCCAAGGCCGATGGCAAGGGCACGCACTCGCTGCGCGACATCGACTTCCGGCGTGGCGCCGACAGCACCGGCCGCGTGGTGGATGCCAGCAGCGGCACGCCCATCCCGCGCGCCAGCATCCTCGATGTGCAACGGGGCAACGTGGTGGGCAGCGGGCCCAGCGGGGATTTTAGCGTGGAGATCTCCGGGGAATTGGAGCGTACGCCGCTGCGCATCGCGCGCCAAGGCTACCGCGATACCGTGGTGTACGTGCCCCGGAACAGTGATGCGGGCCGTGTGGCACTGAGCCCGTTGACGCGCCTGGAATACCTGAAGCCCATTTGCCTCCAGGACCGCTGCGGCGTGGAGGAACTGGGCGTGGCGCGGCTCCTGGTGCCCCCCGAACAATTGCAGCAGAACGCCAACCTCGGCGGCGGTGAGCGGCGCAATGTGCAATTGTCGCTTGTGCCCGGCGTCAGCACCAACGGCCCGTTGGCGGCTTCCATCGTGAACCGCGCCTCCTTCAACCTGCTGGGCGGATACGCGCGCGGCGTGGACGGCGCGGAGATCGGTGGTGGCTTCAACCTGCTCTCTGAAAATTTGAACGGCTTCCAAGCCAGTGGTGCGGCCAACCTGGTGGGCGGGCGAACGCAGGGTGTGCAGGTGGCCGGCGGCTTCAACCACACCATGGGTTCGCTGTTCGGCCTGCAATTGGCGGGCGCCTCCAACACGGTGTGGGACACGCTCAGCGGCGTGCAGGTGTCCGGTGGGGTAAACGTGGTGAAACGCGGCATGACCGGCACCCAGGTGGCCGGAGCGGTGAACGTCACACTCGGCGACCTGGACGGTGTGCAAGTGGCCGGCGGGGTGAACGTGGCCCACGGCGCGGTGCACAAGTCGCAGGTGGCCGGCGGGCTGAACTATGCGCGGAGTGTGCAGGGTGCGCAGGTCGCTGCCGGTGCCAATGTCTCGTTGGGTGAAGTGGGCGGAGGCCAAGTGGGCTTCGGCGCGAACTATGCGCAATCCGTGAGCGGCGGCCAGGTCTCCTTCGGTGCCAACGTGGCGCCCGGCGAGGTGAGTGGCAGCCAAGTGGGCTTCGGACTCAATTACGCCCACCACGTTACCGGAGGGCAGTTCAGCTTTGGTGCCAACGTGGTGCCCGGTGAAGTGAGCGGTGGCCAAGTTGCCTTCGGTCTCAATTATGCCCACCATGTCACTCATGGCCAGTTCAGCTTCGGCGCAAACGTGGTGCCGGGCACAGCGGAAGGCGGCCAGGTGGGCTTCGGCCTCAACTACGCGGGCCACGCCGCCAAAGGCCAGTTCAGTTTCGGTGCCAACATCGTCCCAGGCACAGCGGTAGGCGGACAGGTGGGCTTCGGCGTCAATTATGCGGACCAGGTGAAAGGGGGCCAGTTCTCCTTCGGGGCCAACGTAGTGGCAGATTCCGCGGAAGGTGGCCAAGTGGGCGTGTTCAACTACGCCAGGCATGCCCTCGGCGTGCAAGTGGGCATCCTCAACCTCAGCGACACGCTCGCCGCCGGGGCCGTGGGCCTGCTCACCATCTCACGCACGGGCTACCACCGCGCGGACCTTGCGGTGAACGACGTGATGTCCTTCAGCATCCAGGTGCGCACCGGCACCCGTGCTTTCCACAACATCCTCGGCTTTTCACCGCCCGTTGCGCCGGATGGCCGCTGGGGCTTTCTCTACGGCTTCGGTTGCGAGCCGCGCCTCGGCGCGCGTTGGGCGCTGAACATCGACCTCACCGGCGAGCAGGTGGTGGAGCAGAAGGAATGGGTGGATGCCGTAAACATCCTTGGCCGTTTCAGCATCAGCCCCGGGGTGTACTTCGCCGATCGTTTCATCCTCTCCGCCGGACCGGTGTTGAACACCCTCTTCAGCGAGTTGCGCCATGCGGACACCGGCACCTACACCAGTACGCTTCCCCCGCAGCAACCCCTCTTCACCAATGACCTCGGCGGGGTGCAGCTCAGCGGTTGGTTAGGCTGGAAGGTTGGGGTGGGGGTGAGGTTTTGAGGGGGGCAGTTGTTCATAGTGCGTAGGTCGTGGTTCATAGGACTGCCCCACGCACTATGGCCTACGAACCACCAACCATTCACCACGAACTATGCCCCACAACCAAAAAAATACAGCTCCGCAATAGGGGTATCCCGCCCCCGCATTGTCATAGCGGAAACTAACCCGCAACAATGCAATTCAGGAACATCCTTGCACTGCTTCTTCTCGCTCTTGCAACCGCGCCCGCCATGGCGCAAGACACCACCGATGCCCCCATGCGCACCCTGCTGGGCAGTGGCAGGAAGCAACACAACGGCGGCTGGGGCGCGCCCACCGCGCACTACACGCGCATCCTCGACCATGATGCGCTCCTGGTGGGTGCGCGCGGCGGCTGGCTCATCGACCATCGCGTCACCATCGGCTTCGCCGGGCACGGCCTGGTGACCAACGTGCCCAACAAGGCCTACGACCAGCACCTGATCGACCAAGGCGTTCAATTGCGGCACAAGAGCAGCCTCTATATGGGCTATGGCGGGCTCTTCATCGAGCCGATCATCGCCTACCGGTCGCCGGTGCACATCGCATTGCCCATCCTCATCGGTGCCGGTGGCGTCACCTACGGCTACAACCACGGCTATGATCCCGCCGACCACACCGGTGTGCCGCAGCGCATGGACGACCACGGCTGGGATGCACAGGCCTTCTTCGTGGTGGAGCCGGGCATCGAGCTGGAGATGAACGTAATTCGCCTGGTGCGCCTCGGCATCGGCGCCAGCTACCGCTACACCAGCGACGTGGACCTGCCCGCCACGCCCAAGGATGCGCTGCACGGCATCAACGCCGGCGTGAGCATCAAGGTGGGCTGCTTCTGAAACGATTGCGCTACACCATATCGATGAACCATCTTCGCTCGCTTGCCCTGGCCTTGCCGTGCTTGGTGTGCAGTTTCAACACCATCGCGCAATCTTATACCCAGACCGTGCGTGGCACAGTGCTGGACGCCGACACCCGCGAAGCCTTGATCGGCGCGGTGGTGGCCGTTTCGGGCACTAAACCCCGCATCGCCGCCACCACCGACCTCGACGGTCGATTCACCTTGGCCAATGTGCCTGTGCGCCGCATCGACGTGGAGGTGCGCATGATGGGCTACGATGACCTGCGGCTCACCAACCAACTGGTGAACAGCGCCAAGGAACTGGTGCTGAACATCCGCATGCAGCAGGCGCTCACCCAGTTGCAAGCGGCGGAGGTCACCGGCAAGAGGGACCGCCAGCAGGTGCGCAATGACATGGCCTTCCTCAGCGCGCGCACCATCGGCGTGGAGGAGACCTCGCGCATGGCGGGCGGCATCAATGACCCGGCGCGCATGGTCACCAGTTTTCCCGGTGTCGCCGGCGATCCCACCGGAAACAACACCATCGTGGTCCGCGGCAACAGTCCCAAGGGCGTGCTGTGGCGCTTGGAAGGAATGGAGATCCCCAATCCGAACCACTTCAGCGACGATGGTACAACCGGCGGCCCCATCAAT
>CALMYC010000274.1 GCA_937873385.1 uncultured Flavobacteriales bacterium | reverse complement strand
CCTTCGGCTACTTTCGGCCGCGATGGGGGACCGGTTGCCCGGGGGTCATGCGGGCTGGCGCATTGCGCTGGCACAGCCTGGATTTTTGATCGCTTTTACAGGAGCTCTTTTTATGGGTGCCTGCGTGGCGTTCCTGCTGCCTGCCTTCTTCGGGTGGATCGCTGCGAAACCCGGCAAATTGCCCAACGATCCAGTGCTTGCGCTCATCGGGCCCATCGATGTTTCAACGGCAACCTTTGCCGTGCTCTACGGTGCCTTGCTGCTGGGGATTGCATCCGTGGCCAAACGGCCTTTGCGGATCTTGCACGGTCTGTACGCGTATGTGCTGATGTTGCTGCTACGCATGGCCAGCATGGCCCTGGTCACGTTGGAACCACCACCGGACATCATCCCGCTGATCGATCCGTTCACACAATCCTTCTACCCGGGCGCTGCGCCTTTCCTCAAGGACCTGTTCTTTTCAGGCCATACGGCAACCCTGGTGCTGGTCACCCTGTTGGTGGAGGACCGGCGCTTGAAATGGATCATTGGCGCCTGCACGCTGGTGATCGGTTTTCTGGTGCTCCTCCAGCATGTACACTGGACTGTGGACGTGCTGGCCGCAGTGCCCGCGGCTTGGTGCATGTGGAAACTCGCGGGGCTACTATTGCGGCACTTCAGGCTCCATTCCGCCTCGGAAGGCGCTTGAGGTAGATGCCGCTGGCCACGCGCTCGTTCAGCGAGCCAGGCATCAAGCGTTGCAGCTGTGCGGTGATCGTGTTCAACAGGCCCGGGACCACCTCGGCCTTGCCTTTCAGCATGGCTTGCACAGCGGCCTTGGCCACGGGTTCCGGCCCGGTGCCGAATTTCGCGGCCAGGTCGTCCATGGCCTGCATGCGCGCCCGTTGCGTGAATCCCGTGAGAATGCTGCCGGGGCACACGGCGGTGACACTTACCGGTCCCCCTTTCAACTCCAGCCGCAGGGAGCGCGACCAACGCAGGACGAACGCCTTGCTGGCAGCATAAACCGCAAATGTGGCCATGGCCGTATAGGCCGTCATGCTGGAGATGTTCAGGATATACGCCTTGCGGGAGTCCGTGAGCACCGGCAACAACCGATGGGTCAAGTCCACGGGTACGTCCATGTTCAGGCGCATCATCCGTTGCTGGTCTTCCAGCACTAGTTCGCCGAACAAGCCCCAGAGCCCCTGGCCGGCATTGTTCACCACGCACGTCAAGGGCACAGCCAGGGAAAGCGCCCATGCAGCAACTTGCGCGGGGGCGTCCGGTGCGAAGAGATCCGCCTGGAAAACCTGTGCACGCCCCTTGTTGAATGCGGCAGCTTGGCGCGCTACCTCATTGAGGCCGACCAGGTTGCGGGCCACCAGCAGTACGCCGAAACCATTGCGGGCCAATTCCAGGGCCAAGGCGGCGCCCAGCCCTTGGCTGGCTCCGGTTATCAGGGCATATCCGCGCTCTGGTTGCGCCATGGGGGAGTTGAATGGGCGCGTTGCAATTCCGGCCCGCGCCAATGGCGGCGGAACTATTTGACCAAATGCTGGAACCGGTGATAGAGCGGCGTGGGGCTCTTCTCCGATTTTGGCGTGTATTTCCCCGCAATGATGGGGATGTACATCACGCGGCGGCGGCTGGCTTCACCGGTGAGGTGGCTGCGCTCCACACGATGCCAGCAACGGCCGTCATGGACGGTGAGGTCCCCGGCCTTGATCTCAAAGGCCACTTCCTTGGGGTCGGGCTCGTTGTCCAGAAAGCTCTTTTTCCTGAACAGCATGTTCCACATGCTTTGGTTCTGTGTGCCCGGCAGCAGGCGAAGACCCCCGTTGCGCGGGTCCTGGTCATCCAAATGGATGCCCACGTTCAACATGGGCAGGATCTTCTTGCCCAGGAAAATGTCCCTTACACTATCTGTATGCCACCCCATCTGGGTGAACTTGCTGGCATCCGTGTTCACATAGTGGTTCACCACAAGCCCGTCCTTTTCATCGAGGCCCAGGCGCGCACCCGGGCCCACAAGGCCGAGGAGCAGCTCGAGGCGCGGGTCCTTCAGCAATTCCGCAAGGACCGGGCTATGCTGGTTGGCGAAGGCAAAGCGCTGGACGATGCGTTGGCCGTCCACGTCGTTGCCGTATTTGAGGGGGACACCGTTGACCTTTTCCCGGCCTTCAGCGATCCATTGCGACTGGACTTTTTCCACGGCCCGCCAGACATCGGCAACAGTGGCACGTGAAATGAAGCCTGGGAAATGGATGACGCCATGCTTTGCGAAGAAGCGCTTCTGCTCTTCGGTCAGTGCGGTGCCCAGCGGGGTGCTGGCTTCAATGATCCGTACCACGGTAGGATGTTTTTGGAAGGACGAAAGTAGGTGAACGATTGATCCGAGGGCGCAAAGAAATGCAAAGGTTTTCAGCCTTTATCAGTGGAAAGGGGGCAGGTTACCTTTGCCCCCCCATTTGGAGACATGAACATCGTTGTCCTTTCGCGTGACGGAAAGCTCTATTCCACGCGCAGGCTCGTGGAGGCAGGACAGCAGCGTGGACACGACATGTTCGTTGCGGACCACATCAAGTGCGACCTGGTGATCGGCCGCAAGGACCCCCATATCCTGCACAACGGTGAACGGATGCGGCAGGTGGACG
>CALMYC010000273.1 GCA_937873385.1 uncultured Flavobacteriales bacterium | reverse complement strand
TCCTTGTAGATGCGCTCACCGGGAGGTTGGACCCCTTTGGGTTCCTGGGCCATGGGCCGCGGCTGCGGCGGGTATGGCGCAGTCTGGGGAGGAGGTATGTCCGGCTTTACCGCAGGTGCAGGTTCAACGTGGACAGGTTCCACGGTACTTGGTGCCGACGGCATGGAAGCCGGTTCCGGGGCAGGTGCTGGATCCAGTGGGATTGCAGCGGCGGGAGCCGGTGATGCCGGGTTCGGCGGAAGGTGGCGAGGCGTGGGTTCCGTCTGCTGGCCTGGGGGAGCTTCAATTGCAGGTGTTGAAGGGGCCGGTGGCTGCACATTGCCGGGTTGGTTGGCCGCTTCTTCC
Organism: uncultured Flavobacteriales bacterium; assembly: GCA_937873385.1. Classification (GTDB taxonomy): domain Bacteria; phylum Bacteroidota; class Bacteroidia; order Flavobacteriales_F; family PHOS-HE28; genus PHOS-HE28. The sequence continues at coordinate 2,141 of CALMYC010000273.1, read as the reverse complement.
TCTTTTTTCCTGATCAGTGCGCGAAGGTCCTGGATCTTTACCTTCGGATACACGTTGTAGGGCCGCCTGGCACGTGCTTCCTCGAAGGCCCCTAACGCATCCTGGTAGCGTGCTTGCCGGAACGCGAGGTCCGCTTGGCGCATGAGCCGCTGGTAGGCCGTATCGGCCTCGGCATCGCGGTTTTCCTGTTCGGCTATCCGGGTGCGTTCCTTGGCTGAAAGTTTGCTGAATCCGTCGGTCAGGCTTTTGTCGTCCTGTTGGGCAAGCAGCGGCACGGCTGCCCCGAAGATCAGGAGCAAGCCAGCCCAACGAACAAAAGCGGTGATCAAGGCGTTCATGGCCGGTGGCGGACGGACAAAGATGCAGCCTGCCCATCGATGGAAACCGTATGTACGTAATTTCGCGGCCATCGTTCCATCCCACATGTCCCCAACGCGGTTCCGCACGCGGATGATCCGGATGAAACAAACCCCCAAAAACAAGCTGAAATGAAGGTGATCTTGAAAGCATGCCTGGCGGTTGCCTTTTTGTTTGCAGCCTGCCAGAACGACCCCACCCAGAGCGAACAGTACAAGCAGTTGGAGCAGGATAAGAACACGGTTGCAGAGCGGAGCTCGGAGAAAGACTCCACGATCAATGAGATGTTCGGCGCCTTTAACCGGGTGAGCGAAAACCTGCGCATGATCCGTGAAAAGCAAGGCCTGCTTGCCAAGGGCACCAAGGGCGTGGAAAATGGCACGAACATGGAGCAGGGCATCGTGAACGACCTGCGGGCCATCGATTCGCTGCTCACGGTGAACCGGAACATCATTGCCCGCATGAAGAAGAGCTCGGCGGGGGACAATGCGAAGCTCAGCGAGCTGCAGAAGGCGATCCGGGAAATGGAGCAGTCCCTGAACGACAAGGATGCGGAGATCGGCTCACTGAAGGAGCAGCTCGCGAGCACCAATGCCTCACTTGCCAGCATGATCCAGATGTACCAGGACAAGGAGCAGCAGGCCAACATGCAGGTGAATGAGCTGAACACGGCCTACTACTGCGTGGGCAGCAAGAAGGAACTGATGGCCAACAACATCATCTCAAAGGAAGGCGGAGTGATCGGCATCGGCAGTGTGCGCAAGCTGAAGACCACCGACCTGAACAAGTCGTACTTCACACAGATCGACATCAGCAAAATGACGGTGATCCCCGTGAACGCGAAGAAGGCGAAGGTGATCACCACGCATCCGGCCGGGAGCTTTGAGCTGGTGGGCAAGGACCACGTGGACAACCTGACCATCAAGGACACGACGGCCTTCTGGAGCGTGTCCAAGTATTTGGTGATCGAGGCGGAGTGAGCTCACCCTACACCATGGAAAAGGGCCGCAACTTGCGGCCCTTTTCCATGGTCAGCGCGGCAATCCGTTATTCCCTCTTCTCGGCCGGCTTCAGTGACTGGGGCGTGGCTTGGGCATCTGCCTTTGCCCCCATTTTCTTGCCGGCGCAACAGGCTTTGCTACCTTCCTTGCCACAGCTGTCCAGCTTGCCGGACTTCACGAGTTCAGCCATCTTTTCCTGCTGTTCAGGGTTCAGCACCTCGTTGATGGAGGCATAGGCCTTGTCATCGGCCTGCTTGGCCTTTGCATCCATTGATTCACAGTGGCCGCGCATGCCTTCCAATTCCTTTTCGTTCTTGGCGAGCAATTCCTGCACCTTCGCCGACTGGTCCTTGTCCAGCGCCAGTTCCTTGGTCAGCAGCACCGTGCGGGCCTTCACCATTTCGGCACAGGATTGTTCCGCCTTGAGGTCCGATTGGGCGGTTGCCAAGGAGGCTGAGCCGATCAACAGTGCAGCGGCAAGCAATTTCAATGTCTTCATCTGGGTTGGTTTATTGCGAAGATAGTGTTCTTCGGCACGCCGGAAAATCAATCGCCGTGCCAAAATTTTCGGCCTTGCACGGGGTCCTCAACTTCCCTTGGTGCCACGCACCATGCGCTCAATGGCATCCCACATTCCCGGCTCCACCATGTCCAGCATGTTGAACTGGCCCGCGCCCTTGAGCCATTCGCCGCCGTCAATGGTGACCACTTCGCCGTTGATGTAGCCGCTGAACGGGGAAACGAGGTAGGATGCCAGGTCGGTCAGTTCGCGGTGCTCGCCCA
>CALMYC010000272.1 GCA_937873385.1 uncultured Flavobacteriales bacterium | reverse complement strand
GCCAAGGAGAACAGCATGCCCGCCACAAGTGAGTAGGGGCTGGGATGTTTGTCCGTATACCTCCCCACGAACGGTTGCAGTATGGAGGCGGTCATCTGGAAGCACAGGGTGATCAGGCCCACCTGGGTGAAACTCAAGAGGAATTTGTCCTTTACGATGGGATAAATGGCCGGGATCAGTGATTGAACGATGTCGTTCAACATGTGCGAGGCGCTGATCGCGATCAGCACCGGAAGCACCGTACGCTGGGCAAAGGCGGAGGAAGTTCGGGCTGTGCCAGCCATGGGGGCGGCGAAATTACTTCTTGCCAACGGGCGGGCCGAAAAGGGAAAGGGCCGGCCACTTGCGCGGCCGGCCCCTTCCCTTGTTCACTGCCCGATCACTTGGTCGGCTCAGCCTGTTTGGTCTCTTTCTTCTCCGCCTCCTTGTGGGTGGCGGGGGTTGCCTTCATTTCACTCTTATGCTCCTCATGTGCCTTGGCCTTCATGCCGGAATGGGCTTTTTCCCCTTTCATTTCCCCCTTCTTCGCCGTGTGTGCGGGCTTTGCCTCAGCCTTCTTCGCCGGGGCGGGCTGCTGTGTGGCAGGGGTTTGGGGGGTACCCGCCATCGCGGCGGTGGGGGTGAGCATGCTGGCTCCAAGTGCTGCGGCGATCAACAAGGTTTTCATCGGACGTTTTGCGATTGTTTTTAGGGTTGGCGGCAACAGCCGTTACCGTTTCGCACCGAAAGCTTCAGAGATCCCAAAATCGATGTATTGAAGATGTGCAACTTTTAACACGGGCTCCGATGTGCGTGGCCGGGCCCACGCAAAGGCTGCCCGGTTTCATGATCCTGTTAGCTTAGCGGCCAACCCGGACCAGGCATGAGCGAGCACTACCACAGGAAACCGTTGGAATCGTTGTTGGCTGAGGCCGCGGACCAGGGCGAGGGCACCTTGGTGAGGCGCTTGGGAGCGGGTAGCCTGATCGCCTTGGGCATCGGGGCCATCATCGGGGCAGGATTATTCTCCCTCACAGGTGTGGTGGCCTCGGAACACGCTCGCCCGGCCGTGACGCTTTCGTTCATCATCAGTGCCGTCGGCTGTGCCTTTGCGGGCCTGTGCTATGCGGAGTTCGCCAGCATGATCCCCATTGCGGGCAGTGCCTACACGTACAGCTTCGCCACCATGGGCCGGCTCTGGGCCTGGATCATCGGCTGGGACCTCGTGCTTGAATATGCCGTGGGGGCCGCCATGGTCTCCATCTCCTGGAGCCAATACCTGAACAAACTGTTGATGATGCATGGCATGCACGTGCCCACCGCCTTGATGGCCGGACCGTTTGAAGGAGGCATCATCAACTTGCCGGCGGTCTTCATCGTGGTGTGCATGTCCCTGTTGCTGGCGAGGGGCACCCGGGAGAGCGCCGGGGTCAACAGCATCATCGTGGTGCTGAAGGTGGCCGTGGTGCTGTTGTTCATCGTCTTGGGCTGGTCGTACATCGACCCGGCCAACCTTACGCCGTACATCCCTGCCAACACGGGCACCTTCGGCCATTTCGGATGGAGCGGTGTGCTGCAGGGGGCAGGCATCATTTTCTTTGCGTACATCGGATTTGATGCGGTGAGCACGGCTGCACAGGAAGCGAAGAACCCGGCGCGCAACATGCCCATCGGCATTCTGGGCTCACTGGCCATTTGCACGGTGCTTTATGTGCTCTTCGGCCATGTGATGACCGGCCTGGCGCACTACACCGAGTTCGGCGGCACCCATGATAAACTGGCACCAGTGGCCACCGCCATTGCCCACACGCCCTATGTGTGGCTGAAACAAGGAGTGATCCTGGCCATCCTCGCGGGCTATTCCTCCGTGATCCTGGTGATGCTCCTCGGCCAGAGCCGGGTGTTCTACAGCATGAGCCATGATGGCCTGCTGCCCAAGGTGTTCAGCGATGTGCATCCGAAGTACCGCACGCCGTTCAAGAGCAACATGCTGTTCATGGTGTTCGTGAGCCTGTTCGCCGCTTTCGTGCCCGGCAAGGTGGTGGGCGAAATGACCAGTATCGGCACGCTGCTCGCCTTCATCCTGGTCAGTATCGGGGTGATGATCATGCGCAAGCGGATGCCGGATGCCCCGCGTGCGTTCCGCACTCCGCTGGTGCCGTTTGTTCCCATCATGGGTGTCATCGTGTGCGGTGCCATGATGTTGGCGTTGCCCTGGGATACCTGGTTGCGCCTCGTGGTGTGGTTGGCCATTGGCATGTGGGTCTACTTCCGCTATAGTGTGAAGCACAGCAAGTTCTAGGGCTTGGTGGCCAAGGCGCACGGACATTGCCCGGCAAACAAAATTTTCGTCAAAGCGTGGCTGGAAGGTCATTGATGCACCAATTTCGTGTCATCAAACCGATCAGCAATGAAAACACGTGTACTCCTCTCTTCCTTGGCCGTTGGTTGCATGCTTGCACCGGCGGTTGCACAAATTCCCAATGGGGGATTTGAGAATTGGGTTACTCCCACCGGGACCAGTTATCAAGATCCCGTCGGATGGATTACGTTCAACGGGCTCGCCACGCTTGGTGGCGGTACGCCAACCACGGAGCAGGGAACGCCCGGATTTGCGGGCAGTTACTACGCCAAAATGACCACCCGCCTGGAACCCATGGTGGGGATCATTGCGGGGATGGTGATTACCGCTGATGCAGCCTCTGGTGCCGGTGGATTTCCCTACGCATCGCGCCCTTCCGCATTGACGGGCCAGTGGAAGTATGGCATTGAACCACAGGATACGGGCATGGTGGCGGTTTACTTCTCCAAGTGGAATGCCAGCACGCTACAACGTGACAGTGTCGGTGCCGGGGTGGCCTTGTTGCAAGGCAGCATCGGCGGATGGCAAGCGATGAGCATCCCCGTTACCTACTTCACTTCGGCAAACCCGGATACATGCATTATTGCCGTGTTCTCGAGCATGAACGCACCGGTCGCCGGCAGTTATGTGCAGGTGGATGCGCTCGGTTTCAACGGGTCCAGCGGCATTGCAGACCAGGTGGCCAATACGGATTTGCGCGTGTATCCTTCTCCGGCGACCGACATGTTGAACTTGGTGTCGGATAGGCAGGTTGCGGCGGTGGATGTCATGGACATGACCGGCCGTGCCGTCATCATGCAAGGAGCTTTTTCCGGATCAGCCATACTGAACGTGAAGGACTTGAACCTCGGCCGCTACGTAGTGCAACTGCGCATGGTGGATGGTACAAGGAGCGTGCGCTCGTTTGTGAAGGAATAACGGTTCGTTGGTCGTGCAAGGGGCTGCCGTTCCGGAAGTTCCGGGGCGGCAGCTTGGCATTTCACGCCAGCAGGCGTGCGGCTGCGCCTTCCTTCAGCGAGTATTTGCTCCACTCCAACCGCTCGATGCCGTGCAGCAGCACGCGTTCCACGAGCATCAAGGCCGGGATGATGGTGTCCGTGCGGTGACCCGGAAGCCCGGGGATCAGCTCCCGTTGAGCTTTGGTCATGGGCAGGAGCTTGTCCTTGAGCGAATCAAATTCCACCGTGTTGAACACCATGGTAACGTCCTCCGGCCCCAGTGGTGCTCCCCGTTCCATGGCGATCATGGATGCCATGGTATCGAAGGAGCCCGCGGAACCCACGAGTGAGCTTGGCCAATGCCGCTCCATGACCGGCCAAAGCATTTCCAGTTGTGCGTCGATGTGCCCAGCCATGCGCAATTGCGTGCCCATGTCCATGGGGTCAGTGGCCGGGAAGCGCTCCACAAGTCGCGTCGTGCCCAGTTCAAAACTGTGTTTCCACATCAAGGCCTTGTCGGTTGCCAGTATGAATTCCGTACTGCCACCGCCGATGTCCATGACCAGCTTCGGCTTGTTGCCAAAGGGCACCGCCTGCCTTACGCCGTCAAGCACCATTCCCGCTTCTTCAACGCCGGGGATGATCTCGATCGCCAGGCCGAGTTCATTCCTTGCGCGTTCAGTGAAGGCAATTGCGTTGTGTGCGTTGCGCATGGCCGAAGTGCCGAACGCCCCCACACGCAGGGCCCCCAATTCCCTGGCCTTTGCCATCAACTTGCGCAAAGTGGCCATGCCGCGTGCCATGGCTTCTTCCGTGAGCATGCCCTTTTCCACGCCCCCGCGGCCAAGGAACACCCCCACCACCT
>CALMYC010000271.1 GCA_937873385.1 uncultured Flavobacteriales bacterium | reverse complement strand
GCTGGCGGGGCACGCATGACGAGCCCCGCTTTTGTCGTGCAACGGCGCACGCGCGAAGACGACGGGCCGGTGCGGATCGGCTTCACTGTTTCGAAAAAGGTCGGCACCGCGACGGAACGCAACCGCGTTCGCCGCAGGCTTCGCGAATTGGTGAAGCGCGTGGACGCCTTATCCATGCGACCGCACAGCGATTATGTGCTAGTCGGCCGGCGCGGTGCTTTGCATCGCGGCTTTGCGACGATGCTTGACGACCTGCGCCTGGCTCTCCATCGCCTCGACCGGCCATCGCCGGAACGTTCGTGACGTAACCATCCTTGCGCCCGACGGATCCCACTGCCCCGTCACCTCGCAACCTGAACCGAATGACGAGACCAGAACGTATTTCTTCAATATCCCGCAGATGGAAAAGCAGCGCGCCGCCGAGCAGGCGCAAAGCGAACTGGCGAAGGCCAACAAGCCGGCCCCCGCCACCACGACGCCGGCAGGCTCGCCATCCACTCCCGCGGCACCGGGCGCCGCGCCGAGCGTCAATCAACCGACGACGACCGCGATCGTCAGCCGCGACGCCGCTATCTCCGGATCGCCCCGCATCAAGATCGAAACGCCGCGCCTCGCCGGCAGCGTGTCCCTGAAAGGCGCGCGGATCGACGACCTGTCGCTGGTGCGATATCGCGACACCGTGGACCCGAAATCGCCGGCCATCGTGCTGTTCTCGCCGTCCGGAACTTCCGAGGCCTATTATGCGGAATTCGGCTGGGTTTCCCCCAGCGGATCGAGCGTCAAGATTCCCGATCAGAACACCGTGTGGCAGCAGGACGGCGGCGGAAACCTGACGCCGGATCACCCGGTCGCGCTGAAATGGGACAACGGCGAAGGCGTCACCTTCCGCCGCACCATCGCCGTCGACGACCATTACCTGTTCTCGATCAAGGACGAAGTCGTCAATTCCGGCAGTGCCCCGGTGACGCTGTATCCGTTCGCCCTGATATCGCGGCACGGCACGCCGCAGGTGTCCGGTTATTACATCCTTCATGAAGGCCTCGTCGGCTATCTCGGCGACCAAGGCTTGCAGGAATACAGCTACAAGAAGATCGCCGAGAGCAAGTCGGTCAACTTCAAGGTCACCAACGGCTGGCTCGGCATCACCGACAAATACTGGGCCTCGGCGCTGTTGCCGGAAACCTCAGCCGCGTTGCAGGCGCGCTTCTCCTCGCAACTGCTTGGCACCACGCAGACCTATCAGACCGACTATCTGGAGAATCCGCAGACCATCGCGCCGGGCTCGACCGGGGGCACCAGCACGCGGCTGTTGGCCGGTGCCAAGGAAGCCACAACTATCCCTGGCACAAAGCCAAGCGATTCGATCATTTTCAACGCCGCCGAATATTGGCCCACTTCCGCATTGGCACCCGCCTCCCCGAGGGAACTGCGCAGGATGTCCCCGATCATCACCTGGTCGATCTTGGCCTGGACATAGAGCGCCAACCCATAGATCACCAGGGGCCAGGATTGGCCAAGCAGGTAAAGAGCCACCTTCCTGCTGAACCTCCAGTTCCGCCACGTGGAGCCATCCCTCCTGTACGCGATCAAATAGCCCACCACGCCGGCCGCAACCTCCACGACGTAGGACCAGGCAAACCATACCAGTGGTGCATGGACGGCCACCAAACACAACCTGAAGGCAGAAGCGATCAATACCTGCACAATATTCACTTGTGCAGCGGTCCGCCCCTTAACCTGTGAATAGAAAAACTGTTCCACGACCACGAATGGCTTCAGGAACTCCGCAGCCGCTATCAGGACCACCATCGTCAGCGTAGTATGATCCATCCGCTTCATGACGGCAAGGACCACCACGGTGATGAAGAGGATGACCGCGCCCCCGAGCTTTATGGTGGCGGCCGTTCCCATAAGCTGGTTCCTCCGGTCAGGCCTGCGCACGAGGTCCCGGATCAGGATATCATCGAGCCCCATGGCCGTGAGCGCGAAGAACATGCCCACGAAGGCACTGGCATAATTGAGCTGGCCGAAGAGTTCCGGGCCGAGGTAGCGCGTCACGAATATGCTCGTTACAAGCACGGACACCAGACGCACAACCTTGTCCACGAACATCCAGGATGTGTTGCGGAAATACTTCCGGAACCCCTCCGAACGGCCTTTCACCCCGGCTTGCCCACTACTTGGGTTCATACACGTAGCCGTAGCCGTCCCCTGCCTTCACGTCGTTCAACACAAGATCGATCTGCTTGAGCTTGCCGCTCCTGTACAGTTCATTCACAGGCCGCAACATGGGACGCCGCGTGAACCCTTGCCGCACAACGTATAGCGTAACATCCACATGGTGAACCAATACCTTGAACTCACTGACCACGCCCATTGGGGAAGCATCCACGAGGATCTGGTCGTAGCGCACCCGTAACTGCTGCATCAGTTCCGCGAGCCGGGGATTTTCAAACAACTCCAGCGGGTTGGGCGGAATGGGACCTGCCGTGATCACGTCAAGCCCGGGCACATCGGTCTTCCGGATCAATCCGTCCACGCCTACTTCACCGATGAGGTAGGTGCTCAACCCTTCCCCCAGTTCCAAACCCATGCGCTCATGCACCTTGGGCCGGCGCATGTCCGCGTCCAAAAGCAGGGTCCTCTTGTTCCCCATGGCCATCACTGTGGCCAAGTTCACTGAGCAGAACGTTTTGCCTTCACCGCTTGTACTGCTGGTGATGCCAATTACCTGACGGTCCATGTTGGCATTCAAGTACTGAAGGTTGATCCGCGCAGTGCGGAAACCTTCGGCCAGCACCGAGCGGTCTTCATCCAATTTAATGCGTTGTTGCTTCGATGTGGGTATTGTGCTTAACACAGGGATGGGGCTGAGCCGTTTCAGTTCGTCCAGGTCGCTGATGGTGTCATTGAAGAAATCCCTTACCAAGATGAAAACCAAGGGCAGGAGAATGCCCAACGCCAATGCCATTCCCAAGGTGGTCTTCTTGCTGGGGGAAATGGGCCCGCCAATCTTCACGCGTGCCGGATCCACGATGTACTTGTCCACTTGGTCGGAGTTCACCGCGATCTCCGCCTCGTAGCGCTTCTCCATCAAGTACGTGTTGATGTTTGCGTTCAGGTCGTACTTGCGAGTGGCGATGCTCACCAGCTTGCTGCTTTGGGGCAGCTGGTTCAACTGGTAGGAAAGTTGGTTGACGCGGGCCGTGATCTGGTCCAGCTCCAACTGTGCCCCGCGCCGTGCATCCTGTGCACTCTGGATGATCTGTGTGCGCATGGTTTGCACCCTGCGCGCCAATGCAATAGTGGGTGCCGACTGTTGCCTTTCCGTAAGCCTTCTGCCCGCGAGGTCGTTCACGCCTTGGTTGTACTGGTCGATCAAGGTGGTGAGGGATGGAGAAGCAATGTTCGTTGCGGAGATGGTAGTGGGGGCCCCTCCGTCATCGGCACCCATGTGGGTGATCAACTCGCCGAGGTATTCCAGTCTTGAAGCAGCACGGCCTTGGTCATCCTTCAGGCGGGACAGGTCATTGAACACCGCTGCTCCGCGATCGCTGGCACTCCCCACCAGGTTACCGGCACTGGTCTGGACGTTTTGCAAATTCCCTTCCGCCGTCTCCAGGTTCTGTGAAGACCTGTCCAGCTGATCGTCAATGAACTTGATGGTCTTCTTCCCTTTTTCGTTGTGCCGGTCCTGCTCGCTCTTGATGTAGGTCTGCATCAACGTGTTGATGAAGTCCTTTTCCTTCTTTGTATCCTGCCCGGTAGTGGTAATGGTGATGATGTTGCTTTCGTCGCTGAGCGGGGTGGTGGAGGTCTTGGCCCTATAGTACGCGGCTATGTCCGCATTACTGGCCGGAATGAACATGTACTTCGCATCCTTCGGATAGACATAGTCTTTATTGAAACTGATGCTGAAATTGAGGTATTCACTGCGGAAGGGTTCTCCGATACCCACGGTCTTGTCCAGGCCCAGTTCCTTCACAAAGTTGTCCACCGGCTTCTGAAGCCCGGCGTTGAACATGCCCACATACTTGCCCTTCGCCCTCACTCTGTAGGTGCCCGCCCTGAAGTCGGGCTGGACAAAGATCTTGGCGCCTGAAAGTTGAAGGCCGGTATCCAAGCGAACGATGAAGGGCTTGTCCTCGTACACTTCATGCTCCAGGAAATTTTTCTCCTCGTAATAGGTAATGCCGAAATCCAGCTGGTTCACCGTGTTCAGCATGTTGGTGAAAGACATCAGCACACTGATCTCATCCTCCAGGCCGTTGCTGCTGCTCAAGTAAGCCGTTCCCTTCAGGAACTCCTCATTGCCCCCGCCAAAGTTGTTCCGCTTGGTGTCGCTCATCAGCATCACGCCGTCCTCCTGGTAGGTTTTGGGCGTGGTTTTCAAGTACCAGATGGCGCCCGCCACAGCAATGGCCGTGACGATCAGGAAAAGCCACCACATCCGGAACACTTTCCGGAGTATGGCCCTCAGGTCAATGGTATCGTGCTGCCCGTCGCTCATTACTGTCTCTGTACCACCGTGATCACCACTGCCGCCGTACTGATCGCAGAGAAGAGGATGGCCAGCAGGTCCAGGTTCAACCGCTGCGGCCGGGCGCTGAGTGCAGGTACATAGACCACATCATTGGGCAGCAGGTAGTAGTACTCGCTGGACAGCACGTCCGTCTTGGCGAGGTCCAAATAAAGTGCCTGGGTGCCCTGGTCACTCTGCCGCATCAATGTGACATGGCGCTTGTCGCCGAGTTCCGTGGGGCCACCGGCCTGTGCCAAGGCCTCCAGCAGCGTGATCTGGTTGTTGTACACGAAATAAGTGCCCGGGCGCTCCACCGCGCCGAGGACACTGACCCGGAAGCTCACCAGCTTCAGGATCACCGTGGCATTGGCGAAGTATTCATTGATCTTGCGCTGAAGTTGGTCCTGGGCTTCCCCAACCGTGAGGCCCTGCATCTTCACTTTTCCGATGGTAGGCAATTGCACGTTACCGTTTTTGTCCACGGAGAACCCGTTCACATACAAGGCGGCATCGTTGAGCGCCAAACTTGTACCCACGGCTTCCACGTTGAACAGGCGTGAGTTCGCATCATCCAGCCCCAGCACGCGGATGCTGAGCACATCATTCACCTGGATCCGGTATTCGAACTTCTTGTTCGCGAACAGCTTGCTGGTGTTGCTCAACGAACTGTCATGCAAATAGTTGATGCTCCGCTTGCTGACGCACGATGCCAACAAGGCAAGGGCGGCGAAGGCGACCACGGTCTTCGTCAACTTCATTCAATGCGCATGTTTGATGGAACTGGAGCGTATGCTTCCGGGTACTTGGTTAACCTTGGCCAGCCAGGCGCTATTCCGGCGAAAGGCCCAAATATACGTGTGCCAGTCGCTCCGGGTTGCGTGATCCCAAGCCTGGAAGGCGGCCCGTCCGGACAATCTCGCGGCCCTTTGAGGGAATTGCGGAAAGTCCCGGCCAAAAAGACGAAACCCGCACGGTGTGCGGGTTTCCCACCTGTAGCCCGTAGGGGAATCGAACCCCTGTTTCATCCGTGAAAGGGACGCGTCCTAACCCCTAGACGAACGGGCCATGATGCAAAACCAAAAGCTGAGGTCAGTGCTTTCGGGGGCGCAAAAATAGCCAGCTTCGCGATCCCACCAAATCTTCCTGTCAGGACACGTCGTCGGTATCCGCTTGGAACCGGAAACCGAGCCGCTTGCCGGTGCTTACCATGGAGTATGACTCAAGCTGCTTCATTTCCTCCACTGTTACCTGGCTCACTTGATCGTATGGCGGCGCCAGAAGGTCAAAGTCGAGCACATACAGCAGCACGGAGATCAGGAATGCCCGCATCGTTCCGCCATCCAACATGGCCCCCGGAAGATCATTGTAGAGGAAACCCAATTGCTTCTTGCCCTGCACGAAGAAATGGCCTTGCTTGTTGATGAACAGGCGCGCCACGAGGTAGCCAAGGTCGCGCTCCCTGTCGTAACGGAAGGAATCGCTGAGGAAATTGTAGATATTGACCACACCGAAGTACCCCCGGTTTTCATCTTCCTGGAGGTAGCTTGACTTCCAGAGCGCATTGCTTTGGTCCAGGCGGAACACGTTGGTGTGCACAATCAACGCCCCGGTATCACCCCCCATCACCACTTTGGAGGAAAGTTCGCCCTGCTCGGCATATTCAACCTTCAACCGCTGGTCCCGCAGCGCGATCGCTCCACCCACCTCCCCCGCCAAGTCCTTCAACTGTTCCCGCAACAAGGCAAAGCATTCCCTGGCCCGGGCATATACATCCTGCTTCATGCCGCCTTTTCCGGCCAGCAGCGCAAGCAGCATTTCCTTCGGTTCCGGCTGGTCCTTGCCTTTGGTCATCAGTAGGCTCTTGCAAAGATGACACGCTGTGCACTTGGCCTACCGGTAACCATGCACTTGCCGGGAGTCTTATCCCCGGTGAGCGGGATGCACCGGATGGTGGCCTTGGTTTCGTTCTTCACCTGCTCCTCGGTTTCCGGGGTACCGTCCCAGTGCGCGAGGAAAAAGCCGCCCTGGTCAATGCGGTCCTTGAACTCCGCGTAGCTGTCCACTGCGTGCATGTTCTCCTCGCGCATGGTGAGGGCTTTGCGGTACAGGTTATCCTGGATGGCCTGCAAGAGGTGCAGGACCTTGTCCGCAATGCCAGCGGCCTGCATCACTTGCTTCTCGAGGGTATCGCGACGGGCCACCTCCACGGTACCGTTCTCCAGGTCGCGCGGCCCCACCGCAATGCGCACCGGATAGCCCTTGAATTCGTACTCGGCGAATTTCCAGCCCGGTTTGCGCTTATCGTCATTGTCGTACTTCACGGTAATTCCCTTTGCCCGCAGGGCATCCACCATAGGTTGAACGTAAGCATCAATGGCTGCAAGTTGATCCCCGTTCTTGGCGATGGGCACAATGGCCACCTGAACGGGTGCGAGCTTGGGCGGCAGCACCAAGCCCTGGTCATCGCTGTGGGTCATGATCAAGGCACCCATCAGGCGTGTGCTCACGCCCCAACTGGTGGCCCAAACATGCTCCTGCTGGTTGTCCTTGTTGGTGAACAGCACATCGAAAGCCTTGGCAAAGTTTTGGCCCAGAAAGTGCGAAGTACCCGACTGCAGGGCCTTCCCGTCCTGCATCAAGGCCTCAATGCAATACGTGTCCACGGCCCCGGCAAAGCGTTCACTGGCGGTTTTTCCCCCCTTTATTCAAGGGAAGGGAAGCCTCTTCCGCGCGGGGAGGGGGTACGAGAAAAGGAAAGGGCGGGGCTTCTCTCCGAGCCCCGGCTGGGATGCATGC
>CALMYC010000270.1 GCA_937873385.1 uncultured Flavobacteriales bacterium | reverse complement strand
TGGATCCATCCAAGTGTACAATTCAATAGCGCAAAGTTCCATTTACATGTTTTGTGATGCTTGCGGTGGGGCCGCGTCGGGGGCGACTAATTCCTGTTTTTGGAATTCGAGTCCTCCTGCTACCTTTTATTACCCACCTACCACACCTACCAATGGGGTTCCTGGCATAAATGGCAACTGGCGGGGCTGGGGTTACACTGGCGGCTGGAATTTGGTGGGCGGGGTTAACACCTATATCTGTGACGGCGATCCAACTCCATGGGGCGGTGGAGGTCCCCCTACCGTTGGCAACCAGTTGCCCCGCGTCGCGTTCCTGTGCGCCTACACCGGGGGCGGTCCCGCCTTCAACGTGGATGATTACATGTATGCGCAGAACGGCGTGATGATCGGTGATGCGGCATGGGCCGCCAGCGGTGTGTACCCCAACCAAAAATTCCGCGGGCCGGGCACCATCAGCGCCCAGAAAAGCGTGTGGAGCAACCTTAGCCTGCTCAGTGATTTTGTATTTGACCAGTATTATGACGGCACCACCAAGCCCGAGGATGCCGAGGGAGCTGCACAATACCTGCGCACCCCACTGACCGAACTCCCCAACTTCGTGGAGCGCAACAGGCATTTGCCCACCATCCCCGGCCGCAAGCAATGGGAGGAAACCGGCACCTTCAGTGTGGACAAGCTCACCAATGGCCTGTGGGTGACCGTGGAAGACCAGGCCCTGTACATCAAGGAGCTGAACCAGCGCATGGATGCCTTGCAGCAATTCCTGGTGGAAAAGAAGCTGAAGGAGCTGGAAGGGAAGTAATACAGGCAGCCTTGAGCCCATGCTGCATGTGCAACTGTGCAGAGCCAAGCATGCGCATACCGGACTGCTTGCCATTGGCTTGTGCATTCAACAAGCCCACACCGTCTTCGCGAGGGCTTGTGCATTCAACAAGCCCGAAGCGATCTTTGATTTGGGCCTTCGCAATCAAAGATCGCTTCGTCAGTCCTTCCTCCTTCCTCGCGATGACGGTGGGCTTCGTCGGTCGTTCCTCCCTCCTCGCGATGACGGTGAGGGCGCCGGTGCGGGGCTTGTGCACCCAACAAGCCCACACCGTCTTCGCGAGGGCTTGTGCACTCAACAAGCCCGAAGCGATCTTTGATTTGGGCCTTACGCAATCAAAGATCGCTTCGTCAGTCGTTCCTCCTTCCTCGCGATGACGGTGGGCTGCGTCAGTCGTTCCTCCCTCCTCGCGATGACGGTGAGGGCGCCGGTGCGGGGCTTGTGCATTCAACAAGCCCCTAACGTCTTCGCGAGGGCTTGTGCACTCAACAAGCCCGAAGCGATCTTTGATTTGGGACTTACGCAATCAAAGATCGCTTCGTCAGTCGTTCCTCCTTCCTCGCGATGACGGTGGGCTTCGCTCGATGACTCGCTCGCGCTGACGGTGGGGTCGGTCGTGCCTCCCTCCTCGCGATAACGCAAAAAGGGCCGTCCTTGCGGGCGGCCCTCCAGTTGGGTATGGGAAGAATTACTTCTTGCCGATGCCTTCGTCGCTCACGGTGAGCTTATGGCGGCCTTGTGCACGGCGGCTGGCCAATACGGCGCGGCCTGCCGGGGTGCTCATGCGCTCGCGGAAGCCGTGCTTGTTCACGCGTTTGCGCTTGCTGGGCTGGTAGGTACGCTTCATCGCCTGTGTATTTTCTTCAAAAGGGAGCGCAAAGATAGTTTTTCCGCTGATCGGTGCAAACGCATTTCCCTTGGGCACCTGTTGCCTTCACAGCTTGAAGCGCAACCGCTCCAGGCCATAGGCCTGCACGCTGCCCTGGTCATCCTCCACGATCAACCGGCCCGCTGCGTCCACTTCCAGCGGCCGGGCACGGTAGTCCTTCCCGTCCAGCGTGAAGTCCGCGAAGCGCCCCTTGGCCCAAAGACGGTCGGCGTAGGCGGTGGAAATTGCATCAGGGCAGTCCCGCACCATGGACCACCAAGCCTCCAGGCGTTGGCAGAGCAGCGCAAGCACCGGCTCCACGCCCACGGCGCTTCCCGCTTCCTGGCGCAAGCTTGTGGCGGCCAATCCACTTTCCAGTCCAACGCTGTCCACGTTGATGCCGATCCCGATCACCGCGGAAGCGACAAACCCACCGTGAAGCTCATTTTCAATGAGGATGCCCGCCACCTTGCTGCGGCCCACCAGCACGTCGTTCGGCCATTTGATGCGCCCCTCCGCCTGGTCTTTTCCCGCCGTGGCGAGCACCTCCGCCACTACGTCATGCACCGCCAGGGCCGCGGCCTTTGCCAATGAAAACTGCGCCATGGCGGGCAACCGTTCCGGCAGCAGCACCACGCTCATGGCGAGGTCCAGTCCCGGCGCAGTAAGCCACTGGCGGCCCCGCTGGCCTCTTCCCTGTGTTTGTTCCTTGGCCAAAATGACAGTTCCGTGGGCGAAACGGCCTTCAGAAATGCCCTTGGCCGCATAGTTGTTGGTGCTGTCCACCGTGGAAAGCCTGTGGATGATCTCACCAATGCGTGCCATGGATTGCTGCCATCATGCATTTCCCGCACCGGCAGGCGCGGCATGATGCGTACCTTTGAACGCGCCAAGATAGACCGTATGAAGAAAGCCCAACGGACCAACTCCTACACCCCACTGGTGGAGGCCGTGGTCCAAGGCATGCAGGAAGTGAAGGCCAAGGACATCGTACACCTCGACTTGCGCGGCGTGCCCGGTGCGGTGTGCGACCACTTCATCATCTGCCATGGCGATTCCACCACGCAGGTGGATGCCATTGCCCGCAGCGTGGAACGCTTCACACTGAAGCTGATGGATGAAAAACCTTGGCACGTGGAAGGCAAGGAAAACGCCGGTTGGGTGCTGCTGGATTACGTGGACGTGGTGGCGCACGTATTCCTGCGCGATGTGCGCAGCCACTTTGCACTGGACCAACTTTGGGCTGACGCCGCCCGCAACACTTACGACAACGTAGCTTGACCCCTGATCGTGGAAAACAACGAAAAACCCAAGAAGGACGGACTGGGCCAGCGCCCCAAGCGCTCCTTCAACTTTTATTGGATCTACGGGATCATCGTGGTGATGATCCTGGCCATGGGCTTGTTCAACTTCAACTCGCGCGTGGTGCGGATCGACATTTCCGACTACGACAGCTTCCTCGCCGAGGGCGACGTGCAGGGCATTGCGGTGAACGGTGACGCCGTGCTGGTGACCATCAAGAAAGAAAGCCTGCAAAAGGAGGTGCACAAGAAAAAGCTGGCGGGCACCACGCCCGAGGCGGGCACTCCGCAGTACACCTTCTACATCGGGAACAGCCCCCAGATGCAGCAGCAGGTGATCGAAGAGGCACGGGCGCACAAGGTGGACGTGCGCATTGAGCCGCAGAACAATTTCGGGTCCGAATTCCTGCAGGGACTGCTCTTCTTCGGCGCCATCATCCTGGTATGGATGTTCGTGATGCGGCGCATGGGCGGCCCCAGCGGGCCCGGTGGCCAGATCTTCAACATCGGCAAGAGCCGCGCCCAGGTGTTCGAAGGCGGCAAGAGCACCGACATCACCTTTAACGACGTGGCCGGCCTGGACGAGGCCAAGGAGGAATTGCAGGAGATCGTGGATTTCCTGAAGACACCCAAGAAGTACACCGACCTCGGGGCGAAGATCCCCAAGGGCGCCTTGCTGGTGGGCCCGCCCGGAACGGGGAAAACCCTGCTGGCAAAGGCGGTTGCCGGCGAGGCACAAGTTCCCTTCTTCTCGCTGAGCGGGTCCGATTTCGTGGAGATGTTCGTGGGCGTGGGCGCCAGCCGGGTGCGCGACCTGTTCAAGCAGGCCAAGGAAAAAGCGCCGAGCATCATCTTCATCGATGAGATCGATGCCATCGGGCGTGCCCGCGGGCGCAACGTGAACATGGGCTCCAACGACGAACGCGAGAACACCCTCAACCAACTCCTCACGGAAATGGACGGCTTCGGCACCAACACCGGGGTGATTCTCCTGGGGGCCACCAACCGGGCCGATGTGCTGGACCGGGCCTTGCTGCGGCCGGGCCGTTTCGACCGGCAGATCTTCGTGGACATGCCGGACCTCAATGAGCGGATCGCCATCTTCAAGGTACACCTCAAGCCCCTGAAGATGGACATTGCCGTGGACGTGGAATTCCTGGCCCGACAAACACCCGGCTTCAGTGGTGCCGACATCGCCAACATCTGCAACGAAGCCGCCTTGATCGCCGCCCGCAGAAAGCGAACCTCCGTGGAGAAGCAGGATTTCCTGGATGCCGTGGACCGGGTGATCGGCGGCTTGGAGAAGAAGAACAAGATCATCACCAGCGAAGAGAAGCGCGCCATTGCCTTCCATGAGGCAGGCCATGCCACGGTAAGCTGGCTGGTGGAACATGCCTCACCCCTTGTAAAGGTGACCATTGTGCCCCGCGGCCGCTCCTTGGGCGCCGCCTGGTACCTGCCCGATGAGCGGCACCTCACCACCGCCGACCAGATGCTCGACGAGATCTGCGCCGCCATGGGCGGGCGCGCCGCGGAGGACATCATCTACGGCAAGGTGAGCACCGGCGCACTCAGCGACCTGGAAAAGGTGACCAAGCAGGCCTACGCCATGGTCACCGTGTACGGCCTCAACGACAAGGTGGGCAACATCAGCTTCTACGACAGCACCGGCCAGAACGAGTACGGCTTCACCAAGCCTTACAGCGACCACACCGCACAAACCATTGACGAGGAGGTGCGCAACATTGTGGAGATCCAGTACCAACGCGCCAAGCACATCCTTACCACCAACAAGGACAAGCTCACCGCGCTGGCCACCCAATTGCTGGAAAAGGAAGTGATCTTCAAGGAGGACCTGGAGAAGATCTTCGGCGACCGTCCCTTCGCAAAAGCGGAACAGGTGGTGCATTCCGTGGCCCGGAATGGGAATGGCGGGGCTGTGCCAACGGATGAACCCGTGGTACCCGGCACCGCCGAAGGCGGACCGACCACGGCTTGAGCAGGGCACCGATGACCGAATTGGCCACACGTGCACTGACGGGCGCGGCATACGTGGCACTTACCGTGGGTGCCGCACTTGCGGGGCCGGTCACCACCACATTGTTGTTCCTTCCTGTTTGCGCGCTCGCCCTCGGGGAACTGCACCGCTTGGCCTTCCGGGAGGCGAAGCCTGCGCTTGCCGTTCCGTTGCTCGCCGGCCTCCTGGTGTACCTGGCCATCGCCGGGCTTGGCATGGGCCGCATGCCTCCCCACTGGGCGATGGCCGCCCTCGTGGCGGCATTCACCATGGGGGTGGTTGAAATTCTTGCAACTGGCCGCGGGGAACCCTTGCTGCGCACCGGCTTGCTGATGATGGGCCTGGTGTACGTGGCGTTGCCGTTCGGCCTCATCACCTCACTGATGGCAGACGGCCCCTGGCTGTTCCTGGGGTTCATGCTGCTGTTGTGGACCAACGATACGGGAGCCTATCTGGTTGGCAGGGCCATCGGCCGCACCAAGCTGCTGCCCCGCGCAAGCCCCAAGAAAACCGTGGAAGGCTTGCTGGGCGGCATTGCGCTCTGCATGGGCGTGGCGTGGGTGCTGGCCCAGTACTGGCGGCAGCTCACGGCCAGCCAATGGATCGGCTGTGCCGTGGTGGTGGCCATTGCCGCCACGCTGGGCGACCTGCTGGAATCCGCGTTCAAGCGCGGCGCGGGCGTGAAGGATTCCGGC
>CALMYC010000269.1 GCA_937873385.1 uncultured Flavobacteriales bacterium | reverse complement strand
TGAAGGACTGACGCAGAACGACAACCGCAAGATTTACAGCGAGGCGGGGATCCGCGCCATCCATGCCTGCCTGCGGCCCGGCGGCGTTCTGGCCGTGTGGTCCACCCATCCGAACAAGCCCTTTACACGCCGGCTGGGAATGGGCGGCTTCCGCGTGGAAGAGGTCCAGGTGCCGGCCACAGGCTCAAAAGGCACACGGCACACATTGTGGTTTGCAAAAAAACGGGCGGTGCACTCGGTTGATGGATCAAAACGGCATTGACCCAAAAGACCGCTCTTCCACGCGATCATTTCCGCCGGTTGATCGTTCCCTTCCAAAAAGCAAAGCATGCCTGCATCCCCCATTGAAACGGACGTGGTCTTGATCGGCTGCGGCATCATGAGCGCCACGCTGGGCGTCATGCTCAAGGAACTCGACCCCGAACTGAAAATCCACGTGTTCGAGCGCTTGGGCGAGATGGCCGGCGAAAGCTCCGACGCATGGAACAACGCCGGAACCGGCCATGCCGGCCTTTGCGAACTGAACTACACACCCGAAAGGCCCGACGGAAGCATTGACCTGACCAAGGCACTGAAGGTGGACGAGGAGTTTGAGCAGGGCAAGCAGTTTTGGGCCTGGATGGCGGGGCAGGGCCGCTTGGAACCTCAGCGCTTCATCAGCAGCCTGCCGCACATGAGCTTCGTGGAAGGCGCGGAAAACCGGGAGTTCCTGCGCAAGCGGCATTCCGCCATGGATGCCCATCCCCTCTTCCACGGCATGGAATTCACCACGGACCGCGGTGTGATCGCCCGGTGGGCGCCGCTGTTGATGGAGGACCGCCATGATGACGGCATCTACAGTGCCACGCGTTCCATGTTGGGCACGGACGTCAACTACGGCACCCTCACCCGCCTGCTCTTCGCCGACCTGGAAAAGCAGCCCGGCGTGGAGGTCCACCTCGGGCATGACGTTCATGACCTGGAACGCTCGGCCAACGGAGGATGGCGCGTGGAAGTGAAAGATCTGCAAAGCGGCGGCTCCAAGCTGTTCCATGCCCTGTTCGTTTTTATTGGTGCAGGAGGAGGAGCGCTGCCATTGCTGGAGAAAAGCGACATCCCCGAAGCGGCAGGCTACGGCGGCTTTCCGGTGAGCGGTGAGTGGATGCGCTGCCTCAACCCGCACCTCATCATGCGGCACCATGCCAAAGTGTACGGCAAGGCCAAGAGCGGAAGTCCGCCCATGTCCGTACCCCATCTGGACAGGCGCACCATTGGCGGGGAGCAGGCCCTGCTGTTCGGGCCGTTCGGGGTAGAGAATACCCAGGTGGGCATAGGCCGCACGCGTGGCGACTCGCCCGCGCGGGGTGCGGTCCAAGAAGCCGAGTTGGAGCAGATAG
>CALMYC010000268.1 GCA_937873385.1 uncultured Flavobacteriales bacterium | reverse complement strand
GACAGCAAAAGGGATCCAGTGAGGGTGAGCGTGGAACGAATGTTCATGGAGAGGCCTGCTAACGGGTGCGTGTGTGGGCGATCAAGCCTGCAAGATCGTTCAAAGCGGCGGATAGTGCGTTGGCCGTTTTGCACGGGCTGTGCCGTTCCATCGGATATGCCAGTGCCGTTGCAAGGTTCAGGTGCCGTTGATCTTGGATCAGGTGTATGCCGCGCTGGCCGTGCAACCGTCCGAGATACTCCTGCTCCGGCTGGCCCGGAGTGGGGATGAGCAGTGCGCCACGGCCCAACGCCTCCAGGTCCATCAGCGTGGAATAGCCCGTGCGTCCCACGATCAGTTCGGCATGCTCCAGCGCGTTATGAAGCTCCTTCGCCGGAAGGTGGCCGACCATTTTCACCTGCCCCAACTGCATGGGTTCCGCATCCGGTCTGCCGGTGAGCAACAGGTGCGGGCCTTTGATCGATCGCAGTTGAGGCAGCACTTGTTGCTCCAGCAAAGTGCGTTGCGGCTCCGGCCCGCTGATCACCGCAACAACGCGGAAGGCCGTTGCGGGTGCGGGGCCCCCGCTGCGTGGGAAGCGGCTCAGGGGCCCGATATGGCGCGCATGGACCGGCATGTTGCTTCCATGGGAAAGCGCCCCGGCAAGCCCTGGACCCACGGCATGGTCGGGGATCCAGCAGCGGTCAAACACTTCGATGTGCCTGCGGTTGATCCGCCGTGCGATGCCGTGCCCGAACGGCGTGAAGGGAAATACTTGGTGCGTGATCAACACGCTGGGCAATGCCCGTGAATGCAGCCCGAAGCGCTGGTCGCTGACCACCGCATCCAATTGCAGGCTGGCCAAGTTGCTTTCAAGCCAAGCATGTTCATCACTCACCTGCCGCAGCATCGCAGGGAATTGCCGCGCCATGGCCCAGGCTTGTGAGCGGCCACTGCCGTAGCGCACCTCCATGCCGGGGATGCGCACATGCCCCAGTGCGGGAAATGCTTCGCGCAGCAATGCCAGCGGTCCCCTGTCTGCACCGACAATGGGGACGGCACCTTGCTCCAATAACGCCTGGACCAATGGCACACAGCGGGCGGCATGGCCCAAACCCCAGTCGAGCGGGGCAATGAGGATGCGCGCACCATTGAACATGCCGCGAAGATGGGGAAGGCGGGCGGGCGTGTGGTGAATAGGGACTGGTGATAAGCGATTGGAAGTTCCCCGGAGGTTTGTCAAATGCACTCTTACCCCGAGGTGAACAGTGACCGGTGACCGGAGAACCACCGTAGGTGCGGAGTGCATCACCAGTCACCAATCACCAGCCACCAATCACCAGTCAGGAAGATGCACGCCAGTAACCCATCCCGTTGTTCCTTCGCGATCCTTTTCCCCGACCTTCCGAACTTCGTACACTTCCATGGGCAAGAACAAGCTCTCCCGCTTTGCCGAGAATGCCACGTTTGCGCATGTGGTGCAACCCACGTTCCGCGACTTGCAAGTGGCCGATCTTCCGTACAAGGGAAAGTGGAACAGCGACTTCTTCAAGCGCGAAGCCCCGTTGGTGCTGGAGCTGGGCTGCGGAGGCGGGGAATACACCATAGGCTTGGCCCGCTTGCAACCGGGGAAGAACTACATCGGCGTGGACATCAAAGGAGCGCGGATCTGGCGCGGGGCGAGGACGGCGAAGGAACTCGGACTGGGCAACGTGGGCTTCCTGCGCACGCACGTGGACCACATCCTGCGCTGCTTCGGAACGCACGAGGTGGACGAGATCTGGCTCACCTTCAGCGACCCGCAGATCGGCAAGGCCCGCAAGCGCTTGACCAGTCCGCTCTTTCTGGCCCGTTACAAGGAGATCCTCAAGGCGGGCGGGGTCATCCACCTGAAGACGGACAGCCCGGTGCTTTATGAATACACGCTGGAGCAGATCGCGGAGCACAAGCTGCACACCGAGGAAAGCAGCGCCAACGTCTATTCCGAACTGGTCCACCGAGCTTCACCACAAGAGCAGGCCGTGCTCAACATCCGCACCTTCTACGAAAGCATGTGGCTGGACGAGGGCAGGACGATCCACTATGTGCGGTTCAGGTTCTGATGCCACTGGTACCTGCATCCGGACCAACACGGGTGACCAAAACAGGCCATAGCTTTGGCAGGATGCGTACCTGCCTGCTGCTCCCACTTTGCTTGATCCTTGGATGTTGGGCGGGGTTGGCCGTTGCCACCGTCGGGGAACAGGTCCCGCCCACCATCATGCAACGCGATGATTGGGCCCGCCTCATGAAGGAGGTTGCGATCACCGGAGTCTTCGTGCTTTGGGAGCCGGACAGCCGCCGCTTGCAGGCATCCGACAGTGTGCGGGCGAGGGTAGGCTTTCTCCCCGCTTCCACCTTCAAGATCTTCAATTCCCTGGTGGCTTTGCAAACCGGCGCTGTGCCGGATGAACACGCGATCATTCCATGGGATGGCGTCATCCGGCAGAACGGCGCATGCAACGAGGACATGGACATGGCCACGGCCATCGAGCGAAGTTGTGTCCCGTGGTATCAGGAGGCAGCAAGACGGGCCGGTCCGGACCGGATGCAGCATTTCTTGGACACGGCGCACTATGGCAACCAGCACATGGACGGCCCCATCGACAAGTTCTGGTTGCAGGGCGCACTGCGCATCACGGCGCTTCAACAAGTGCAATTCCTTGAACGCTTGGACAGGGAACAGTTGCCATTCGACCCTGGACAACAGCGAACGGTGAAGCGCATCTTGCCGGCCGATAGCACATCTACTTGGCACATCCGCGGGAAAACTGGGTGGGGCGGGAATCCCGGTGAAGAGATCGGCTGGTATATAGGGTGGGTGGAACGCGAGCGGCGCACGGCCTATTTCGCGTTCAACATGGACATGAACAGCGATGCGGATGCCGCCAAACGCATTGGCATGGTGCGCAAGCTGTTGTTGAAGGATGGTTGGCTTGACAAGGATGCCTTAAGGTGATGGTGGATAAGAAGCAACCACGGGTATCCGCCCACTGGGATCACCCTGACGCCGAAGCTCCGGCGCACAAGCGCGACTTCTTCGCCGACGTGATGGACGTGGTGCGCCAAATACCGCGCGGCAGGGTGACGAGCTACGGCGCCATCGCCAAATACCTCGGGGCCGCGCGCAGCTCCCGCATGGTGGGCTGGTGCATGAACAATGCCCACGCCGTGAAACCCAAGGTGCCCGCGCACCGCGTGGTGAACCGGAACGGACTGCTCACCGGCAAGCACCACTTCGGCGACCCCAAGGCCATGGAGGGCCTGCTGAAGAAGGAAGGTGTGAAGGTGAAGGACGACCTGGTGTTGGACTTCGCCAGGAAGTTCTGGGACCCGGCGGTGGAACTGGGGTTCTGAGGAGACGACCGGCCATACTGACGTCGCTCATGCACATCGCGGTTTTCAGGGGTAATTTCGCGCCGCAATGAACATCACCGAGGAAGCCCTCCACCAAGCACTCAGCAAGGTCATCGAGCCCGACCTGAAGAAGGACATCGTGGAACTGGACCTGGTCCAGGAGGTCGTCATCGACGAGGACACCATCAGCATCATCGTGGAGGTGAGCAACCCCGCGATGCACAGCCGCAAGCGCATGGAGGAGGCGGTGATCTTCCAGTTGAAGCAGGCCTTCGGCGAAGGGATCAAGGTACAGGTGAGCGTACGCCCCATCAGTGGTGCGCGCGGCGGTTTGCGCAAGGTGCTGCCCTTCGTGAAGCACATCATCGCCGTGGCCAGCGGCAAGGGCGGCGTGGGCAAGAGCACCATTACCGCCAACCTTGCGGCGGGCATGGCGCAGCGAGGCTACAAGGTGGGCTTGGTGGATGCCGACATCTACGGCCCCAGCATGCCCATGATGTTCGATGTGCAGCAGGAACGCCCCCAAGTGAGGCAGGTGGACGGCAAGAACATGATCATGCCCGTGGAGAGCTACGGCGTGCAACTGCTCAGCATCGGCTTCTTCGCCGACCCCTCACAGGCCATCGCCTGGCGCGGACCCATGGCCAGCAAGGCACTGGACCAGCTGTTCAAGGATGCCGATTGGGGCCACCTGGACGTGATGCTCGTGGACCTTCCACCCGGCACGGGCGACATCCACCTAAGTCTGGTGCAGGCCGTTCCGCTCAGCGGAGCCATCGTGGTAAGCACCCCGCAGCCGGTGGCCCTGATCGATGCGCGCAAGGGCGTGGGCCTTTTCCAACTGCCCAGCATCAACGTGCCTGTGCTCGGCATCGTGGAGAACATGTCCTGGTTCGCCCCGGTGCAGGCCATGGAAGGCCATGATCTGAAGGATACTCCGGAAAGTGAACGCCAGTACATCTTCGGCAAGGGCGGCGCGCGCAATTTGGCGGATGAATTGAAAGTCCCCTTGCTCGCCGAGGTGCCCTTGGTGCAAAGCGTGCGCGAAGCCGCGGATGTGGGCCGCCCTGCCGTGCTGCAAGGCCATACGGCAGCAGCACAGGCATTCACGCCATTGTTGGACGCCATGGAGCGTATCTTGTCGGAATTGGGATCGGCACCAGCTGGCAAGGTGGCCGATTCCGCGGATGAACTGGCCGTGAAATGATGGAGACTTCCGCAATGGCCTGGACCGGCCGGAAAGCACTGTTGACCACGCGCATCGACAAGGCGCTGGCGGAGTTGCGCCCGTTCCTGCAAGCAGATGGCGGGGACATCACGTTGGACGGTATCACCGAGGATGGCGTGGTGCGGGTGCGCCTGCACGGTGCGTGCAGCACTTGCTCCATGGTGGCCATGACGATGAAGGCCGGTGTGGAAGAGGCCATCAAGCGCGCGGCGCCTGAGGTGGTGAAAGTTGAGGCGGTGAAGTAGGAAACAGTTGCACGCGCCTTAACCCGTGCGATAACTGCTCTCCTCATCCACGCCCTCCACCATGTCCAAATAACTGTTGTAGCGGCTGGCGGCAATGGCACCGCTTTCCACGGCATTCAGTATGGCGCACCCCGGCTCCTTGAAATGCTTGCAATCCCCAAACCGGCATTCACCCTTCCGCTTGAAGAACTCCGGGAACTGGTCCACGATCACCTCCTGGTCCAGGTCCACCAGGCCGAAGCCCTTCACCCCGGGCGTGTCGATGATGAACGTTGGATTTGGGTTCATGGTTCGTGGTTCGTGGTTGTCAGGGAACTCCGCACCACGAACTACGCCCTGCGAACTACCAACTACGCCCTGCGAACTACGCCCCGTCAACTGCACCTCAAACATCTGCGCCGCCGTGGTGGTATGCTGCCCCTTCTGCGTAGACGTGCTCACCTCCCATGTATGCAGGTCCAATGCCGGGTCGATCGCGTTCACCAGCGTGCTCTTCCCCACGCCGCTGTGGCCCACCAGCAGCGAAACCTTGCCATTGAGCAGTTGTTTCAACTCCTCCACGCCGGTGCCTTTCAATGCGGAAGTGATCAGCGTGCGGTAGCCCGCGCCTTGGTACACATCCTCGTACTCGGCCAGCAGCCCGAACTCGTCATCACCGAGGTCGTCCACTTTGTTGAAGACGATGACAGGCGGGATGTTGTACGCCTCGGCGGTCACCAGTACGCGGTCGATGAACCCGAAGGAGGTGAAGGGCCGCGCCACGGTGACCAGCACCAAGCACTGGTCCATGTTGCTGGCGATGACGTGCTTGTGGTGCGAGAGGTTCACGCTCTTGCGCACCAAATAGTTCTTGCGTTCGTGGAGGCGGGTGATGCCGCCCACCACTTCCTTGCCCACCACTTCCGCAGCCGGGTCAAAGTCCACCAGATCACCCACGGCCAACGGATTGGTGCTGGTGTAACCCTTGATGCGCAGCTTGCCCTTGGCGATGCAGTCGTGCAATGCGCCGTCCTCGCCGCGCACGAGGTAGCGGCTGCCGGTGGAACGCATCAGGAGGCCGGTGGTCATGCTGCAAAGTTCGGTCGGAAGCACCTGGGTCGCGGCAAGTTCCGGAAAGGAGGGGATTCACTCCTTTTACCATTCCGCCGAGCGAGGTCCGTCCATCCCCGGCTACTTTCGCCCCATGTCCATCTCCGTCCGCCACATCACCAAGCTGTTCGGCGCCCAGAAAGCGCTGGACGACGTTTCATTCGAGATTGGCGGCAGCGAGGTGGTCGGCTTCCTGGGGCCCAACGGCGCCGGCAAGAGCACGATGATGAAGATCCTCACCTGCTACCTGCCGCCCACCGGCGGTGATGCCGGCGTGTGCGGCTTCGACATCCGCGAGGCCAGCATGGACGTGCGCCGCAACGTGGGCTACCTGCCCGAGCACAACCCGCTCTACACCGACCTTTATGTAAAGGAATACCTCGAATTCGCCGCCGGGATGTACAGGTTGCGGAACAAGGTTGCCAAGGTGAAGGAAATGATCGGCACCGTAGGCCTGGAGCGCGAGCAGCACAAGAAGATCGGCGCCCTCAGCAAGGGGTACCGCCAGCGGGTGGGCCTTGCGCAAGCCATGATCCACGACCCCAAGGTGCTCATTCTCGATGAGCCCACCAGCGGCTTGGACCCCAACCAGCTGGAGGAGATCCGCGGGTTGATCAAGCACATCGGCGAGCAGCGCACCGTGATGCTCAGCACCCACATCATGCAGGAGGTGGAGGCCATCTGCAGCCGGGTGATCATCATTGACAAGGGCAGGATCGTGGCGGATGACAATGCCAGGCACCTGCGCAGCATGGGCGACCGCAAGCAAGCGTTATGGGTCGAGTTTGATGGACGTTGCACGGAACAGGACCTGATGGCACTTCCGGGGGTCTTGGAAGCGGTGCGCGGCAATGGCAACACGTGGACGGTGACCTTTGCGGAAGACGATGACATCCGCCCCACCGTGTTCCAGTTCGCCGTTGACAAGGGCTTGACGGTCCTCACGCTCCAGCGTGCAGAGCGCGGCTTGGAGGACGTGTTCAAGGAGCTCACCATGCCCGGGACGCGAAAGTGAGCCCGCTTGTGCATGGCAGTGCCTTGCGTGCCGGGCAAACCCGTTTCTTTGCGGTCCAATTGCCCAAGTGAACATTACTCCAGACCGAACTTCAATGCCCTACCTATTTACCTCCGAAAGCGTCAGTGAAGGCCATCCGGACAAAGTGGCCGATCAGATCAGCGATGCCCTCATCGACCATTTCCTGGCCTTCGACCCGGACAGCAAAGTGGCCTGCGAAACCCTTGTCACCACAGGCCAAGTGGTGCTGGCAGGGGAAGTGAAGAGCAAGGCTTATCTCGATGTGCAGCAGATCGCCCGCGACGTGATCAAGAAGATCGGTTACACCAAGAGCGAGTACATGTTCGAGGCCCACAGTTGCGGGGTGATCAGTGCCATCCATGAACAAAGCCCCGACATCAACCAGGGCGTGGTGCGCAAGAAGCCGGAGGAACAGGGTGCCGGTGATCAGGGCATGATGTTCGGCTACGCGTGCTGCGATACCGACAATTACATGCCGCTGGCGTTGGACATCAGCCATCTGCTCTTGCGCGAGCTCGCCGCCATCCGCCGGGAGAAGAATTCCAAGATGCCCTACCTGCGCCCGGATGCCAAGAGCCAGGTGACCATTGAGTACAACGACGAACACACGCCCAAGCGCATCGATGCCATCGTCATCAGCACCCAGCACGATGATTTTGACACGGAGCCGAAAATGTTGGCGAAGATCAAGAAGGATGTCATCGAGCTGTTGATCCCCCGCGTGAAAAAGCAGTTGCCCAAGCGCGTGCAGGCCCTTTTCAATGACAAGATCACCTACCACGTCAATCCCACGGGCAAGTTCGTCATTGGCGGACCGCACGGGGACACGGGCCTCACCGGGCGCAAGATCATCGTGGACACCTACGGGGGCAAGGGCGCACACGGCGGCGGTGCGTTCAGCGGGAAGGACCCCAGCAAGGTGGACCGGTCCGCGGCCTATGCAGCCCGGCACATTGCCAAAAACCTCGTGGCCGCAGGCGTATGCGACGAAGTGCTCGTGCAAGTGGCCTATGCCATCGGCGTGGCCAGGCCGGTGGGCTTTTACGTGAACACCTACGGCACGGCCAAGGTGAAGCAGAACGACGGGGCCATTGCCAGGACCGTGGCCGGCATGAGGGAGTTCGACATGCGGCCATACTTCATTGAAAAGCGCTTCAGCCTGCGCACGCCCATCTACAGCGAAACCGCCGCATATGGCCACTTGGGCCGTACGCCCCGAACGGTGACCAAGAAGTTTGACAACGCCGGAAGGACGGCCACCGTGAAGGTGAAGCTCTTCCCTTGGGAGGAACTGGACGCGGTGCCGGCGGTGAAGAAGGCGTTCGGGCTGAAGGGATAGGTGGTTGGTTGGGGCGTGGTTCTTGGAGCGTGATGCGTAGGCTGTAGTTCGCAGACACTTCCATTTCATCGCCCGCCACATCAGGGGGCGCAAGCCAGTGCCGGGAACAAGAAGGTTGCCTTGGCGAACAAGCCGAGTACCGGCACACCTGCGAACTACGCCCTGGCTCCTTCGAAAAAATGACAGCTATGCACCTGACAGCCAACAACTGACAACCGACAACTTTCCACTTGTTGGCCAGATCATAAAGAACCACTACTTTCGCACCCCCATTTTCAGGAAACATGTACGCCATTGTCGAGATCGCCGGCCAGCAATTCAAGGTGCAGGCCCCGCAAAAACTGAAGGTTCACCGCCTTGAGCTGGAGGAAGGAAAGCACGTGGAACTGGGCAACGTCCTCCTGGTGAGCGATGGTGCCAAGACCAGCGTCGGCACCCCCGTGGTGGAAGGTGTCCGCATTGCCGCCAAGGTGCTCGCGCACAGCAAGGGCGACAAGGTGCTGGTGGGCAAGAAGAAGCGCCGCAAGGGCTACCAAAAGCTCAATGGGCATCGCCAATACCTGACCGAACTGTGGGTGGAGGCCATCCTCGGGAAGGGTGAGAAATTCGATGCCAGCAAGAGCACTGCCCCCGCAGTGAAGGCCTATGTGGCCCCCGTGAAGAAGACGCGTGCATCCGCAGAGGCTCCCGAAGCCCCGGCCAAAAAGGCCCCGGCAAAGAAGGCTGCGGCCAAAAAGGCTGCACCGGCGAAGGCCAAGGCTGCCCCCAAGAAAGCCGCAGCCAAGCCGGAAGGTTCCGCGAAGGCAGGGAAGGCAGCACCCAAAAAGGACGACAAGAAGTAATCCCTTGGCAAGGAACCCGTTTCCTGCCCGAAAAGACCCCGATAAGCCATGGCACACAAGAAAGGTGAAGGCAGTACCCAGAACGGCCGCGAATCGCACTCGAAGCGCCTCGGCGTGAAGATCTTCGGCGGCAGTGCCGCCATCGCAGGCAACATCATCGTCCGTCAGCGCGGCACCAAGTACCATGTCGGCAAGAACGTCGGCATCGGGGTGGACCACACCCTTTACGCCTTGGTTGACGGTACCGTGGAATTCCGCCGCAAGCGCGACGACAAGAACTATGTGAGCGTGATCCCTGAAGGCGTGGAACTGAACGGTGGCGGCAAGGCTGTTGTGAAGGCCACGAAAGCCGCCGCCCCCAAGGCTTCCAAAACGGATGACCTGAAGAAGGTGGAGGGGATCGGGCCGAAGATCGCCGAACTCTTCCACGAAGCCGGCATCAACAGCTTCGCCAAACTGGCCGCCACCCCCGTGGACAAGCTGAAGGAGATCCTGGAGGCTGCGGGCCCCCACTTTGCCTCGCACGACCCCGGCACCTGGCCGAAGCAAGCCGAACTGGCCGCAGCAGGCCAGTGGGACGAGCTGAAGGCGTGGCAGGACGAACTGAACGGCGGCAAGT
>CALMYC010000267.1 GCA_937873385.1 uncultured Flavobacteriales bacterium | reverse complement strand
GGCATGGGCTCGTCCATTTTCCATCCTGAATCTTCGCGCATCGCCCATGCCGCCGCCGGGGGCAAGCGCGGATTGGCGCAGTCCGTGTTCCAGTTGGGCGGCACCTTCGGCTCCTCGATCGGCCCATTGCTTGCCGCCCTTATCGTGGTGCCGTTCGGGATGTCCAGCCTGGGCTGGTTCGCCGTGATCCCATTGATCGGCATCATCGTGGTGCAGTGGGTTGGCAAGGGGTACAAACGCACGTCCGCGATCCGTGCCCGCCGGCCTTCCAAGGAAGTCCCTCCCCATGGCATTCCCGCCAATGTCGTTCGCCGGTCCATCATCATCCTCCTGGTGCTGGTGTTTTCCAAGCAGTTCTACCTGGCCAGCATGGGCAGCTATTACACGTTCTTCCTCATGGACAAATTCGGGCTTTCCGTGCAGAACGCACAGATCCATTTGTTCATCTTCCTGCTGGCCGCTGCCTTCGGCACCTATTTGGGGGGACCTCTCGGCGACCGCTACGGGCGGAAATACGTGATCTGGTTCTCGATCCTGGGCTCGGCTCCCTTCACCTTGTTGCTGCCCTACGCCAACCAGGCCTGGACGGGCGTCCTGGCTGCGATCATCGCGCTGATCATCTCCTCGGCCTTCTCGGCCATCGTGGTGTATGCCCAAGAATTGGTGCCGGGCAAATTGGGCATGATCTCCGGCCTCTTCTATGGGTTCGCCTTTGGCATGGCCGGCATTGGCTCGGCCTTGTTGGGCACGCTGGCCGACCATGCCGGCATCGGGTTTGTGTTCAAGGTGTGCGCGTTTTTGCCGCTCATCGGTTTGATCGCGGGCTTTCTGCCCCGGCTGCGGCTGTACCAGGAACCGGTGGTTCCCGCCACCAAGCACACCTAGCACACGTCGCCTTCTCCCCCATCTTTGCCGAAGCGACCCCGTTCCAACCAAGGTGAGCAAAGCATGGCCAAGATCTTGATCATAGACGACGAAAAGGCGATCCGCAACGCATTGCGCGACATCCTGGAGCACGAGAAGCACAAAGTGGAGGAGGCCGAGGATGGTGCTTCAGGCTTGGAAAAGGCCAGGCGGGGAAGCTTTGACGTGGTGCTGTGCGACATCAAGATGCCCAAAATTGACGGCATGGAATTGCTGGAGCACCTGATGGCCTTTGACGACTCCATTCCCGTGGTGATGATCAGTGGCCACGGCACCATTGATACGGCGGTGGAGGCCATCAAGAAGGGCGCGTTTGACTTTATCCAAAAACCGCCCGACCTGAACCGGATCTTGGTGACCCTGCGCAATGCCTTGGAACGCGGCTCCCTGGTGCAGGAAACCAAGTCCCTGCGCCAAAAAGTGCAGAAAACAAAGGCCGATGGCAACATGGTGGGCTCCAGCAAGGCACTGGAAGCCATCCGGGAGATGGTGGAAAAGGTGGCCCCGAGCGATGCCCGCGTGCTGATCACCGGCGGAAATGGGGCCGGCAAGGAAGGCGTTGCCCGGATGTTGCACGAAAAAAGTGCGCGGCGGTCGGGCCCGGTCATCGAGGTGAATTGTGCAGCAATCCCGGGGGAATTGATCGAAAGCGAGCTCTTCGGCCATGAAAAGGGGGCTTTTACCAGTGCCATTGCCCAGCGCAAGGGCAAATTCGAATTGGCCGACGGGGGGACACTGTTCCTGGACGAGATCGGCGACATGAGCCTGGCCGCCCAGGCCAAAGTGTTGCGCGCACTGCAGGAAAATCGCATCACCCGGGTGGGCGGCGACAAGGAGATCAAGGTGAACCCACGTGTAATTGCCGCCACCAACAAGGACCTGCGCAAGGAGATCGCCGCCGGGCGGTTCCGCGAGGACCTCTTCCATCGCCTGAGCGTGATCCCCATCCATGTGCCCGACCTCAAGGACAGGACCGGTGACATCCCGGAGCTGGTGGATCATTTCATCAAGCTGGTTTGCGCTGAGCAGGGCACGGCACCGAAGAAGATCAGCGAAAAGGCCGTCAAGGAACTGCAAACCTTGCCCTGGACGGGCAATGTGCGCGAATTGCGCAACGTAGTGGAGCGGTTGGTGATCCTGGGCGGGGCTGAGATCAGCGATGCGGACGTAAAACGGTTTGCGGGCAGTTAACCGGCCTGGGGCGGCATGGGCTTGTTCTGAACACCCACCGGTTAACATTCATTTGAGGCTTTTGGCCACTTGGCGAGGCAACCCGGGGGTTCCTTGGCCGTCTCCCACTTGCGAGGCCAAGCCCCGCAAATGAGGGGGGGAAACAAAACGCAACGCCATGAGCATTCTGCAGCACGCCTACCAGTCAATGTACAATCATTTCGGGGACAGCATGTTCTACATCTTCGGATTCATGTGTGTCCTTTCCGTGGTCGCCCTTTGGAGGCTCTACGACAAGGCCGGCCAAAATGGGGTAGCGGCCATCATTCCGTTCTGGAACATGCTGGTGTTCATGAAGATCATTGGCAGGCCCGCGTGGCATATCCTGCTATTCCTGGTCCCCGTCTATGGCCAATTGTACCTGTTGCCAAAAGTGTGGATCGAGCTGTGCCAAAGTTTCGGGAAGCGCACCGTGCTGGATTACGTACTGGTGATCCTCCTCAACGGCCTGTACATCTTCAACCTGGGCATGAGCTACGACACGGAATATGTGGGGCCCGCCTACGGCAACCCCGACTTGGGCACTGCCCCTCCGCATACGGGCCACAGCCCAAGCTTAGCCTAAGATCGATCCCGCCTTTTGTAGTGCCTTTTGCAACCCTTGGGGGTCCTTGCCGCCGGCCGTGGCGTAGAACGGCTGCCCGCCGCCCCCGCCTTTGATCTCTGCAGCAAGCACTTTGACCACTTGGGGTGCGCCATGGCCCCGAGCGATCACCTCCGCGCCGGCCATCACGGCCAACAGGGCTTTGTCGCCTTGTCGTGCCCCCAGCACCAGCAACAGGTCGGGGTTGGCATCCTTGAGGCCGAATGCGAGGTCGCGCATGCCGTTGGCATCCAGGTCCACCTCCTCGGCCACCACCCGGAGCCCGTTCATGGCTTTTGCCTTGGCCAGGATGGTTTCCCGCAGGCGCGCCACCCGTTCATGCGCGGCTTTCTCCAATGCCTTGGCCAGCTCGGCATTCTGTTCCAACAAATGCTTCACCGCAGTGGTGATGTCGCTCGGGTGTTTCAGCAGCCCTTGCACTGTTTCCAGGGTATCCAACCGTTCCTGGACGTACAGCTCGGCGGCTTCGCTGGTGATGGCTTCGATGCGGCGGATGCCTGCGGCCAGTGCCCCTTCGTACACGATCCGCACGGGTCCGATCTCGCCCGTGCGGGG
>CALMYC010000266.1 GCA_937873385.1 uncultured Flavobacteriales bacterium | reverse complement strand
TCAATGTGCTCAACAGCGACATGATCGACAACAGCGAGTTCTACACCGGTGCATTTCCGGCGGAATATGGCAATGTCACTAGTGCGGTATTCGATATGCGGCTCCGCGACGGCAATGACCAAAAGCGCGAATACACGCTGAAGGCCGGCATTCTCGGCACCGACCTCACGGCGGAAGGCCCCATCCCCGGCACCAACGGCGGCCCCTACCTCGCCAACTACCGTTACAGCACACTGGCGTTGTTGGACCAGGCCGGCATCGTGGACTACCAAGGCGTGCCCAAGTACACCGATGCCGCGTTCAAGATGAAGCTGCCCGCAGGGAAGGCTGGTGTGTTCGCCGTGTTCGGCGTGGGCGGCCGCAGCAGCATCACCCAGGAGGAGCGCAGCAGGGATGGGGACACGCTGTATTCCAGCACGGAGTTCGGCTCGCGCATGGGCGTGATCGGCCTGGACCACACCAAGCTGATCGGTGACCGGAGCTTCTTGTACAGTGCAGCCTCGCTAAGCGGGAACGGCAACAGCACCGACTACAAGGAGACCGGGCTGCCTGCGGAAATGCCGCTGGCCCAACGCTATGGCGATGATCTGGCCCGCTGGACCTGGCGCCTGTCCAGCACGCTCAACACCCGCATCAGCGCAGCCCATGTCCTGCGCTCGGGGATCATCCTTTCGTTGGACAACTTCAGGATGCGTTCCGACGACTGGAACGCGCAACGCCAACGCATGGAGCGCCAGCTGGGCGACCGTGGAAATGCGGCATCGGTGCAGGCATTCACCAGTTGGATGTGGCGTTGGAACGGACGCTGGTCGATGACGGCGGGGGTGCATGTGCTGCACGCTGGGATCAACAGGGCCACCAGCGTGGAACCCCGCCTGGGATTGCGATACCGGCAAAGCCCGGTGCAGGCCTTCACCTTCGGGGCCGGGCTGCACAGCCGCATGGAAGCCACCATGACCTACCTCGCACAAACCACTGACAGCCTCGGGGTCCATTCACAGCCCAACAAGGACCTCGGGCTCACCCGCGCGGCACATGCCGTGCTGGGCTGGGAGCGCATGCTCACGGAGGATGTGCAGTTGAAGGTGGAAGCGTACTACCAGTATCTCTATGGCCAGCCTGTGGAGGATGACCCCGGGAGCAGCTTCTGGCTGGGCAACATGGACGGATGGTTCACCACGCGCAGATTGGTGGACAAGGGCTCCGGCTTCAACACCGGAGTGGAGGTGAGCGCGGAGAAGTTCTTTACCCATGGCTGGCATGCGTTGGCCACGTTCTCCTTGGGCGAAGCCAAGTACAAGGCACTTGATGGTGTTTGGCGCAACTCCCGGTTCAATTACGGGACCGTGGCCAATGTGCTCACGGAAAGGGAGTGGAAGATAGGCCCAGCGGGCAAGGACCGGGTGATCACCACCGGCATCCGCTTCAACCTGATGGGGGGCCAGTGGTCCACCCCGATCGATCTGCAGGCGAGCATCGCCAAGGGAGAACAGCAGGACGGTTCACCCGTGATGGGCACCAAGGGTGCGTCGATCGGCAAACTGGACCTGATGGTGGCCTACCGCGTGGGACGGCCCAAGGTGAGCCACGAATTCAAGGCTGATGTGCAGAACGTACTGAACGCCGATACGCCGGTGATCTACTACTTCGACAAGCGGACGAACACGATCAAGGACGTACCACAATTGGCGCTGCTTCCGGTGCTGCAATACACGCTGCGGTTCTGAGCTTACCCCACATCAGGGTCCCCTTCAAGGTCTCCTGAAGGGGACCTTGATGCTCAGCGCATTCCACCTCAGGTCCCCTGTGGGAGACCTTGAGGGAACACATTCACAACCCCAACTTCTTCACCAGCGCACCCACTTCCGCCTCCGTGCTCCGCAACATTTCATTGCAAAAGGTGATCAGCATCACGGCGCGTTTCACCTTGGCGGAAAGGTCGTCCACGGAGATCTTGTCCTCCTGCAGGTCCTGCATGATGCCTTCCAGTTCGGCGTAGGCCTTTGCGTAGGTGAGCTTGTTTTCAACCTTTTCCATGGCGTTCGATCTTGTGGATGGTGCTCCACGCTTTTCCTTGGGCGAAGGTCGTTTCAATTTCATCACCGGCCTTCAGGTTTTCAGCATCCTTGATGGCCTTGCCATTTACCCGGGCAATGCTGAAGCCACGCTCCATTATTCGTTCCGGGGAAAGGAGATGAACAGCGCTCCCGATACCGTCGAGCTTCCCGATGACTTGCTGGATGCCGCGCTGGGCAAGGGCTGAAAGAGTGGCGCCCAATTCCCTCACGCGGGCGGCTTCCACTTGGGCCAGTTTGTGCCGGGGCAGTAAAGCAAGATCTTGCCCGAAGCTGTGAAGCGCCCGGCTTTGTGCGGTGAGTTCCTCCGTGATGCGGCGAGCGAACTGGTTGGTAAGGGTGTGCAGCGCGCCTCGCTGCATCCGGCAGTGCGCCGCGGGCCGCATGGCCGTCATTTCAGCATACATGCTCAGGTGTTCCTTGTGGCTGGTGAAGGAGGTGAGCATGGTGTTGTGGATGTTCACCAGCATGCCGGTCATGGCGGTCTCGAAATAGAGCGTGCGGTCCACGATGAAGTCGGCCACGGCGGTGGGCGTTTTGTGCGGGCTGTTGGCGATGAGGTCAAGCACCGAAATGTCGATCTCATGGCCGATGCCTGTGAGCACAGGAAGTGATGACATGGCCACCATGCGCGCCAGTTCCAGGTCGTTGAATTGCTCCAGGTCCAGCTTGGAGCCTCCGCCGCGGATCAGGACCACCACGTCGAAGCGCTGCGGGTCGATGGAGGCGATCGCCGCGCGCAGTTCCGTTGGCGCCGCATCGCCTTGTACGGCGGAATGGAAGACTTGCACATGGTACTTGTAGCCATGCTCATTGTGCTCCAGGTGCCGCATCAGGTCGGCGTAGGCGGCGGTGCCCACGGAACTGATCAGTGCGATGCGCTGGATCACCAGGGGCAGCGGTAGCAATCGGTTGCGGTGGAAGAGGCCTTCCTCCTTCAGCGCTGCGATGGTCTCGCGCTTGCGCCGTTCCAAAGCGCTGATGTTGAAGTTCAGGTCGATGGCCTCGATCGCCAGGCTCAGCCCGTACACGATGTGGTAATGCGTGCGGGCCAGGAAAAGGATCTCCACGCCCTCCTTGAGGATGTTCTTGCTTTCCTCGCCCAATTCATGCCGGATGCGGTGCAGTTGGGTGAGCCAGATCGACCCGCGCATCACGGCCACTTTCTCCTCGCCCTTGTGCTCCACCAATTCCAAGTAGGCATGCTTGGTGAAGCGGATGGAGGCGATCTCGGCCTTGATCCAAAATGCCTGCCCATGGGTGGCCTCCTCGATCCGTTTCTTGATCGCGTTGCCCACTTGGCTGAGGGTGTAGATCTTGCGTTCCTCCATCAACAGGGGGGGCTCCCGGCAACATGGCGGGTGCCTGCAAGTCTACCAACTTCGGGCGTTGGGAGGTGAAGTTGGGTTTGGTCCGTACTACACCACGCGCTTGATCATTCGCAACTTGTGGGAGTATTTTTTCTCCGCTTTGTTGAAGATGCCCTCCTGGTCGATCAGGTCGATGCGCACGCGGCCCGATGCGTGGAGGATGGTTCGGTCCTCCAGGATGATCCCCACGTGCACGATGCGCCCTTCCTCATTGTCGAAAAAGGCCAGGTCTCCGGTGGTGGCCAGTCCGATCAGGTCCACGGCTGTGCCAAGCTCGGCCTGTTGCCAGGCATCGCGGGGCAGTTTGAGGCCGCCAACGAGGAAGAGCATTTGGGTGAGCCCGGAACAATCCACGCCGAAAGGGGACCTTCCGCCCCAGAGGTAGGGCGTGTTGAGCCATTGGTCCTTCAAGTTGAGCATGCGCATGACCGGGGTGCCGTTGGCTTGTGCGGTGGTGCGGCCCGGAAAACTGAGTTGCTCCGTTCCGATGTTGAAATGGCCGGCGGAGTAAGCGGGGAGCACCGCGCCGAAAGGCACCATCAAGGCACCTGTGGCGGTGGAGACGTGCATGAATTGTTCAATGGACCGAACGGGTTTCTGCTCCGCATCTTCCACGGTGCCCATTTGCTTCACGTCCACCCAGCCTTCATAGCCGTCGTGGTGAAAACGCAGCCTCGCCCATTTCTTGTTCCTTTCCAGCACATCCGCGGTCTCGCCGAAAAGCCATTGGGCCACTTGCTCGGAACGCTCGTTCGGCTCCCGCCGCACCGGCACGATGCTCAGCGGGCAAATGGCAAGTTCCGTATTGTTCATGGCTGCGAAGGTCCACCGGTGGCCAGGGTGGAAAACAGGCACCCCGGCGGAGTTATGCGCCGGGGTGCGTTGGATCCGTCCAGCCCGGCCTATAGGGCCTCGATCACCATGGCACTGGCGCCGCCGCCTCCGTTGCAGATACCTGCCGCGCCGTACTTCTTGCCGCGCTGCCTGAGGGCGTGCAGCAGCGTGACGATGATGCGCGCACCGCTGCATCCCAGCGGATGGCCCAGCGACACAGCCCCGCCGTTCACGTTCACCTTGGCAGGGTCCAGGCCGAGCATCTTGGTGTTGGCGATGCCCACTACCGAGAACGCTTCGTTGAGTTCCACCAGGTCCATGTCCTCCATCTTCAGCCCGGCCTTCTTCGCTGCTACGGGCACCGCTTTTGCCGGGCTGGTGGTGAACCATTCCGGAGCCTGCTCGGCATCGGCGTATCCGAGCACTCTGGCCAGTGGCTTCAGACCGAGCGCCTTGGCCTTGTCGGCGCTCATCAGCACCAGGGCCGCGGCGCCGTCGTTGATGGTGCTGGCGTTACCCGCGGTTACGCTGCCGTCTTTGGTGAAGACGGGCTTCAGTGTTTTGAGCTTTTCAAAGTTCACGTTCTTGTATTCCTCGTCCTCTTCAACCACGGTATCGCCCTTGCGGCCTTTCACGGTCACGGGCACCACTTCATCCTTGAAGCTTCCTGCCTTCCAGGCATTGGCGCTGCGGGTATAGCTTTCAATGGCGAAGGCATCCTGCTCCTCGCGGCTGATCTTTTGGTCGGTGGCGCACAGATCGGCGCACGCGCCCATGGCCTGTTGGTCATACACATTGGTGAGGCCGTCCTTGCCGATGCCGTCGATGAGCTTGCCGTCACCGAACCGGTAACCGTAGCGGCCATTTTCCACATAGTACGGGGCGCGGCTCATGTTCTCCATGCCGCCGGCCACCACCACGTCAGCATCACCCAGCAGAATTTCCTGTGTGCCGTACATGATGGCCTTCATGCCGCTGGCGCACACTTTGTTCACCGTGGTGGCGGGAATGGCATCCGGAAGCCCGGCGAACTTGGATGCTTGGCGCGCTGGCGCCTGGCCCAAGTTGGCCTGCAGTACACAGCCCATGATCACGTCGTTCACTTCTTCGGGCTTCACGCCGGCCTTGTCCACGGCAGCCTTGATGGCCATGGCGCCAAGTTCTGTGGCAGGGACCGTGGAAAGGGCGCCTCCGAAGGAGCCAATGGGGGTTCGAACTGCGGATACGATCACGACTTCCTTGACCATGGATTAGGATGTTTTGATTTGGGCCGCAAAGGTACGGAGCGGGGTTGTGGGCGAATACACGGCAGGTTGGAGCGGTCGCACGGACGGAATGAACCCGGAATGGACTGTGAAGGGGAAGATTGCGCGAGGCGCGCCATCCCGGAGGGGGAGGCTTCACCATGAACGGTCGCTTCGCGCCCCCGTTTTGCATTCCCCACGGCCCATTTGAAGTGGACTTCATGGGCCGTGGGAAATGCAAAACGCCCCACTTTCGTGGGGCGTTCCTGGTGGCGGAGAGGGGGGGATTCGAACCCCCGGTACAGTTTAACCCGTACGGCAGTTTAGCAAACTACTGGTTTAAGCCACTCACCCACCTCTCCGAATTGGGCGGCAAATATAGCCGCCTGGTTCAAACTGCGATCCCGGAAGGATTCGAACCTTCGACCGCCTGCTTAGAAGGCAGGTGCTCTATCCAGCTGAGCTACGGGATCGTACGCTACGAATTCAAAGGAGCTCATGGTTGAGCTGCATTGTCAATTGCCGTTCGGGCACTTTGGCTAGGCCGGTGAAGCAACAGGTGCATGGCGCGAAAGTAGGGCTGTGGGCGGTTCAGGAATTTTGCCCTGGCCAAGCATTAAACACAAGGGGCCGCCTCAAATGAGACGGCCCCTTGCTTTCCTCGTCGGGGCGGCCAGATTCGAACTGACGACCTCCTGCTCCCAAAGCAGGCGCGATACCGGGCTACGCTACGCCCCGAAAACGGGCTGCAAAGAAAGGCTTTTGTTCGACGCAACCGACGATCAAGGATTTTATCGCCTGCATCCCCGATCGGATAATTACCGGTAGGTTGCAGCGTTTTCCGCTTGCCCACCTTGCAGTAACCGCATGAACGATCAACCACAGGGCCAGATCCCCCCAACGGCACAAGGCGGGG
The DNA here is from genome assembly GCA_937873385.1 of uncultured Flavobacteriales bacterium. Classification (GTDB taxonomy): domain Bacteria; phylum Bacteroidota; class Bacteroidia; order Flavobacteriales_F; family PHOS-HE28; genus PHOS-HE28. Next base: position 12,585 of record CALMYC010000266.1, on the reverse strand, counting down.
GGGCGGCATCCCCGCGTGCCGACCGCGTTGGCTGGCTACGGCGCTCCATGACCTTCAGGGCCGTTGTAGTGGCCGTGCTGGTCTTGCTCATGCTCATCCCCTTGGCCATGGTGCAGGAACTGATCAGGGAAAGGGAGAGCAGGAAGCAGGAGGCCGTGGATGGGGTGAGCGCAACATGGGGTGGAAGCCAGACCCTTACCGGACCCTACATCACTGTGCCCTTCAAAGCAACGGTTCGCGTGGACCTGGAGAATGGCCGCAGCGAAATGCGCGAAGTGATGCAATACGCCCATTTTCTGCCGGAGCGTTTGGATGTGTCCAGTGTGTTGGATCCCGGGAAAAGGCACCGGGGGATCTACGACGTGGTGGTGTACAAGGGCAAGTTCAGCATGCAGGCGGATTTCCCGGCGTTGCAGGGGCTGCTTCCCGCCACTGCCGCATCCTTGCAATGGAATGAAGCATCGCTCTGCCTTGGAATTTCAGACCTGCGCAGCATCAAGAAGCAGGTTTCGGCCAAGATGGGTGGCCGGGAGCTGGCCTTCGAGCCGGGGCTTCCCTCGAACGACCTGGCCGCTTCGGGGCTCAGCACGGCATTCCCCTTGGACAGTGCCCAATTGGCTTCCCCCATCGCATTGAAGATCGGTTTGGACCTCAATGGCAGCGGCAGTTTCCGCGTGGTGCCCACCGGGCGCAGCACTTCCGTGGACGTGAGTTCCACCTGGCCCGATCCCAGTTTTCAAGGCGCGTTCCTGCCGGACAGTTCCCAAGTGAACGACCAAGGATTCACCGCGCACTGGACCGTGCTCCACCTCAACCGTCCGTATCCGCAGGAATTCACCGGCAGCCGGAACACGGAATTGGAGGCAAGTGCTTTCGGGCCCGACTTGATCTTGCCGGTTGACGAATACCAGAAGAGCACGCGGGCCACCAAATATGGACTGATGCTCGTGGTGATGGTCTTCCTGGTCTTCTTTTTTGTGGAAGTCCTGCAGAAGCTGAGGATCCATCCCATCCAGTACCTGTTGGTGGGCTTTGCACTTTGCATTTTCTACACGTTGCTCATTGCGCTCAGCGAACACATCGGCTTCACCGCGGCATACCTCGCGTCGGCATTGGCGGTGATCGGCTTGGTGGTGTTCTACGCGCGCAGCGTGTTCGGGCAGTTGAGGGCCACGCAATTGCTGGGCTTGATCATGTTGCTGGTGTTCGGCTTCATGTTCACCGTGATCAACCAGGAGGATTATGCGTTGCTGATCGGCAGCATCGGATTGTTCATCGTGCTGGCCGTTGTGATGGCCCTGAGCCGGAAAATTGACTGGGAGCACGCTGGCGAGTAGCGGGAGGGTGCGTGATCATCGGCTGTTGGGTGCATTGGTCGGGTGCAAGGGGCGAGTGGTCGAATTGTTGATCATTCCTGCCCGGAAAGTCAATGCAAGTGCTTGGAACTGACGAATTTCGCGAACCCTTCCCAGGGCTTTACACGGAACACCATGCGTCTTTTCCTTTCTTTGGCCGGGTTGCTATTTTGCATGGCAGCCCATTGCACTGATTTCTATGTCTCACCAAATGGCAATGATGCCAACAACGGCACATCGCCGTCCACTGCTTGGCGCACCATTTGGCGCGTGAACCAAAGCGCCTTCAGCTACCAGGCCGGGGACCGCATTTTGTTCGAGCGGGGAGGCACCTGGAGGGGCGAGGTCATTTTGGGCGCCTCCGGCAATGCCAGCCAGGTGATCACGGTGGGCGCCTACGGCTCGGGAGCCAGGCCGATCATCAAGGGCAGTGAACTGGTTACCGGCTGGACCAATTACCAAAGCCACATCTGGGGCGCTTCCGTGACCAGCGGCAAAGTGGATCAGGTGTATGTGAACGGCCTGCGCATGACCCCCGCCCGCTACCCGAACACGGGCTGGCTGCGCAACAGCCAAGGTGGCGGAACGCAGGTCCAAAGCAGTGATCTCACCCAGCCAAGCGGCTACTGGAACGGTGCCACGGCAGTGGTGCGTACATCCAGTAGTTCATTCGACACCTTGGTGGTTTCAAACTATTCCAACGGCACCCTCAACTTCACCACCTCCACCCTCAACTTGGGCAGTACGCCATGGGGGTTCTTCATGAAGAACAAACTCGCTGAGCTGGACAGCCCCGGAGAGTGGTACTATGACCGGAGTGCGCAACAGCTTTACTTCTGGCCCCCGAACAACGGTGACCCCGGCAGCCAGAACGTGGAAGCGGCCGTGTACAAGAACGGCGTGAACTGTTACTGGCACCGGGCATACCTGCGCGTGGAAAACCTGGAGTTCAGGCACCAGCGCCTGGCCGGCGTGCTGAACGATGGTGCAGACCATGTGACAGTGGCCGGGTGTGCATTCCGCGACCTTTACCACGGCATCCGCTGCGCGGGCACGGCCAGTAACTATACCGGCAATACGTTCCGCAACACCTACGCCACGGGGATCATGGCCTTGGGTGACAACACCCAGATCAGCGACAACACCTTGAACGCCATTGCGCTGGTGGACGGCGAAGGCGAAAGTGAATGGGGCTACTTCGGCATCCGCACCACGGGCACGGGAACCATTATCCGGGGCAACCGCCTCGATACCATCGGCTACATCGGCATCATCGCCGAGGCAAATGCGTTGGTGGAAAAGAACGTGGTGCACCATCCGTTGGCCACCATGAATGACGGCGGCGGCATCGCCATTGACCACGCGGACGGACTGGTGATCCAGGACAACATTGTGAGCGACCCCATTGGCTCCTGGCAGAACGGCGGTCCCAACGTTGCCCCTCACAACCAGCGCATGGGCATCGGCATCTACTTCGGCAACACCTCCATCAAGAACACCACGGCCCAGCGCAACACCGTGTACAACTGCCCGCAGTCGGGCATCCACGTGGACCACACGATGGTGACCACTGGTCTGCAGATCAAGGACAACGTGTTCTTCAACAACGGCGTGCAGATCACGGTGTCAGACTATTCGAACGGTACCGGTGCAGGTGCCACACCGCCCTACTACGTTCCGAACTACAACGATGTGTACAGCGGCAACGTGATGTATTGCCTCACCAAGGACCAGCTGTGCATGCTTCAGTACAACACGCACGGCGCCAACCCGGTGGATTTCGGCACCTACACGAACAACCGGTACTTCAACCCTTACAACGAACTCAGCATCAAGGTCATCAATTTTGTAGTGGGCAACCCGCGCTTTTTCAGCCTTGAACGCTGGCAGCAGGAAAAAAACGAGGATGCGGGCAGCACACGGAGCCCCCTGCGCCTGGCGGGGTTTGCAACCGTGCAGGAGCTGGGTTCCAACCTCGTCGTCAATGGCAATTTCACCAGCAACGTGAATGGATGGACCGGTTGGCCCACCAACGCCCAGGTGAGCCGGGTAACGGACCGCCTGGACAATGGCGCATTGAAGGCCTATCTGCCGGACAACAGCATGTATCCGAACTTCACGCTGCACAACCCGGACCTGTTCCCGATCCAGAACGGGGCATGGTACCGCGTGCGGTGCAGCATTCAAAGCAACGCGCCTGAGGACGTCACGGTGGGCATCAAGGGGCAATCCACATTCTCCACGCCATACACCACATGGCAATGGATGCTGCCGGCAACCTCCGAACGGAGGAACCTGGAGATGTACTTCCAGAGCGACCTTACGGACCAGGCACAGGTCCAATTCGTGAACCAGTGGACGGACCCGCTGTACTACTTGGACAATGTGGAGGTTACCAAGGTGACGGTTCAGTCGCTTGACCCCGCGGTACGGCACAAGATCCTCGTCAACGAGCAATCCACTGCCCAAAGCTTTCCACTGCCTGATGGATGCTGGAAGAATGTGGCCGGCGATCTGCTTCCCGTATCGATCACCATTCCGGCCTATTCATCCGTTGTGGTGTACAAGTACGAAGGACCTGATTGTGGTGCTGCGGTGCCCACCGGAAAGGTGCGCATCAAGATGATGCTCGGTGGGGCCATGCAGGCGGGAAATGCGTTGATGCGCGACGACCTGCGCGCACAGGGACAGGTGCCCTCCATCGAGCCTTACACCGCAATGGGCTACGTGGTGGAGAACGGGGGCGCAACGGCGTTGCCTTCCGTGATGCAGGCTACCGGCGCCCAAGCCGTGGTGGATTGGGTACTTCTGGAATTGCACGAGGACAATGCGGCCTACTCACTTGCGGGCCGCAGGGCTGCCCTCTTGCGCAGGGACGGCACGGTGGTGGCGCCCGACGGAAATGTTCTGCTGGGCTTCAACGGCACCACGGCCAACAGGCATGTGGCGGTAAGGCACCGCAACCACTTGGTCGCTCTTGCCACCACCCTGCTCACGGGGAATGGGGAATTGCTTGACTTCACGCTGTCATCCACACCGCTTTTCGGAACGGGTGCGGAAATGAACACGGGGGGAGTGATGGCCTTGTGGCCCGGGAATGTCAATGACGACGGTAAGGTGAAGTACACCGGTGCGAACAATGACCGGGATGCGATCCTCCTGGTGACCGGTGGCCTTGAGCCCACCCACACGGTTACAGGTTACAACAACTGTGACGTGAACATGGACGGAAAGGTGTCCTACACGGGGCCGGCGAACGACCGGGACCAAGTGCTTCTTGTCCTGGGCAGTTCCCTGAGTACGCAGATCATCACGGAACAGATGCCGTGACCGGCCATCCTCAGATCACTTCCACCGAGCCGACGGGCACCCAGCCCACGGCACCGCTGCCCAGCCGGATTTCCTGCCAATCACCTTGGCGTTGCATCAGGCCCACTTTTGTGCCTTGGTGCAGAACGAAGAGCCGCGTGCCTCCCGGGCGTGGTTCGCCGAGAATGTCCAAAGTTGGCGACATGATGATCGCCGAACTGCGGTCTTCCACCTGCTGAACCCTGTAAAACGCGAGCAACGCGGAGCACACGGTGGACACCAATGCGATTGCTGCCACAGCCGTAAGGAGCCGTTTCGCAAGGCGTTTTCGCACCCAGGTCCCGGCAATGGCGGCGGCGGCCATGATGGCACAGGCCCAAAGCGAGCGCCTCGCCCATTGGTCCACGTCGGTTCCCCCCTGCAGCTTGTCCCAGAGCGAACCCAAGGTGAGGGAGGGAAGCTCATTCATGCGGTCCACCACTTTGCTCCGCTCTTGGTCGAGGTTGGCTTGGATGTCATCGGCGCCCGGGCCCAAGCGGAGGGCGCGTTCGTAGTAGAGAATGGCGTGGGGCACGTCGCCGAGCTTGCTCCAGCAATTGCCCATGTTGAACAACAGGCTGGCCGAGGTGAAGTGCGTGTTCACGGAGTCATACAAGGCAAGTGCTTCCTTGTGGTCGCCCTTGGAGTAGGCCGCCTCCGCACGGCGTAGGAGTGCGTCCGTGGAGGACTGGGCCGCAAGCGGTAGCGTTACGGCCAAGCAGAGCGGTGCGAGCAGGCCCTTCATGTGCGCAAGTGGTGTTCGATGTGGCTGATGATCGCGGCGGCTTGATCGTAGGTCTGGCGGCGAGGCTTGTTTTCCATGGGTGCGAAACGCGCCATTTGTGCATCACTGATCAGGGCGATGTACGCATCGGCCGTGCGGCCCCCGTCCAGGTCGCCAAGCTTTTCGCGGATCGTGCTTTCGTTCACTTCGGCCACGCCCAAATTGAATTTATCGGCGAAGTACCCTTCCAAGGCTTTGCCCAAGGCGTCATGGAACGCATTGCGGTCATTCGATTCCAAGGCCGCTGCCGCGGCTGCCAGCCGCTTCTTGGCCACCTTGTCCGCCCCGCGCCGCCGCTGGCCTTGAAGGTCACCCAGGCGTTGTTTTCTGCGCCGGTGCAACAGCAAGGAGAACAGGAAAAGAAGGGGGGGCACGGCCATGCCCAGGATATATGCCCAGGAACCCATGAGGTGCTTGCCCTTGGGCCGTAAATGCAGGTCGCCGGTGCGGATGTACCGGATGTCGGTGCCCAGTCGCTGGACATCGGTCTTCGTGGGCCCGCCCGCCGTGGCACCGCCATTTTCAGTGCCGGTTTGCACATCAAAGGTGAGCGGCGCGGACCTGAGTTGTTTGTAGCTGTTGCCAGTGGGGTCGAAATAGCTGAAGGTGAGGGTGCCGAGGTCGTATTTGCCGGGATGGCGCGGGATCAAGAGATACTGGAACTCGCGACTGCCGCTCATGCCCGATCCGTTCACGGTGATCTTGTCATTGATCTTTGGGTCGTAAGCGTCAAAGTCCGGCGGAAGGTTGAGCTTGGGCGCGTCGATCAGCTTCAGGTTGGCCCGGCCACTGAAGCGGATGGATAGGTCGATGGCTTCGTTGGCCTTCACTTGGGGCGTACCCACTGTAACTTCCAAGCGGAGGTCCCCCACGGCCCCCATGAAGTCGGCTGGTTTCGCGCCGGGCAGGTCGATCACATTGAGTTCACTCGTGTTGCTCTGGATGCGAACGGGCGTGCCGCTGCTGAAGAACCCCGGGTTCACCAGGTAGTTCAGCGTCATGGGCTCCACGCGCAGTTTGCCGCTGTGCAGGGGGATCAGCACCTGTTTTTTGAGCACGGCCACGTTGTAGCGCAGGCCGTTCACCGTTTGTGTGGTTCCCGTGTTGTGGCTTCCCATGTCCACTTCCTCGGCCCAAAAGCCGCTCAGCTTGGGCAAGTCGTAATTCTGTGGTTGCAGGGAGTTGTACCGGTAGTACAGTGTGTAGGTGGCGATCACCTGTTCCCCCACGTATGCCTTGCTCTTGCTCAGGCTGATGGTGCAGAAGAGGTTGGGGTCCTTTTTCTGTGCGCCGTTCACGTCAGCGTTTTCACTCCCTGACGCTCCTTTGGTCACCTTGATGGTGATCGGGTCCGTCTGCATGGTGCCACCGCCCACGCGCACGGTGCTGGGGCCGATCACGAAGCTGCCCGGTTGCGTTGCCGTGAGGTACCAAATGCGCGACACCGAGCGGCTCATGCGTCCGTTGATGCTGCTGAAACTGCTGCTCTCCATGGGCCCCTGCATCACCGCCAAGCCGCCCCAGTCCGGTGTCGTCATGGATCCCCCGGATGCATTTTCCAATGAAATGGTCAGCTTCACCGGCTCACCGGCGGCGATCTCGTTCCGGTCCACCGTGGCTTGGAAGGTGATCTGCTGGGCCAGTGCGGAAGTACACGCCAGCACCCATGATGCGAAGAAGGGAATGGTTCTCTTGAACATGGTTCACCAGTCCTTTGCGGGTGGGGTGGTCGGCTTGGGCTGCATCAGGCGGCGCACCTTTTCCTGCACGTCCTTTTCCTGTTGTTGCGCGGCGTCCAGCATGCGCTTGGCATCCTGCGGGTCAATGCGGTCCTGTTGTTGCCGCGGTTCTTGGTCCTGCTGTTGCTGGGCTTGCCGTTGCTTGTCGTTGTTTTGTTGCTGGTCCTGTTTCTCTTGGTCCTTGTCCTGCTTGTCCTTTTCCTTGTCTTTGTCTTTGTCTTTGTCCTTGTCTTTGTCCTTGTCTTTTTTTTGTTGTTGTTGCTCACGGGCCAGTTTCTCCTGAGCATAGGCCAGGTTGTACCGCGTGTCATTGTCCAGCGGCGTGCGCTTCAAAGCTTCCTTGTATGCGTTGATGGCTTCCTGGTAGTTGCGCTGTTTCATCCAGCTGTTGCCCAGGTTGTGGTAGGCCCTGGCCTGCCCATCGGGGGTCTTCGCCATGGAAGCGGCGTTCTCAAAGCGCTGTTGGGCCTGCTTTGTACTGTCCTGGCGGTAAAGTGCATTGCCCAGGTTGAACATGCCGCGTTCGTCCTTTTCCGCCCCGGAATAGGCCCGCACGGCATCCTTGAGATCTCCTTCGTTGTAGGCCGTGTTGCCTTTGCGGATGGCCCGGTCAGCTTCTTGCGCGTGGATCGCCGGCGCGCAGGCAAGCAGCAGGATCAAGGTCTTTAGGCGTGCCATGGCGTGAATTTTCCCAAGTGGAGATGTATGGTCCGTTCACCGATCAACAAGCCCAGGAGCACCATGGCGCATGCCACGGCAAGGAAATATTGGAAGCGGTCTTCATGCCCCGCGAACTTATAGGTGCCCAATTTGCTCTGGTCCATGCCGCGCACTTTGGCCACAAGGGTACTGACGCCCGCATTGGACGAGGTGGCGTGGATGTATTCGCCCTGGCCGGCCGTGGCAATGCGTTGCAGCATGGGGCTGTTCAGTTTGGTGATCACGGTTTGCCCGTCCTTGTCCTTCTTGAAGCCCACCATGCGGCCGTTCAGGCGGATGGGGATGGGCGCCCCTTGTTCGGAACCCATGCCGATGGTGTTCACGATGATGCCGTCTTCCGCGGCTCGTTTGGCGGCGGCTTCCCCGTCGTCCTCAAAACTCTCACCGTCGCTGATCACGATGATCGTTTTTCCCTTTGCGGCATCCTTTCCGAAGCTCCGGCGGGCTTCATCGATGGCTGCGCCGATGGCCGTGCCCTGCGTGCGCACGAGGTCCGGGCCCAAGGTGGGGAGGAAAAGTTTGGCGGCACTGCGGTCTGCCGTGATGGGCAGTTGCGTGTAGGCCTCACCAGCGAACACCACGATCCCCAAACGGTCGCCGTTCAACCGGTCAATGAGCTGGGAAAGTGCGCGTTTGGCCACTTCCATGCGGTCCGGTTTCAAATCTTCCGCCAACATGCTGTTGCTCACGTCCAGGGCGATCACCACGTCCACGCCCTTGGCGGTCACCTCTTCCAGGCGCGTGCCCATCTGCGGGCCCGCCAATGCGAACACCGCCAAGCTGAAACCATGGCGCAGGAGCAGGAATTTCAGGGTGGAGCGCCAGGAGGAGACCCCCGGCACCATTTCCCCGATGAGCGGATCACTGCTGAAGCGGCGCAGGGCATTGTTCTTCAATGCGGAACCAATGAGGAATACCAATACGAGCAATGGGCCCGCGAGCAAGGCCCACAACACCTCGGCGCGCTGAAAGCGGAATTGCGGCAGGTAGTGCGCGGCCGAATAGAGGAAGGCGATGCCCACCGCCCATGCCAGCATTTCCACCCCGATGACAACGGCCGTGATGGCACCTGTGCGGTATGTGCCCTTGGTGCTCATGGCGTGGTGCGCAGCAGGGTGTTGCCCAGGAGGAGCGAGAGCAGCAGCAGGGAGCATCCGGCCGCAAGGGGCATGGCATATTCCTCTGTATGGCTGCTGTGTTCGGTCACTTTGACGCGGGTCTTTTCCAACCGGTCGATCTCCTGGTAGATCTCCCGAAGCTTCTTCTCATCCGTGGCGCGGAAGTAGCGTCCCCCCGTGATCGCCGCCACTTTCTTCAACATGCCTTCATCCACGTCCACATCCACGTAATCGTACTTGTACTGGCCGTTCGGGTAGATGGCCACCGGCGAAAGTGCTTTTCCGCGCGTGCCCACGCCGATGGTGTAAACGCGGATGCCCAGTTCACCCGCGATCTGGGCTGCATCCAGGGGTTGGATGGTCCCGGCGTTGTTCACTCCGTCTGTAAGCAGGATCACCACCTTGCTCTTTCCCGTGCTTTCACGCAGCCGGTTGATGGCGGTGGCCAGGCCCATGCCTACGGCCGTGCCGCTGTTGATCATTCCGGTCTTTGCTTTCAGGAAGAGTTCCTTCAGCACATCATGGTCGGTGGTGAGCGGGCATTGGGTGAAGGCCTCCGCTTCGTAGATCACCAGGCCGATCCGGTCATTGGGCCGGTCATCAATGAAGCGCATGGCCACGTCGCGTGCGGCATCGAGCCGGTCCGGCTTGAAATCCTTGGCCAGCATGCTCGCGCTGTAGTCCATGGCGATCACGATATCGATGCCGTCGTGCGTTACGTCCTGCCAGCTGTCCTTGCTCTGTGGCCGGGCCATGGAGAGCAGCATGAAGGCCAAGCCGAGCAGGGCCAGTGCGAAGGGAACGTGGCGGGCCCGCGCAACCAGGTCCACTGGTCCGTTGCGCATGGCCTGCAGGGTGCTGAGGGTTGCGGATGGCCTGCGCTTGTTCCTGCGGATCACGAACCAAGCGCCCGACAAAGGCACCAGGAGCAACCCCCAGAGCATTTGCGGTGAGGCCAGTTCATAGTGGTCTTTCATCCACCACCACGCGGCGATGGCGGCCGCGTGGACCAGCAGCAGCAGCACCAGGAGGGGGATGAGGTCACGCGAGCGGCGCATCGGGTCGGGTATCCGCGGTTTCCTGCACCAGGCGCACGGCTGCCGCCATGGCTTGTTCGTTCTCAGCGGGCAGTGCTTTCCATTTCGCAAACTTCACCATGTCCGCCAGGCGCAGTACCTGCGCCAGTTGTTCGCGGGATGCGGTCGGCATGCTGCTGAGCCTGAGCGATGCCAGCAGTTCATCGGTGGTCTGTTCCAGCGCCCGCACCCCGTACCGTTCCTCGGTATAGCCGCGCAGGATGTCAGTGAGTTCCGAGTGGTACTCCTTTTGCCGGTCGCTTTCCCAGAGTTTTTTCTGTTGAAGCGCTTCCAGGGCGAGCAGCGTGCGCACGTGGAGCGGCGCCTTAGGTGCTTCAGGTACCGCCGGTTTCGGGCGGTGTTTCCTCTTGATCAGGAAAAGGACCAATGCCGTCAGGACGGCCACGATGGCCGCCCCCCCCGCGATCCAGGGCCAATGGTCCTGCAGCCAGGCCCATAGGCTGAAGGGCACGGTGTAGATCTCCTTGATGTCGCGGAAGGCTTGCGTGGTGTCCACGGGCACCGTGTGCACGGTGAGCAGCAGCGGGTCGGTGCCCACGGTATCGCCGTTGATGATGAAATGGAAGGGTGGTATCGCCCAGTAGCCGGAATCCCACGAAGTGATGGTGAGCGTGCGCACCTGTTCCAATAAGTATGGGTCACCCGCCCGGTCGGGAAGGATGGTGTCCACGTGACTGTCGTGCAGGATGGGCACCTTGGCGGTGATGGTGTCCGCGATCGCAGGCCACTGGATGTTCATGGAACCCTTGTCGGCGCGGTAGGTCACGGTGAGTTCCACATGCGCCTGCTGGCCGATCAGGATCTGGTTGGTGTCCAGCGAAGCGTGGGGCTTCACCTCCTGGGCATTTGCCATGGTGGCCAACAACGTGGCCGAGCAGACCACCAGCCCCGCAGTGCGGAATGCGGCCCGGTGTCGCCGGTCTATGATCCGCGCCCTTGCCGTCATCAGTCCCGTTGGCGGAATAGGTTCATCAGGGGCTTCACGTAGCCGTCGCGCGTGCTGATCACGGCGTGGTCCACTCCCGCGCGGCGGAGTGCGTCACGCGAGCGGGCCTGGTGCTTCAGTGCTTGGGCGCGGTAGTGCTCACGCACGGTCTTGCTTCTCGTGTTCACCCATTGCGCCGTGCCGGTTTCCGGATCCTTGAATTGCACAAGTCCCATGTTGGGAAGCTCGGACTCGCGCGGGTCCGTGGTGCGCAGGACCACGAGGTCGTGGCGGCGGTTTGCGATCTTCAGGGCATCGTCATAGCCTTCGTCCATCATGTCGCTGATCAGGAAGGCGATGCTGCGCTTTTTGATCACGTTGTTCAAATACTTCAACGCACCGGTAATGTTGGTGCCTTTGGAAGCCGGTCGGAATTCCAATAGCTCACGCACAATGCGCAGGATGTGGCCGCGCCCCTTTTTCGGGGGGATGAAGAGTTCCACCTGATCGGTGAACAGGATCAGCCCTACCTTGTCGTTGTTCTGGATGGCGCTGAATGCGATGGTGGCACAGGCCTCCGTGATCAGCTCCCGCTTCAGTTGGTTCACGGTGCCGAAATCCCCGCTGCCGCTTACGTCCGCCACGAGCATCACGGTCAGTTCACGTTCCTCTTCGAAGATCTTGATGAAGGGATGGCCCAGCCGTGCGGTCACGTTCCAATCAATAGCACGCACTTCGTCTCCCGGCACGTATTCGCGCACCTCACTGAACGCCATGCCGCGCCCCTTGAAGGCGCTATGGTACTCACCGCTGAAGATGTGGTCGCTCAGACCGCGCGTTTTCAGTTCGATGGTCCGCACCTTCTTGATGAGGTCCTTGGTATGTTGGGGAGTGGCGATGGAAGATCAGTGTTTGGTTGCTGGTGATCGACGATTAGGACTGGTGCCGGAGCGCGTCGGCAGCCTGGCAACTTACAAACGGCAAGTGCTCAGGGCACCTCCACCGTGTTCAGCACCCTGTCGATGATCTCGCCCACGGTGATGTTCTCCGCCTCGGCCTCGTAGGTAAGCCCGATGCGGTGCCGCATCACGTCGGGGCACACGGCTCGTACGTCTTCCGGGATCACGTAGCCGCGCCGCTTGGTGAAGGCGTAAGCCTTCGCGCCCAGCGCCATGTTGATGCTGGCGCGCGGGCTTCCACCAAAGCTGATCAGGGAGGCCAGGTCGTTCAGGCGGTATTGCTCCGGCTTGCGGGTGGCATAAACGATGTCCACGATGTACTGCTCGATCTTTTCATCCATGTACACCTCGCGTACCAGCTTGCGGGCGTTGATGATGTCATTGGGATGGATCACTTTCTGCACCGGTGTGCGCATCGCGGCCGAGGTGTTCTGGCGGATGATGGCGCGTTCCTCCTCCTTGCGCGGGTAGTCCAGCACCACCTTCAGCATGAAGCGGTCCGTTTGTGCCTCAGGAAGGGGATAGGTGCCCTCCTGCTCA